>SLSW01000302.1 GCA_007130245.1 Micromonosporaceae bacterium
CCACCGCCGTGGGCGAGTGGATCGAACGCTGGCTGCAGACCGAGGGCGCACGCTGGCGGGTGCACGTGGTGGACATGACCGACGCGTACGCCAGCATCAACGTGGCCGGGCCCCGGTCGCGAGAGCTGATGGCGCGGGTGACCACCGACCTGGACCTGTCCGCCGAGGCGTTCGGGTACATGCGCGTGCGCACCGGCGAGGTCGCTGGCGTGGCCGGGTGCGTGGTGTGGCGCATCGGGTTCACCGGCGAGCTGAGCTACGAGCTGCACGTGCCGGCCACGCACGGGCGCCACGTCTGGGAGGCGCTGCTGTCGGCCGGCGCCGATCTCGGGGTGCGCCCGTTCGGTGTGGAGGCCCAGCGGATCCTGCGGCTGGAGAAAGGTCACCTGATCGTCGGGCAGGACACCGACGGGCTGACCCGGGCCGACAGTGCGGGACTGGACTGGGCCGTCAAGCTGGACAAGAATGACTTTCTCGGCAAGGCGGAGCTGGCCCGGCGCGACACCCGCGACGAGGTTGCCGTGCTCGTGGGCCTGCAGCCGGCCGACTCCGCGCTGGTGCCGGCCGAGGCGAGCCAGATCGTCGAGGGCGGTGACCGGATCGTCGGGCGGGTCACCTCCAGTCGCTTCTCCCCCACCCTGGAGCGTTCCGTCGCCCTGGGGTTCGTCACCGCGCGCTTGGCGGAGCCGGGCACGGTGGTGACGGTGCTGCTGCCCGACGGGGGCCGCGCGCCGGCACTGGTGACGCCCACGCTGGCGCATGTCGACACGGAAGGAGCGCAACCCCGTGCCTAGCCGCCCCGGATCCGAGGTCAGCCTTACCCACTGCAGTAACCAGATCGCGGTGCTGGTGCGCGCCGATCAGGCCGGGGCGGTCGCCGCCGCCCTCGGTGTGGCGCCGGGCCGCGCGGTGCGCGACGGTGACGGGACGCTGGTGACACGCACCGCGCCCGACGCGTGGCTGCTGCTGGCGCCGGCCGGCTACCACGTCGAATCCATCACTGAACGGATTGAGTCCTATGCTGACGGTGATTTCGCCAGCGTGGTCGACGTCACGCACGGGCACACCGTGGTACGACTGCACGGCAGCGCCGCCGCGTCGGTGCTGTCGCGCGTGTGCGCGATCGACCTGGGTGAGGCGGCCACTCCCGACGGGACGGTGTTCGGCAGCCTCGTGGCCGGGATCAGCGCCACCGTCGTCCGCGACGACGTCGACGGCGAGCGTTCCTATCTGGTGCGCTGTGACCGTTCGTACGGCCGGTACCTGATCGACGTGCTGGCTGACGCCAGCGGGGCCCACCCCGCCGACCGGCACCGATCGGCGGGGAAGGAGGTGGGGTGTGCGCATCACACTGGCACAGGTCGACTCGACCCTCGGTGACATCGACGCCAACGTCGAGCACGCGGCCGGCATCATCGCCCGGGCCGTCCAGCACGGCAGCGACCTGATCGTCTTTCCGGAGTTGCATCTGTCCGGCTACTCCGTGGGCGAGGTCGAGGCCGACCTCGCGCTGCATACCGGCGACAAGCGCTTGCAGTGGCTCGCCAAACAGGCCGAGGACGCTGGCGTGGTGCTCGCGTTCCCGGAGGCCGGTCCGGGCGGGATGCACACGTACAACAGCGCCGCCTACTACCAGGCCGGACAGCTGCTCCATGTGCACCGCAAGCTCTACCTACCCAACTACCTGAGCTTCGAGGAGCGCAAGCACTTCACGCCGGGACAGTCGATGCGGGCGTTCGACACCTCCGCTGGCAGCCGCGCGGCGATCATGGTGTGCAACGACGCGTGGCAGCCGCAACTGGCCTTCCTGGCTACCCAGGACGGTGCCCAGATCCTCGTCATGCCGGTCACCAGCGCCCAGAGCGCCTTTCCCGAACGGTACGATTCGCAGGGCTACTGGCGCGGAATCACCCGGTTCTACGGGCGGATGTTCCAGTTGTTCGTCGTGTTCGTCAACCGCGTCGGCATCGAGGGCGGGCTGCGCTTCTGGGGCGGCTCACACGTCATCGACCCGTGGGGCAACGTCGTGCACGAAGCGCCCGAGAACGAGGAGCACCTGCTTACTGTCGACATTGATCTCAGCGACGTGCGGCGGCGTCGACGCGACATCCCGCTGGTGAAAGAAGCCCGGCTCGGCCTGGTGCACCGGGAAATCCGTCGCCTTCTGGACGAGGGCGGCGATCTGTGATGATCGGCCGCGGCCGGCTCGCGCAACGGTAATCCCGGCAAACGTTCCAGAGCGGTCGCCGTGTTGCCCAAAGAGGCACGAGCTGTATCGATCCGATAACCGGATAAGGGGCGAGCCCTGTGCGCGAGCGCAAGTGGCGGTAATCTTTCGCAGATTCGCGGTCGACCCCGAAGGAACACCGATGACGCGCCCTTGTGACGAGCCACCTTCCGTGACGACCGGCGGGCGGGAGTGACGATGGGGTTTGTCGAGTATCTCGCGAATCGCTGGGAGCACCTGATCGAGCTCGCCGTCGAGCACATCATCATCACCGTCGTCGCTGTCGGCATCGCCACCATGATCGGTGTGTTCCTGGGCATCCTGACCTACCAGACCGTGCGGCCACGGGAACTGACCCTTGCGGTCACCGGAGCGTTCCTGACAATCCCCTCGCTCGCGCTGTTCGGCATCTTCGCCGCATGGCCCCAGCTAGGGCTGGGACTGGGTGCCACATCCGTGGTGGTCGCCCTCACCATGTACGGACTGCTGCCGATCGTCCGCAACACGATCGTCGGCCTGCGCGAGGTCGACCCGGCCATCGTCGAGTCCGCGCAGGGCATGGGAATGGGGCGGATCAGGCGGTTGCTACGCATCGAGCTGCCGTTGGCGTGGCCGGTCATATTGACCGGGATGCGGGTGTCCACCCTGTTACTCCTTGGAATCGCCGCGCTCGGTGCCTACATCAACGGTCCCGGTCTCGGAAACGACATCTTCACCGGGCTGTCCCGCATCGGCACACCGGTGGCGGTCAACATGGTCGTCGGCGGGATGCTCGGCGTGCTCCTCCTGGCGGTGCTGTTCGACCTCCTCTATGTCCTCGTCAACCGACTCACGACCTCGCGAGGTCTGCGATGAACCACACCCCCACCGGCGGCGGCAGCGGCAAGGCGAAGATCTCGCTGGAAAGCCTCGTCAAGACCTTTCCCGGGCAGAGCGTCCCGGCCGTCGACAACCTCTCGCTGGACATTCCTGCGGGCGAGATCGTCACCCTCGTCGGCCCGTCCGGCTGCGGCAAGACCACGACGATGAAGCTCATCAACCGGCTCATCGAGCCGACCTCGGGGCGCATCGTGCTCGACGGCGAGGATGTCACCCACGTCAACCCGGACCACCTGCGGCGGCGGATCGGCTACGTCATCCAGCAGATCGGCCTGTTCCCGCACATGACCATCGCAGAGAACATCGCGACCGTGCCCAAGCTGCTCGGCTGGAGCCGCGCACGCATCGACGCCCGGGTCGACGAGCTGCTGGAGACGGTGGGCATGCCGCCGGGTGTCTACCGCAACCGCTACCCCAAGGAGCTGTCCGGTGGGCAGCGGCAGCGGGTCGGTGTCGCTCGTGCCATGAGCGCCGACCCCGACGTGATGCTGATGGACGAGCCGTTCGGCGCGATCGACCCGATCACCAGGGAGCGGCTGCAGAACGAGTTCCTCCGCCTGCAGAACGAGATGAAGAAGACCATCATCTTCGTCACCCATGACATCGAGGAAGCCATCAAGATGGGCGACCGCATCGCGATCCTGCGGGAGCAGTCGCATGTCGCCCAGTACGACACCCCGGAGCGGATACTCGTCAATCCCGCCGACGACTTCGTCGCAGACTTTATCGGGCGCGGTGCCGCCCTGAAACGGTGCGGCCTGAGCCGGGTGCAGGAGATCGAGCTGACACAGTGGCCGACGGTGGAGGAGCACGCCAGCCGCGAGGAGGCGCTGCGCGCCATCCGGGACAGCGACAAGAGCGCCGCGCTCGTGCTCGACAGGCAGCGTCGTCCACGACGCTGGGTCGCCGCCGAGCACCTCAACCGCGCCGACGACCGCGCGTTGA
Source organism: Micromonosporaceae bacterium (assembly GCA_007130245.1). Lineage (GTDB taxonomy): Bacteria > Actinomycetota > Actinomycetes > Mycobacteriales > Micromonosporaceae > Natronosporangium. The sequence goes on from SLSW01000302.1 coordinate 4,052, forward strand.
GCGAGATCGGCCTTCCCGCCGAAGCGCTCGTCGAACCGCACTCGACGCTCAGCGACGCGCTCAACGAGATGCTGGTGGCGCGGTACGCGTCGGCCATCGTGGTGGACAGGTCCGGCGCCTACCTCGGGGTGGTCGACATTGAGACCATCAACGAGGCGGTCCGGGGTATGCGGCAGGATGAGCGCGGTCGCCTGCGCGAGCCGTTCGCCGCCGGCGACGCGGAAGCGGCCGTGTCACCATGACCATCACCGAGGAACGCACGGATCTGGGCACCGGCGCCGGGCAGCAGACGGCGCCGCAGCGGCCCGCCGGACGCCGACCGCCGACGAGCTATCTGTTCATGCCGGCGGTGCTCGGTGCGGTCCTGCTGGTGCTGTGGTGGTGGGTCAGCGGCAAAGAGCTCGACACCCGCGAACGCGCCCGGCTCAACAGCGACTACCTCCTCACCGCCACGCTCGAGCACCTTCACCTGACGGTGGTCGCGACCGCGATCGTGATCGTGATCGCGATCCCGCTCGGGATCCTGCTGACGCGCCCCTCGCTCGGCGCGATCACCCGGCCGTCCATCGCGGTGTTCAGCATCGGCGTGGCGTTACCCTCGATCGGCATCCTGGTGCTGTTCGCCGTGGTGTGGGACATCGGGTTCTGGCCGGTGGTCGTCGCGTTGGTGATCTACACCGTGCTGCCCGTGATGCGCAACACCATGGTCGGACTGCAACAGGTGGATCCCGCGGTGATCGAGGCCGCGCGCGGCATGGGCATGACCCGTCGTGGGGTGCTGGCGCGGATAGAGCTGCCGCTGGCGGTCCCGGTCATGATGGCGGGCATCCGCACGGCGCTGGTCATCATGGTCGGCACCGCGGCCCTGGGCACCTTCGTGGGCGCCGGCGGCCTGGGCGGGCTCATCGTCGCGGGCATCGGTGGCGGTCGACCCACCATCACGCTGGTCGGAGGGGTGCTGATCGCCGTACTGGCACTGCTTGTCGACTATGTCGCCGGCATCGCCGAGGACCTGCTGCGCCCGAAAGGACTCTGATGAGCCGACGCCGCGAACCGGTGTCGGCGCCACCCCTGTGAAACCGGAAGAAGGCGAAGGATATGAGAACCGCACGAAACAGATCGACTCGGCTGATCGCCGCGTTGGGCGCGGGCACGATGGCGCTGGCGCTGGCGGCCTGCGGCGGGGATGACGACGCCATCTCCGTAGGATCCAAGGAGTTCAACGAACAGCTGCTCCTCGGCCAGATCGCCATCATCGCGCTCGAGGACGCCGGCTTCACCGTCAACGATGAGACCGGGATCCAGGGCACCGACTCGGTGCGCTCGGCCCTGGAGTCAGGTGAGATCGACCTCTACTGGGAGTACACCGGCACCGGCTGGAACAACATTCTCGGATACGAGGTCACCGACGCCGCGACCGATCCGGCACAGCTCGCGCGTGATGTCGCGGCCGAGGATCTGGAGAACGGCATTGTGTGGCTGGACGCCGCCGAGGCGAACAACACCTACGCCATCGCCGCGGCAGAGGCCACCGCCGGGGATCTGGGAGTGAGCACACTGTCGGACTACGCGCGGCTGGCGAACTCCGACCCGGAGGCGGCCTCCCTGTGCGCGGCGCAGGAGTTCCTGGACCGTCCGGACGGCTGGCCGGGTGTGGAAAGCATCTACGGCTTTGAACTGCCCGCCAGCTCCATCCACGAGATGGACCTGGATGTCATCTACACCCGGGTGCCGCAGGCCGATCCCTGCAACTTCGGCGAGGTCTTCGCCACCGACGGTCGCATCATGGGCAACGACCTCGTCGTCATCGAGGATGACCGCGACGCGTTCGTCAGCTACAACATCTCGATGACCGTGCGTGACGACACCCTCGATGCGCACCCGGAGATCGCCGACATCATGAACCCGATCATCGCGCTGCTCACCAACGAGAAGATGCTGGAACTGAACACCAGGGTCGACGTGCACGCGGAGGACCCTGCGGACGTCGCCCGTGACTTCCTCGAGCAGGAGGGCCTGATCGGCAACTGACCGGGTGACGCACCGGGGCCGGTCGGCGCCGGCGACCCGCGTGAACCTCGACCGTGGCTGGTGCACCGACAGGTGGCACCAGCCACGGTCGTTCTCCGGTCACACCCGTCGCATCGATCACGCCGGGCGACTGAGCGGATCAGGGGCCGGGCGAGGAGTCGAACCTCGCATGTAGGCGCGGGGATAGATCCCTCGGTCCGCCCCACCCTCGCGGGTAGTTCCCGTATTTCTACCGGCCCAACAGTGGTCATAACGCCTGCGGCAGGGAGTTCGTTCCCTTGGATGCCCTGATTCCTGGCGGTAAGGTGACGATCATGGCAGCGGCCAGCGGCGCGGTTAGCGACGGCCACCGGTGGCGCCCGGGCGACCCGCTGGTGGTCACCGAGGTGTGGCACGGCCACCTCTGGAGCGCCATACCTCACACACTGGTGTCCGCCGACGAGACCGGCCACGTGACCTACCTGGCGCCGGATGCCGTCGGCGCGTACGCCACCAGCCGCGGAGTGCCCGGTCGCGCGCACCTGTCCCGCGGCGAGCGTAAGCTCGCGGCGCTGCAGACCCTCGTCTACCGGGTGGTGGAGGCGCCGCACCACTTCGCCCCGCTGGCGAGCCTGCACTTCTTCCGGCCCGGTTCGTGGGCGCGGGTCAATCTGGGCTGGAGCGCCGACCGGTCGCAGTTCCTCGGCTGGTACGTCAACTTCGAGGTCCCCTACCAGCTGGTCGACCACGGTCTGCAGACGATGGACCTGGTGCTGGACATGCTCGTGACCCCGGACCGGACCTGGCGGTGGAAGGATCGCGACGAGTTCGACGACGCCCTCGCCCGGGGCATCCTGTCCGCCGACATCGCCGCGACCCTGGAGGCGGAAGCGGCGCAGGTGATCGATCAGGTTGAACGTAGGCAGGGCCCGTTCGCCGACGCGTGGCCCGGCTGGCGGCCCGACCCGCGGTGGTCGACGCCGTTGCTGGCGCCGCAGCTTCGCGCCGACGGAACCGCCTGGCTGGTCAACGCCGGTCCGTAGCCGGCAGGAGGGACTCGATCAGTTCCCGGGTGTCGTCGCTGAGCTCGTCCGGGCTGTCGAGCTCGCGCCGGTGCAACAGGGCGGCCACCAGTGCCCGCAGGCTTTCGGGGTCGCCCGTGTGGGCCGTGACCCGCATGAGGTCGCGCCACGGCAGGTCGTCGTGGCGGTGTGGATCCGCCAGCCATGCCTGCTGCACGGCCCAGCCGGCGCTGACCGGGTCGCCGGCGGCCAGGCACTGCTCGACCAGCTCGTGAGCGGTGTCGATAACACCGGCACGGACCACGTCGGGGGCGAACGGCGAGCCGGGCAGCCAGCTGTAGCAGACGCGGGCGCCGACCGCGCCGGGATCAGCGGCGCCCTGCGGTGGGGCGCCGCGCACCAGCCGTAGCGCGGTGCGGAGGTCATCGGTGTCGCGGTGGCGCAGGCCGCGGGCACGCAGGCGACGGAACAGGTGCCAGTCGACCAGCACACCGTCCCGCAGCCGGTAGCGACCGCTGGCGTCAGACTCGGCCAGCCACGGCTGCCCGTCGGGCGCGTCACCGAGCCACCGGCGGGTATCGGTGATCACCGCGGTGCGCGCCGCCGCCGACGGCGCCGCACCGGGCCACAGGTGGCGGCCGATCTCGGCGGCGGTCAGCCCGCGCGCGCCGGACGCCGCCAGCAGCGCCACCAGTTCCTCGCAGGCACGTGGCCGGTGCGTCGGCGCGGGTCCCGGCGCTGTTACCCGTACCGGCCCCAGGATCGCCAGCGTGGGCACGTCACCGTTCCACCACCGCTGCACCTGCTCTTCCAGCTCTTCCAGGCGGCGCCCGCCGGTGCCGCCGACGGTGGGCAGCGGCACCGTAGGAGCGTCGATGCCGGTGGATGCGCGGTCGGTGGGGGCCGGTGGAAGCGGCCCCCCGGTGGCGTCGGTGCCGGCTGCCCACGGCTCCGGCGCCGGCGGCAGCGGGTGGTCGGCGGGGTCGGCGGCGTCGCGCACGAGGGCGGCGTACGGCTCGAGCAGGTGCGCGGGAAGCGCCGCAGCGGTCAGGGTGCCGTGGCCCCCGGCGACGGTGCCGGTGTCGATCCGCCCGTCGTCGGTGACGGTGACCCGCCCCCCGCCGTAGCCGCGGCCACCGGTGTCGGCCGCAAGGTCGGCGGTGGCGGTGGCGGTGGCGGTGGACACGACCGCGACCGCACAACGACGACCGGCCGCCGCGAGTTCGGTTGCCAGCGCGTCCAGGTCGGCGACGTGGTCGGCATCGGCCCCGCGCACCAGCAGCAGCCGCGGTGTCCAACTGTCGGCGGCGGTGTCGCGGACCCGCCCGTCTGCGGCGTCGGGCAGGTCGTGCGCGCGCAGCGCGCCGGAGTTCTCCCCCACCCGGCCACGCAGCCGCGCGAGCTCCTCGGCCAGCGACGGGGCGATCCGCAGGCGGGACGGGTTCAGCGAGACGAGCAGCTCCGCCTCCGCAGCGGGGAAACCGACGAGCGCCACCTCCACCCGGTCCGACCACGGATTGTGCGCCAGTTCGGCGGCGATGTGGCGCAGCAGGTCGCCGGCGGCGCCCCCGTCGCCGCCGATGGTGAGCGCGCCCAGACGTTCCAGGTCCACCAGCAGGTGACCATCGGGCGCCGACCCGATGGTCACCAGCGCCGGCAAGGGGGCCACGATCCCCGGCGGCTCCGGCAGTGCGGCGTCGGCCGGCAACGCCCACCTGCCGGCGCCGGTGACACGGAACGGCGGCGGCGCGTCTTCCCGCGGTGCCGCCAGCACGAGGTGGATGTCGCCGTCAGCGATCCGCAGCGCGGCGACGTCCGGCATGGACCCGCCGCCTGCCAGCACGCGGAGCACGTGGTCGACGCGGGAGACGTCGGCGCCCGCGGCGACCCGCACGCCCTGCTCTGCCGCAGCGTCCTCGCCGGACACGACGACCCGCCGGTACCGGCGGTGGGCGCTCTTGCGGGCACGGTACAGCAGCAGCGCGCCGAGCAGCGCCGAAGCGACCATGCCTCCGGCCAGCATCGCCGACCCCTCGTTGCCAGCGGGATCCGGCTCCGGCGCGGGCGCCTCGGGTGCCTCAGCCGGCGGCTCCGGCACGAGCGGCTCCGGCGGGGCGGGCCCCTCCGGCGGGGCGGGCCCCTCCGGCGCCTCCCGCGGGGCCGGCGCCGGGACAGCGGGGCCGGTGGGGTCGGACACAGGCGCGCTGGTGACGGGGGCGCCGGTGGCGTGGGCGCGCACCCCACGGTCGAGCGCGTCGGCCGGCAGCACCAGCCGGTCGCCGGGTCGGATGTGATCGGGGAACTCCTCGTACCGCTCGGCCAGGTGCGGGTTCAACCCTGCGATGTCGCCGTAGCGCTGCTCGTCACCCAGGTAGCGGCCCGCGATGTGCCACATCCAGTCACCCTCGGCGACCTCGTGCACCGTGGTCTCGACGTACGCGGCGTCCGCGTGGCTCACCCCCGGGGCACTCAGCGACGCCAGCGCGGCAGCGACCAGCAGGTGCGCTACCCGCTGCGGGCCGCCCAGGATGCCGGGCGCACGCCGGCCGGCAAGCTGCGCACCGAGTTCCAGGAGCAGGGAGCCGGCCAGGACCGCCCACGCCGCCCATCCGATCATCGTCAGCATCCACAGCAGCAGCGTGCCGTCATCGGGCGTGCGCAGGTATGTCGCCAGCTCGTCGATGCTCGGAAGGCGTTCCGGCACCGGGTTGCCACCCAGTGTCAGCAGCAGCACCGGCCCGGACGCGATGATCGTCACCATGGCCACCACGGCCAGGGCGCCGACCACGACCCGCGCGGTGACCGCCCGGGCGGGTGGCACGCGTCGGTTCATCACCACCTCCGGTGCCCTACTGGTCCACCAGCCAGGCGGTGGCCCGGCCGCTGACCTGCCCCACCTCGGACCGCCACGGCACCAGCAGCAGTGGCCGGTAGGTGATGTGGACGGTGACGGTCACTCGGCGGCGGTCGTCGCTGACGTCCACGTCACCGATGACCGCGCCGTCGGCGATGGCGCCGACGTCGGCCAGGTACGCGGCAGCGGCCTGCTCGGCCCGGTGGGGGTCGACCACGATCTCGTCTCCCCGCACCGCCGCCGGCAGGTCGATTGCCTGACCGGCGGCGCGCGCGGCCTCGCCGGCGATGTTCTCCGCCCGGTGGGCGGCTCGCAGGTAGCCGGAGGCGTCCCACGCCAACGCGATGAACATCAGCATCACCGGTACGAGAGCTGCCAGCAGCACGCTGACCCGCCCACGGTCAGCGGCGGCGCGGCGGCCATCTCGGTGTCGCCCGGTCACGGTCGTGCCCGGTAGCGGTCGATCGGGGACACGAAGTGCCGCGTGACCGTACGCCCAGCCGCCATACCCGGCACCGAGATGTCGAGATAGGACACCTGACAGCTCACCTCGACCACGACCGAGGCGGGTGTTCCGGCCGGCGTCGACCACGGGTCCTCCGGCACGCCGGTGACCACGACCCGCGGCGGTCGGGCACAGCTGTATCCCTGCCGTTGCAGGCTGTCGTGCACGCTCGCGGCCACCTCGGTGCGCGCGGTGTCGCCGTCGCGGGCCAGCGAGGCGGTGCGCGCCCCGTCGTAGGCGGCCATCTCCACCGCGCTCACCGCGTTCGCGGTGCGCCCGACGACCATCGCCGACACCAGCAGGGTCAGCAGCAGCGGCAACGCGATCGCCATCTCGATCACCATCGAACCGCGCTCACCCGCCACGCCGTGCCGGCGCCTCACGATGAGCTCACCCGCTCGAGCGGACCCCGCGCGGTCTGCGAGACCGTGTGGGTGTGCCACGGCAGCACACTGATCGAGGCTCCGGTCACGGTCGCTTCGACGACGTTGCCGTTCCTGGTGACCTCGACCGGTTCCACGTCCCGCAGCACCGGCGGTATTCCCGCCAGGTAGCCCTCGGCCCGCTGCGGTCCGGTGCCCTCGGTCGCACCCCATCCCCGTTCGGCCGCCACCGCCACCTGCGCGGCCGACAGCGCCGCCTGCCGGGCGAGGTGGTACATCGCCACGTGCACGACACCGAAGACCATGATCAGCAGAAGGGGCAGCACCATGGCGGTCTCGATGGCGCCGCCGCCGCGGTCCGGTGCGTGGGCTCGGGTGGGCATCGGCGCCTACCGCGGGTCGTCGAAGTCGAAACCGTCGAGGCGGCCCATGAACTGCTCGGCCAGCTCCCGACCCCAGATGATGATGGCGCCGGCCAGCAGCACCGCCGCGGCCACCATCAACGCGTACGAGATGGGGCCGAACTCGCCACGGTCGCGGCGGTGCGCCACGGTGCCGCGCCGCCACCCGACGGCGATGCCGGCGGCGATGCCGGCGATGAACCGGTGCATGTGATCCTCCCTCAGAAGTCGATCTGTTGCGTCAGCGGATACAGGAAGAACGCCACGAGCAGGAACAGCAGCAGTACGCCCGGGATCTCCAGCTTCGTGGTCGTGCGCTCGGCCTCGGCCAGCAGCTCGGTGCGCACCTGGTCGCGCAGGGCCTGCGCACGCTGCAACAGGGTGCGGTGCACCTGCGCGCCGGCCAGACCGGAGCTGTGCATGATCTGGCCGACGTCGGCCAGCTCCGGGACCCCGAGGTGGGTGGCCACCTCCTCCAGCTCCTCCCACGGTGGCCGGTGGTGGGCGCGGGCACGTTGCAGCGCCCGGCGGATGTGCCGCACCGCCGGGCCGTCGCCGACCTGCGCGGCGCGTTCGAGCGACTCCACCGAGCCATGGCCGGCGGCCCGCTCCATCGCCACCAGCGACAGGTAGGTGGCCACCACCGGCCGGAACTGGCGGCGTGCCCGCCGCGCCCGCGAGAGAACCTCCAGGTGGACCACCAGCGCACCGAGCGCGGCGGTGACGGCACCGGTCGCCACGCCGCCGGCGGCCAGGGCCGCTGACGCCTGCGCGCGACCGCCGGCGGCGGCCATCACCGTCAGCAGCACCGGCAGGGCCAGGCCCGCGAGCCCGCCCACGGCGAGGGCGGTGAGGTACTGGTGGCGGGTACGGCCGAGCAGCGCCAGACTCTGGTCGGGAACCGGTAGCCGGCCGGCCGGCATGCCCGCCGGCCGCCGGCCGGCCTGCCACTGCGGATACAGCCGCTGCAGCGCCGGCCCCAACGCCGGCGGCGCCGGCACGAGTTCGCGCGCCAGCAGCAGCGTCCCGGTGGCGGCCGCCGCGCCCACGGCCAGCGAGGCGATCAGCACCGCGTTCATGCGACCTCCGCCGCCGCCAGGAACCGTTGCGGGGGCGTGGGCCCGCTCATCGCGTGTACCCACGCCAGCACCGCGATGAAGCCGGCGGCGAGCACCAGCACCACGAGCTGTCCCGCGGCGGTGGCGTACACCGGCAGCAGCCCGGTGGCCGCCAGGGCCACGGTCACCACCCCGGCCAGCACGATCATGAAACGGACCGTCATGCGCGCCTGCGCGCGCCTGGCGTGGACCTCCCGTCGCATCGCCACGACCTGCGCCGCGTCGCTGGCCAGCGACCCCAGCACCTCGGACAGGTGCTCGCCGCGATCCTCCAGGTGCAGCAGCAACGCGGCGACGACCTGCTCGGCGACGGTGTCGTCCACCTCATCGGCGAACCGCGCCAGCGCCTGCGGCGGCGCCGCGCCGGCCCGGATCCGGTTGGCCAGCGCGCGCACCTGCGCGGCCACCGGTGGCGGGGCGCTGCCGGCGGATCCGACGATGGCCGACACCAGCCCGCTGCCGGTGGCCAGCCGGTCCCGCAGCCGCCCGGTCCACTGCCCGACCGCCTCCGCGCGGACGATGGCGCGCTGTTCGCGCGCCCCGGCGTTCCACAGCCACGGCAGCACCGCTACCGCCGCCGCCACCAGCACCGCCACCGCCGGGATCGCGGTGACCACCAGCGCCACGGTGCCCGCCGCCAGTGCGGCGCCTGCCAGCAGCCGCCGGTGACGCGGGACCACCCCGACGCGCCACCGGCGCCGCCACCCACCGGCCGGTGGCGCGTGCGGCGGCGCCGCCGTACCGCGCACTCCACCCACGACCAGCACCGCCCCGGTTGTCGCCAGGGCGGCCATCACCGCCACGTACCCCTCCAGGATCACCGCAACCCCCAGCCCGGCCAGCCGCCGTCGCGCCCCGCTTCGAGGTGGGGCAGCAGCGCCCGCGGGTCGTAACCGGCCAGCCGCAAGCGTTCGTCGAGCGCTTCGGGCAGGTGGTGCGGCACCGCCCGGCCGCTCGGGCCGGGGGCGAAGATGTCGGTGGTCACCACCCGACCGGACTCGAAGGTGTCGTGCACCTCCACCACGTGCGAGACGTACCGCAACTTGCTGCCGCCGCGCGCCCGCTCGTCGCGCAACGTCAGGTAGACCACCAGGTCCAGCGAGCCGGACGCCATGCGTTGTGCCAGCTCGGCGGAGATGCCGTGGCCGTGCGAGAGCGCCAGTTCGATGACGCGGTCCATCACCGAGGTCACCGAGCGGGCGTGGATGGTGCACATCGACCCCAGGCTGGAGCGCATGGCCTTGAGCATGGCCACGATCTCGTGGCTGCGGACCTCGCCGACGAGGATGCGCGGAGCCGACATGCGCAACGCGAAGGCGATGAGCTCGTCCAGGCTGATCTGGCCCTCGGGGCGGCCGTCGGGTCCCCGTTCGCCGTGGCCCTGACGGGCCTCGAACGACATCACCCACGGATGCCGGCCGGTCGTGTGCAGGTCCAGTTCGCGGGACTCCTCCAGCACCACGAACGCCTCGTGCGGCGGGATCCGGGCCGCCAGCGCCCGCATGAGGGTGGTCTTGCCGGCGTCGGCCGGTCCGGCGATCATGATGTTGCACCGCGCATCCACAGCGGCGGCGAGGAACTCGCACACCACCTCGTCCATCGCGCCGAGCTCGACCAGGCGTTCCAGGCTGGTGTCGACCAGCCGATGACGGCGGATCGCCGCGTACGGGCGCGGGGTGATCTGGTCCGCGGCGGCCAGCCGGCTGCCGTCGGCGAGCTGCCGGTCCAGCAGCGGCCGGGCGGTCGTCAACGCCCGCTCGGTGCCCGGTCCCTGCCGGGCCAGCGCCTGCAACATCCGCAGCAGGTCCTCGTCGCTGTCGGCGACCGGGCCGGCTTCGGTGACCGAGCCGTCGCTGCGTTCCACCCGCACCCGGTCGGCCCCCAGCACGTGGATGTTCTCCACCTGTGGATCGGCCAGCAGGATCTTCAGCCGGCCCAGACCGTCGAGCTCGCCGGCGACCGCCTCGCGCAGCGCCCGCTCGTCGGCGTCGGTGACCAGGTGCCCGCGCAGCCGTTCGCTGTCGACATAGGCGCTGACGTGGTCGGTGACCAGCTGCACACCGGTGGTGGCCGGGTCGAGGCCGGGCTCGGTGCGTAGTCGTTCCGCCAGCTCGTCGGCCACCCGGCGGTGCAGATGCTTGACGGTGGCGTAGTCGACCACCGGCGGCGGCTGCGCGTCGCCCGGTGGTTCCGGCGCCTCCGGCAGCCCGCGCAGGTCGTGGCCGTTGACCTGCGACGGGACGCGGGCGCGGCCGACGCTATACACCGGTCACCTCCGTGGGCACAGCCGTGACCACCTGGGGCGCTGCCAGTCGTGGGTGCACCCGGCCGGCGGCGCGCAGCAGCGGCGCGCCGGACCGCACGGTGCCGCCGAAACTCAACGCCGCGGCCGCCCGGTCGTCGCGCGGCAGGCTGGCCACCAGGGGCACCCCTAGGCGGTCGGCCACCTCGGCCGGCCGGTAGGGGCCGATCTCGACCACCAGCAGCCCGAGCGTGCCCGAGGGGCGGTCGGCAAGCTGCTCGCCGAGCGCGCGCACCGCGGGAACCGCCGCCGCCACCGACGGCAGGTGCGCCCGCAGCACCAGCAGCACCCGGTCGGCGTGACGCAGCAGCGGGGTGCCGACGTGCGCGCCGGTGAGCCGTCCACAGTCCACGACCACCCGGCTGCCGGCGTCGTCGGCGTCGAGGTCCGGCCAGGCGCGCAGATAAGCGGCCAGCGGCTCCCACACCGCCGCCACCGTGGTGGCCTGTGCGGGGTCGGCCACCCCCGGCAACACCAGCCGCTGGCGCCGGGGCGCCTCCAGGTCGACCAGGTGCGCGTCGAACTCCTCCGGCAGGCGGCCGCGTAGCTGCGCCACCGCCAGCGGCGCGAGCCCTCGGCCGGCCGGCAGGCAACCCTGCAGGTAGCCGGTGAGGATGTCGCCGCCGCCCGGGTCGCACTCGGCCAGCAGGCACCGGCCGGGCGACGACAACGTCAGCGCCAGCGCCGTGGTGGTGACCCCTGGGCTGCCCTTGGCCGACACCAGGGCGATCACCGTCCGCCCTCCGCCACCCGCACCACCGCGACCCGGCCGGAGGCGGCCACGCTGGCCAGCGCCGGTCCGTCCCGGTCTGCCACCAGCAGGGTGACGACGACATCACTCCCGCGGCCCTCGGCGGGCGCCACCCGGTGCACGACGGCGTCGAAGGCGCGTGGCTCGTCCGCGGCGGCGGCGGTGGAACCGGCGCCACCGGTGGCCACCAGCAGGACCGGGTCGGCCGGGCGCAGGGCGCCACCGGGCAGGTCGTCGCGTGCGAGCCGGACGGCCACCAGTTGCTCGCCCGGGCCCGGCACCGGCTGCGCGGTCAGCTGCTGCGGTGACAGCAGGCTGCCGGCGGTCAGGGTCACCGCGGCGTAGCGCCCCACGACCTGGTCGGCATCGGCCGCCGGTACGGTGGCCAGTCCGGGCGTACTGCTGAGCCGCACCACCGACAGGTCGCCGGCGGTCACCTGTGCGCCCGCGGGCACTTCCCGGGCCACCGCCAGGTATTCCTGTGCCGGACCGAGAGCGCGGAACAGGGTCGCCGAGCCCAGCGCGGACAGCACGATCAGCAGCACACCCGCGGCGACCCACCCGCGCCGGACGCGGCGCCGCGGGCCCCGCCAGGGTGCATCGACACCGGCGGTCGCCCGTGGGCGGTCCACGGCCACGTCGCCGTGCACCGGCATCACGAGGTCACCACCTGAAGCTCGTTGATGTGCAGCTGCACCGACGACTGGCGGGGCACGGACTCCGTGCCGGTCACGCCGGTGCCCTCGAACCGCCACCGCACCAGCCAGTGGGTGGTGGCGGTGACCTCGTAGACACCGCCGGGCTGGGTGTGCGACGGCCGCGCATACCCGTCGTAGCCGCAGTCGGGTGACCGGGCGGCCCCGTGGTGGTCCTGGTACGGCGTGCCGGGCCCACGGTCGCACACGACCACGTCGCCGTTGCCCATGTCCCACACGATCCGGTCGACCCGCGCCTCGACCACCACGGTGGACCCCAGGGCCGACAGCCGCACCGGCGGCGGCGACCATGTGCGCGCGTTGACCCGCGTCCACATCCACACCGGTAGGCCCACCAGGCCGGTGCCGCCGGGGTCGGGGGCGATGCCGACCTCGGGGCCGGTGAGCACCAGCTGCGCCACCGCCCGCTCGACCAGCCGGCCGAGCATTCCGCTGCGTGCGGGAAAGTAACGGTCGAACGGCAGCTCCCAGTACGACCCACCGTCGACGCCTTCCAACCAGGGACAGGTCAGCCGGTAGACGGTGCCGCTGTCCGGGTGGTGGCCGTCCCACACCGGATCGTCGGCCGGCGGCTGCGGACTCACCGGCCGCAGGTAGCAGCCGATGGTGTTGCTCCACCAGCCGTACGTGTCGTGCAGGCAGACGATCGGGATGCCCCACGGGTTCGGGACGAGCTCGCACACCGTCCCGTCGTCGCCGGCGTCGCCGTGTGCGAGCAGGTGGTCGACGCACGCGAGGCTCCACTCGATGGTCGAGCCGTAGTCGTTGATGTCCAGCGGGCACGGGTGGATCGTGTCGGCGTGCACGGCCGGCGGGGGTGCCGCCAGCACCGTCGTCGCGACCACCGCTGCCAGTGTGGTGGCGATCCGCCGGTGGGGTCGTAGCGTCAGCACGTGACCTCCGCCTCGTCGGGTTCCCGCACCAGCGGCGGGTCGAAGTCGCGCAGCAGCCAGCCGTCGCCGGGGAACAGGTGGACATGGATGATTCGTACGTAGGTGCCCGGCGCCACCGCGTAGATCTCCGGTGGCGCGTCGGCGACCGCCACCGGCGCGCCCTCGCGGTCGACCAACGGCCAGGTGGTGGTGTCGAAGCAGTCCACGATGGTCACGCGCGGCGGTGGGCCGTCCAGGTCGACCGCGGTCACCCGCACACGGGACCGCGGTGTGCCGGTGCGGGCGAGGCCGTGGTCGTGCAGCATGTGCACCGCCAGCAGCACCCGGCCGTGCACACCGCTCGTGGTGTACTTGTTGAGCCGCTCGTCCGACTCGGGCGGTGGTGGCGGGTCGGCGGCGAGCGTGGTCTCCAGCTCCAGGAAACGCTCGTAGACAGCGAGCGCCTGTGCCGCCGCCGCGGCCTGGTCGGGGTCGAGGTCCCGCCCTGGCGTCGGTGACGCGGCCGGTGACCCCACCGGCGACGGTGGCGGCGTCAGTTGGTCCGGTGGTGCTGGCGGTGGCGGCTGCCGGTCGCCGCAGCCGGCGACGGCGGCAGCCAGGGCGGCGATGGTGACCACCACCACGAACGTGCGACGGGACATGGCCGCTCTTCTCCTCACTGTGGCCCTTCACCGGTACTACGCGCACCGGTCCGGGTGCGGTGTCCACATCCCGGGCCGCGGCCGTGCCGGCCATGACCGGTCATGACAGCCGGATCCGGTCGCCGTGCACCGGGACGCAGTCGGCCGGGGCGCCGGCGCACTCCAGCACCACGCCGCGGGCGGCCAGGAACGCCACCGGATCGGTCTGGCGTCGTTCGAGCCGCACGGTGGCGCCGTCGCGGCGGAGGTGGTGGCGTTCGACCTCGAAGTGCAGGTGCGGGCCGGAACTGCGACCGCTGGAGCCCACCAGCCCGATCGGCTGCCCGGCAGCGACCTGCTGGCCGACCGTGACCATCGGTTGGGCGAGCAGGTGGCAGTAGCGGGTCACGACGTCGCCGCCATGGCGGATGTCGACGTACCAGCCACAGCCGGCCACCGCGGGCGTGCCGTCGACGTCGCAGCTGTACGGCTGGCCGCGCAGCGAGGCCTGGCACCGCACCCGGGTGACGGTGCCGTCGGCGGCCGACCTGACCACCGCGCCACGTGGCGCGCCGATGTCGACGCCGTAGTGCTCGGGACGGTGGGCGGTGCGAAAGCCCGACCACATCGGCCCGTCGGCCGGCCTGGTCCAGCCGTGGTCGCCGGCGTCGACCCACGGTGGGCAGGTCTGGTCGCCCGCGGCGGACACCGCGGTCGCCGTGGCACCGGCAGCGGTGACCGCACCGCCGGTCAGGGTGTCCACCAGCGCCACCGCCAGGGGCTCATGGGCGGCGTAGGCATGGGGGTGGGCCGAACGTTGCACCGCCTGGGCCGCGTCGGTGACCGGCATGTGCTGCCAGCCGTCGACCTGGCGCAGCCGCTCATAGAAGGCGGCACTGGCGTACTCGGGGTCGAGCACCTGCTCCGTACTGCCCCAGCCCTGCGACGGGCGCTGCTGGAAGAGCCCGAGCGAGTCGTGGTCGTTGTCCTCGCCCAGGTGCGGCAGGTTCCGCAGGCTCGACTCCTGCATCGCGGTCGCCACCGCCACCACCCACGCCCGCGGTGGCGCACCGGAGCGCATGCCCACGGCCACGATGGTGCGTGCGTGGTCCCACTGCTCATCGTCGAGGCTCGCCAGCGCCTCCGGCGACGGCGCCGCCAGCGGGACGGCGCAGATGTCGGATGTGGGCCGCTGCCGCAGCCGCTCGTCCTCGAACAGCGCCGCGGCGGCGGCGAGCACCAGTCCGCCGGCGCAGCAGCACATCACCACCGGCGCGCCGAGTCCCAGCAGCAGCGCCCGCCGGCCGCGGCGCCCTCCGGCGCGTCGTACCGTCCGGGCGATGCGCCGCGCGGCGGTGCCGGCGCCGGCCACGGCCGAGTTGAGCCCGGCGACCACCAGCTGGCCGGTGACCCTGGCCGTCCATCGGCCCGCGACTCGCCGGCGGCTCACGGACTCACGACCGCGGTCGTGGCCGGCGCTGCCAGGGATTCCCGGCTACCTGCTGCTTAGCCCACTGCCACCGTTCCTCCTGGGACAGGTCCCGGTGGAGCACCTGGCCCCAGTGGCGGCGCTCCCACCCGCGGACCGCGCGCTGCTGCCGGCCGTACTCGCGCACGGCCTGACGGTCGCGCGCCCAGGCGGCCAGCGGCGCCCGGGCAGCGCCGGTGGCCGCGGCGACTCCACCGGTCGCGGTCCGGGTCCACGCCGCG
>SLSW01000348.1 GCA_007130245.1 Micromonosporaceae bacterium
CGTACATCGGCCGCGCACCGTCGGCTCCGGGCAGCAACAGGGCGACCAGCCGCTGCGACAGGTCGTCGGCGACCTCGGTCAACGTCCGTTTCTGCCCGGAGCCGGTCGGGTGCTCCACCCGCAGGTCGTCGCCGAAGAACTGGCCGTAGCGCCGCAGTGCCTCGATCAGCAGGAAGTTGACCGGCAGCCACACCGGCCCGCGCCAGTTGGAGTTGCCGCCGAAGGTGGCGTCCGAGGACTCGCCCGGCTCGTAGCCCACCCGGTACTCCCGGCCGCCCAGCTCCACCACGAACGGCTCTTCCCGGTGGGCGGCCGACAGGCTGCGCAGACCGTACGGCGACAGGAACTCCTCCTCGTCGAGCATCCGCGACAGGATCCGCACCAGCAGGTCCCGGCCCACCAGCGCGATCAGCTGCTGCGCCGGCCCACCGTCGTCGGACCGGGAGCCGCCGGTGACCACGTGGGCGTGCTCCGGGGTGTTGGCCAGCAGCCAGTCCATGCGCGCGCCCAACTCCGGCAGCCGCGCCAGGGTCGGCGCGGTCAGTGTGGTGCTGGCCGCCAGTGGCAGCAGCCCGACCACCGAGCGCACCCGCAGCGGCACGGTGCTGCCGTCGGTGCGCCGCAGCAGGTCGTAGAAGAACCCGTCCTGTTCGTCCCACAGCCCGTGCTCGTACGCCGCCCCGGCGATGTAGGTGAAGTGCTCGAAGAACTTGCTGGCCAGGTCCTCGTACACCGGGTCGTGCTCGGCCAGCACCAGCGCCATCTCCAGCAGGTTCAGCGCGTACATCGCCATCCAGCCGGTGCTGTCGGACTGCTCCAGCACGCCCGGCACCGGCAGCCCGGCCGAGCGGTCGAACGGGCCCACGTTGTCCAGTCCCAGGAAGCCGCCCTCGAACAGGCTGTTGCCGGTGGTGTCCACCCGGTTGACCCACCAGGTGAAGTTGAGCAGCAGCTTGTGCATCACCCGGGCCAGGAAATCGATATCGGTGCCGCCGTCGATGGTGAACACCCGCAGCGCCGCCCACGCGTGCACCGGCGGGTTGACGTCGCCGAAGGCCCACTCGTACGCCGGGATCTGCCCGTTGGGGTGCAGGTACCACTCCTTGAGCAGCAACAGCAACTGCTGCTTGGCGAAACCGGGGTCGACCCGGGCGATCGCCACGGCCTGGAAGGCGAGGTCCCATGCGGCGAACCACGGATACTCCCACGGGTCCGGCATCGAGATCACATCGGCGCAGTACATGTGCCGCCAGTGGCTGTTGCGCCCGTGCCGGCGCGACTCCGGCGGCGGCGCCGCCGACTCGTCACCGTCGAGCCAGCGGCCCACGTCGTAGCGGTAGAACTGCTTGCCCCACATCAGCCCGGCCACCGCCGCGCGCACCACCGCCGCGCGCTGCGGCGGCATGTCCGGGCCGACCAGGTCGGCGAAGTACGCGTCGGCCTCGGCGCGGCGGGCGGCGACCACCTGCGTGAAGCTCTCGCCGAGGTCGAGGCGGGTCGCGGCGGCGTCGGCCCCGGGTGCGGGCGCCGCCAGCCGCAACCGCACGGTGGCGCTGCCGCCGGCCGGCACATCCAGCACGTAGTGCAGCGCCGCCCTGGTGCCGACCCCGGCCGGGTTGACCGTGTCGTCGCCGTTGACCACGTGGTCGCCGATGCCGTCCTTCGGGTAGTCCGAGCGCCCCGGCAGACCCCACAGCCGAGCGGTGTTGGTCTCGTTGTCGCAGGTCAGCGCCGTCGGTGTGCCGTCGCCTTCCAGCACCAGCTCGCCGAGCCGGCGGTGCCGCCCGACCAGCCGCCCGCCGGTGCCGTCCGTGCCGTCGGCTGCGCCGTCGGCGACGATCTCGGGCACTTCCTCGTCGCCGGGCTGGCCCCACGCCCAGGTGTTGCGGAACCACAGCGTCGGCAGCACGTGCAGCCGCGCCGCTTCCGGTCCCCGGTTGGTGACCGTGACCACCGCGCACAGGTCGGTCGGCGAGGCCTTGGCGTAGTCGACGGTGACCACCCAGTAGCGGTCGTCGTCGAAGATCCCGGTGTCGGTCAGCTCGTATTCCGGCTCGGTGCGGCTGCGCTCGGCGCCGGCCGCGCGCAGTTCCCCGTACGGGAACGCCGCCTGCGGGTAGTGGTAGCGCCAGCTCATCCAGGAGTGGGTGGGGGTGGAGTCGGTGTACCACCAGCACTCCTTGGCGTCCTCGCCGTGGTTGCCCTCGGGTCCGGCCAGGCCGAAGATGCGCTCCTTGAGGATCGGGTCGCGGCCGTTCCACAGCGCCAGCGCGAAGCAGAACGTCTGCCGCTCATCGCAGACGCCGGCCAGCCCGTCCTCGTTCCACCGGTAGGTGCGCGAGCGTGCCTGATCGTGCGGGAAGTAGTCCCAGGCGGTGCCGTGCTCGCTGTAGTCCTCCCGCACCGTGCCCCACGCCCGCTCGGACAGGTAGGGGCCCCACGCCCGCCACGGCTCGGTTCCCTCGTCCGCCCGCCGCAGGCGTGCGCGTTCGGCTCCCTCGTCAGTCACGTCCGGCATTCTTCCCTGTCCGTCCAGCGGTCTTTGCACAGCACACCCGGTTTCCGGCTGATCAATGGTGGTTTTGCCCGGATCAGAAGGCATCATGGGCGGATGATCCGGATCGGGTTCGGCCCGCAGGTGTGCGGCGACCTGGCCGCCGGGGCGGCGCGCGAATGGCTGCTGGCCGACGGCCGAGGCGGCTACGCCATGGGCACGGTCAGCGGCCTGCGCACCCGGCGCTACCACGGCCTGCTGGTGGTGGCCGGCGACACCCCGGCTGTGCGGTGGATGGCGCTGGTGGCGCTGGACCCGGTGCTGCGGCTGCCCAGCGGCGGCATGGTGCGGCTGGGCACCCACGAGTGGTCCGGCGGCGCGGTCGCGCCCGCCGGCCACACATTGCTGGAGCGTTTCGACCTGGTCGACGGGCTGCCGCGGTGGCGGTGGCGGGTCGGCGAGGTGGTGCTGCAGCGCGAGCTGGCCATGGTCCACGGGCGGGCGTGCGTGGCGGTGGTGGACCGGGTGCTCGCCGGCGGGCCGGTGCGGCTGAGCCTGGACGCGATGTGCACCTGGCGGGACGCGCACGGCGAGCGTGGCGCGCACGGCCCGGCGCCGACCATGACACCGGCCGACGGCGGCGTGGTGATCGAGGGCGCCTACCGGATGGCCGGCCCCGGCTGGGAACCGACCGGGCAGTGGTGGCACGGCGCCTGGCACCGCGAGGAGGCCGCGCGTGGGCTGGCCCCGGCCGAGGACCTCTGGCACGCCGGCACGTTCACCGCGCAGCTGGACACCGGCGAGGCGATGGAGACGACCGCGTGGGCCGGTGAGCTGTCCGCGCCTCCGCCACCGGCGAAGGAGGTGGTGGCCGCGGCCCGCCACCGGCACCAGAGCCTGGCCGCCGGCGCGAGCGACGAGGTACAGGCCACGCTGGCGGTGGCCGCGGACGCGTTCGTGGTCGAGACCGCGGCGGGCACGGCCGGCCCGGACGTGGTGGCCGGCTACCCCTGGTTCGGCGCCTGGTCGCGCGACACCATGATCGCTTACGCAGGGTTGTTCCTCGCCACCGACCGCGCCGAGGAAGGGCGCGCGCTGTTGCGCGGCCACGCCGCCACGCTGTCGCGGGGCATGCTCGCCAACACCGCCGACACCGGCCAGGTGGAATTCAACACCGCCGACGCCACGCTGTGGTTCGTCCATGCGGTCGCGCGACACGTGGCCATCACCGGCGACACCGACCTGGCCGCGGCGCTGCTGCCGGCGCTGCGGGAGATCGTCGACGCGCACGTGGCCGGCACCCGGTACGGCATCCGGGTCGACCCGGCCGACGGGCTGCTCGCCCAGGGCGCCGATGGGCAGGCCCTGACCTGGATGGACGCCCGGGTCGGCGGCGTGCCGGTGACTCCCCGCGCCGGCAAGGCGGTGGAGATCAACGCGCTGTGGATCAACGCGCTCGGCGCGGCGGCAGCACTGGCCGATCTGGTGGGCGCCGACGCGGCGCCGTTCGCGGACCGGCGCGTGCACGCCGTCGCGGCCTTCGGCCGTACCTTCCCGGCACCCGGCGGCGGGCTGTACGACGTGGTCGGTGACCCGGCCTGCCGACCGAACCAGGTGCTGGCCCGGTCGCTGCCGTACGGCCCGCTGCCGGCCGACCCGGCGGCGCTGCAGGCGGTGACGGCACGGCTGCTCACGCCGCTGGGGCTGCGCAGCCTCGCGCCCGGTGAGGACGGCTACACCGGCGCGCACCGCGGCGATGCGGCCGCGCGCGACACCGCGTACCACCAGGGCACGGTGTGGCCGTGGTTGATAGGCCCGTACGCCGATGCGTGCGCCGCGGCCGGGCTGCCGGTCGACGGGCTGACCGACGGGCTGGTGGCGCACCTGAGCGAGTGGGGCCTGGGGTCGGTGAGCGAGACCGCCGACGGCGACCCGCCGCACGCGGCCACCGGCTGCCCGTTCCAGGCCTGGTCGGTCGCCGAGCTGCTGCGCACCCGTCAATGCCAGGCCACGTGGTAGCGCGGTGGCGCCTCGTGCACGAACCGGTCCACGTCGTCGATGTCCAGCGCCGGCGGCAGCGGCTGGCGCGACGGGATCGCCCGCACCGCCCGGTGGTAGCGCATGCTGCTGCCCAGATCCATCGGGTACGCGTCGCGGTCCACGCCGACGAGTTCGCCACGCGTCAGCGCGTGACGCGCCAAAAGATCCTCCCACCGGCGTGCCGGCACCACCCCGGGCGAGACGATCCCCTGCGAGAACAGGTTCAGGTGGATGAACTCGTACGGGTCGGCGCCCTCCAGGTAACCGCGCAGCAGCTCGTAGTCGGGCTCCATGTTGAACCGCAGCCAGAACGGCACCGACCCGGTGCGCAGCGCCCACATCGGGTCCCACTGCACGTACGACTCGACCAGCAGCCGGTCGGTGGGGCGCCCCAGCCGCTCGTACCACCAGCGGTGCAGGTCGGCCACGAACGGGCTGTGATCCTGCGGCTCGCTGGAGACCAGCCGCCGCACCGGGTGCCCGTACCGCTCGGCGAAGTGGGCGATGTCGTGGCCGAGCCGCGGGTCCCAGCCCCATTCGGCCTCGGGCCGGCGCCCGTCCGGCTCCGGCGGCTGCCAGGTGCGCACCGGCGAGTCCTCCTGCGCCAGATAGCTGGCCACCCGCCCGCCCGGCTCGTGGTACTCCTGCTCGCTGAGCCCGCCGAGGCAGCCGAACTGGAAGTACGCCCGCTGCCCCACCTCGCGGGTGCCCCAGTCGCGTACGCACTCGACCTGCAGGATGGTGCCGCCGGGTGCCAGGTGCCGCTCCAGGAACCGCTCGTACGGCCGACCCAGCCGCAGCCGCTTCAGCCGTAGGTAGGCCATCGCCTCCAGCATCGGCCGGTCCTGCGCCGGGTCGTGCATGTGGTAGACGGCCACCCGGGGGTTGTTGCGCGCCACCAGCCGTGCCGTGGGGGCCAGTGCCGCCATGGCCCCGGCCGCATCGTCGGCGTGGGTGGCCAGGTCACGCACCGCCGACAGGGTGGTCTGCGGCAGGAACGGTGCCCGCAGGGCGGCGGCCAGGTGCAGCGCGCCGCCACTGGTGGAACCGATGACCACGGCCGGGAACGGTCCCTTGCCGTACTGCCGGACCGCCCACTCGTCCAGCTCGTCCACGTCCAGGTGCCGCGCCTTGTGCAACGGGATGCCCTGCGTGAACCCCATCGCCCGGTAGACCGCCGCCCGCACCCGCGCCGGGGGCGAGGCGGCCACGTCGCCCAGCCGCCGGCTGCTGGGTCCCATCGCCATGGCGGGATGGCCCTTGCCGTGCAGGAAACGCGCCTGTGCGCGCACGGTGTTGACCGACGAGTCGAAGTCGGTCAGGAACCGGGCTGCCCTCGCACGGATCGCCATGGGTCCTCCACTCGCTGCAGGTCGGGTCGATCAGGTCACGGTGCTCAGGTGGCGGCGGCGCGGTGGCGCCAGCGGCGTACCACCAGCCCGGCGGCCACCCCGGCCGCGCCCATGGCGACCATGCGCTGCGCGGTCCGGCGCCTGCCTCCCCAACCGCCGGAGACCTCGGCGAGTTC
Organism: Micromonosporaceae bacterium; assembly: GCA_007130245.1. GTDB lineage: Bacteria > Actinomycetota > Actinomycetes > Mycobacteriales > Micromonosporaceae > Natronosporangium. The sequence goes on from SLSW01000348.1 coordinate 6,063, forward strand.
CTCGCCGGGCATCGGCTCGTGCAGGTTGCCTTCGCTCTCGGGCACCGGGCGCACCTGCGAGAGGTGACGTCTGTCGACCGTGCGGCCGAACATCCGTTCCGTGTATCCCGGAGCGACCTTGTGCTGCATCAGCAGCGCGCGCCCCATCGGCCCGGCCACCACCTCCCGGCGCGGCAGGCGTGCCACGCCGACGATGGCCCGCGCCACCCGCTGCGGGCTGTAGACCGGCGGCATCGGTGCCGCCTCACGGCCGGTGTAGTTGGCCGCCATCTTGAAGATCGGGGTGTCGATCGCCGCCGGCAGCACGCTGCACACCCTCACCTGGCGGTAGCCGTCGATCGTCAGTTCCTGGCGCAGGCTGGTGCTCAGCGACCGGATCGCCGACTTGGACATCGAGTACGCCGCGGTGTACGGCTGCGCCACGATGCCGACGATCGAGCTGACGTTGATCAGCACGCCGCTGCCCTGCGCACGCATCTGGCGCAACGCCGCACGCGCACCGTGGACGTACCCCATGACGTTGACGTCGAGCACCCGCCGGAAGTCCTCGAGCGGGGCGTCCAGCACCGGCGCGAACATGCTCACTGCCGCATTGTTGACCCACACGTCGATGCGTCCGAACTCCTGCACCGCGCGACCGGCCAGCTCGTCGACCGCCTTGTCGTCGGTGACGTCCACCGCCACCGTCAGCGCCTGCCCGCCCCGGACCTCGCACTCCTGGGCAAGGCCCGCCAGCGCTTCCTGCCGCCGGGCGGCCAACACCACGGCGGCGCCGTGCTCGGCGAACCGTTGAGCGGTGGCGCGTCCGATGCCGCTGGACGCTCCGGTGATCACCACGACCGCGTGACCTAGTCGCATGGGCCACCCCCGTCCCACGTGTCTGTTGACAGGCTCGATACCCCGGTCCGCGCCGGCCAAACCGCCGCGCCGAGCGGATGATCACACGGGTGGGGCAGGGTGGCAGGACGGTGATCAACCGTCTAGGTTGTGTGGTGACCGCGGCCAGGCAACGACACTGGGAGATACTCGTGACGGACGATCTGCATGAGCAGAGGCTTCCACCGGACATCGACACCACGGTGCCCCACTCCCCCCGGGTGTGGAACTACTGGCTCGGTGGCAAGGACAACTTCGCGGTCGACCGCGAGGTCGGCGACATGGTCAGGCAGGCCTTCCCGGGCATCATCGACGCCGCCCGGCACTCCCGGGCGTTCCTGGGCCGGGCGGTCCGGTTCATGGCCAGCGAGGCGGGCATCCGGCAGTTCCTGGACATCGGCACCGGCCTACCCACGGTCGACAATACGCACGAGATCGCGCAGCGGGTCGCGCCGGAGTCGCGGATCGCCTATGTCGACAGCGACCCGATGGTGCTCGCGCACGCCCGGGTCCTGCTCACCAGCACCCGGCAGGGTGCCACTACCTACGTCGACGCCGACATGCGTGACGTCGACGCGATCGTGCGGGGCGCTTCCGAGGTGCTGGACTTCTCCCAGCCGGTCGCGGTGATGTTCATGGGAATCCTGGGCCATGTCGGCGATGACGAGGAGGCGCGGTCGATCGTGCGCAACCTGCTCGCGGTGGTGCCTTCCGGCAGTTACATGTCGCTGTCGGACGGCACCGACACCAGCGAGGAGGTCGTCGAGTCCCACCGGCAGTACAACGAGAGCGGCGCGGTGCCGTATCATCTGCGCAGCCCGGAGCATATCGCCCGGTTCTTCGACGGCCTGGACCTGGTCGAGCCCGGGGTGGTGCCGTTCACCCAGTGGCGGCCCGACCCGGGGTCCGGCCCACCGGACTATGTCGACGGTTACTGCGGGGTGGCGCGCAAGCCCTGACACACGGCGTACGGGCGGTCAGCCGCGGGCGGTGGAATAGTCCTGGAGGATCTTCTCGATCAGACTCTGGGTGTCGCTCGGCGGGCCGGCCTCGATGCACAGCCGCTCCATCGCCGCCGCGTAGTGGTCCACATCCTCGCGCTTGTCGAGATAGAGCGCGCTAGTTAGCTGCTCGATGTAGACCACGTCCGGTAGGTCCTCGTCGGCGAAGCGCAGGATGGTGAAGGCGCCACCCGCCCCGGCGTGACCGCCGATGTCGAAGGGCATGACCTGCAGCCGCACGTGGGGCAGGTTGGTGGCCTCCAGCAGCGCCTCCAGTTGCGCGCGCATCACCGCCGGTCCACCGATCGGCCGGCGCAGCACTGCCTCGTCCATGACCACCCACAGCTGCGGGGCTTCGTCGCGGCTGAGCACCCGCTGGCGGGCCATACGCAGCTGCACCCGGCGGTCGACCTCGGCGGCACTGGCGTTGCGGTGGCCGAGCAGGGTCACCGCGCGGGCGTAGTCCCGGGTCTGCAGCAGACCCGGGATGAACTGGACCTCGTAGGTGCGGATCAGCGACGCGGCGCTCTCCAGCCCGAGGTACGACAGGAACCAGTTCGGCAGCAGGTCGCCGTACGTATGCCACCAGCCGGGTTGGTTGGACTGGCGGGCGAGCACCAGCAACGCTTCACGCTCGGCCGGGTCCTCGATGCCGTAGAGCGTCAGCAGGTCGGCGACGTCGCGCTCCTTGAACCCCACCCTGCCCAGTTCCATCCGGCTGATCTTGGACTCGGACGCGCGGATCTCCCAGCCAGCGTCCTCGCGGCTGACTCCCCTGGCTTCCCGCAGCCGGCGGAGCTGGGCACCGAGCAGCATGCGCCGCACGGTCGGTCCCGCGGTGGCACCGCTGTTGTCGTGGACGTTCGTCACCCGCTCGCCTCCGGCACTCGGCACGGCCGATCAGCCGACACGTAATCACATTGCGCCTGTGGGTAAGCATGCCACACCCACGGCGATGCATGGGGTCCTGTGTGCCGGTGGGTGCCGCCGGGCGGGCGCCGGAGAGCGGCGGGACGGCGCTCGGTCAGCTGACCAGGTCGTCGAAATCCCCGTCCCTGGCCCCCTGCAGGAAGGCGATGATCTCGTCCCTTGTGTAGACCAGCACTGGACCGTCCGGGAACCGTGAGTTGCGCACGGCGACCTCGGTCCGGCCGGGCACGGCCGCCATCTCCACGCAGTTGCCGCTCGGATTGCTGCGACGGCTCTTGCGCCACGCCAGGGTGGTCGGCGTGTCGATGGACGCCTGCGTCTTGATCGGATTCATCGGTGTCCCTTCTTTTCCCGGGTAGGGCGCCGTTCCTCGTAGGTAACTTGCACGTGCATCAGCTCTTGCGTCCGCACGGGACAGCGCGCATGATAACCCCTAGGACGGTGTACCCGCCTCCTCACTTTTTGTGACGAATGCGTGGATGGGAGAGATAATGCCGGCACCCGTCTCGGCCCCCGAGGAACGCGATCCCGCGACGGTCCGACCCACCGGCAGCTACCAGCGCGCGGACCGGGTGTGGGTCTACCGCGGCGGCACCTGGTGTGCCGGTGTGGTGGAGAGCGCCTCGGAGCGCGCCGTGACCGTCACCTACCGGCCGGGCGCGTCCCGGGGCACCGCCGCCGACACCCTGGTCGCCGCGTCCTGCCTGCACTTCCGGGAGGACGCCGACCCGGTGCTCGACCACGGTCTGTCGATGCAGGACGCGAGCGCCAGATGCACGTGCACCGGCACTTGCGTCTGCAACTTTGGGCGGGCAGGATAGTCAATATGCTGCCCGCCCTCGAGGAAACTCCCCGCCTCGCGCCGCTCAACCGACACCTGCCGACACGTCCCACGTGGAACTGTGCCGTGGACAGCAAGCCCTGGCCGTGCCCGAGCGCCCGGGTCCACCTGCGCACCGCGTACGCGGATGATCCGGTCGGGCTGGCCGTCTACATGAGCCAGGAGCTGGCCGCCGCGGCGGTCGACATGGGCCGGCAGGGCTCGCTACCGTCCGACCTTTTCAGCCGTTTCATGACCTGGACGTAGCTCCTGCACCCGCTCGCTGACCTGTTCCTCCAGCTCGTAGGTGCGCAGCCCGTTACCGAGGGCGAAGAAGGTCGGCGCCCACTCGCCCACGAAGATCCCCCAGCGGTCGGCGCGCGCCATCCCCGCATGTTCGGTCTGCATCGAGATCGCCCAGGCCACGATCGACAGGCCGATACTGGCGGCCCCGGCGATGTACGCGTGCTCGGCGCGCATACCCATCTCGTGAAGTCGCTTGATCACCGGTCACCCCTTTCGTCGGAAGCTACCGGCCGTTACTTTCCCCTCACGTCCGCTCCCAAACCGCCGATCGCCGTGCGCCTACGGCCACAGGTCCCGCGGCGAAGTGTCCCCCGGCCCGGTGACGCGTCCCCGTCCGGCACTACGCCCGGGTCCTACCGGTGCGGCATGGTGGGATGCAGGAGTCCGAAAGGGGCGCCGCCATGTCCCCCCTACGATCACGGCGCACCGCGGCACTATCGGCCGCGCTCGCACTGACAATCGCGCTCACCGCCGGATGCGGCCCCGGTGACGGCGAGCCGGAGCCGCCCGCCGACACCCACGCCACCGCAACGCCATCGCCCACCACCGCGCCGGTGCCGCCGGCACCCCGGGCCCGACCGCCTGCGCAGGCGCCGCGACCCACCCCGCCGCCGGCACCACCGGCGCCACCGACGGTGCCGGCGCACCTGCGGGGACAGGACCTCGAGCGGATCCCCACCGACCGGCGCGTGGTGGCGCTCACCTTCGACGCCGGCGCCAACGCCGACGCGGTGGCGCCGATCCTGACCACCCTGGCCCGCGAGCAGGTCACCGGGACGTTCTTTCTCACCGGCGCGTTCGTGCGCCAGTTCCCGGACGAGTCGCGCGCCGTTGTCGACGCCGGTCACCGCCTCGGCAACCACTCCGTGACCCACCCGTCGTTCACCTCCCTGACCGACGATGAGATCCGCGCCGAGGTGCGCGACGCCGAGGCCGACATCATCACCCACGCCGGCGCCGACCCGCGGCCGTACTTCCGCTTCCCGTACGGCGACCGGGACGCGCGCACCATCGCCGCCGTCAACGACCTGGAATACATCGCGGTGCGGTGGACCGTCGACACCCTCGGCTGGCAGGGCACCAGCGGCGGGCGCAGTGCCGGCGAGGTGACCAGGCGCGTGCTGGACACCGCACAACCGGGCCAGATCGTGCTCATGCACGTCGGGTCCCACCCCACGGACGGATCCACGCTCGACGCCGACGCGCTGCCGGGGATCATCAGCGGCCTGCGGGACGCCGGGTACGGGTTCGTGACGCTCGACGTGCTGCTGAGTCCCGACGGCTCGTGACCGTGAGCGTGGTGGTGGCGATCGGCCACGCGTCAGTGCGCTAGCGTGCCACCATGCGTCGAACAGTCCGGTCCGGCTCGCCGTACGAGGAGCGCTTCGGATTCAGCCGCGCGGTACGCCACGGCGCGATCATTTACGTCGCCGGCACCGCGCCGATCCGGGCGGACGGCGGCTGCGACCCGGATCCGGAGTCGCAGGCCGACCGGTGTTTCGAGATCATCGCCGGGGCACTGGCGGACGTCGGTGCCAGCCTCGACGACGTGGTGCGCACCCGGATGTACCTCACCGACGCCGCCGCCGCCGAGGCGGTCGGGCGGGCCCACGCCCGCGCTGTCGGACACGTCCGTCCCGCGGCGACCATGGTGGTGGTCGACGCACTGATCGACGAGCGGTGGCTGGTGGAGATCGAAGCCGACGCGGTCGCGCCGCACTAATAGGCGAGTAGGCGCCCCAAACACACCGCGATCTAGGGATTGTTCACGTGATTTGTGATCAAACCACGTGAACAACCCCTAGATCGGCGGGGTTCTGAGGGGTCAGTAGACGCGGGAGCCGATGAAGTCGTCGTGGCCGTAGCCGACCGGGTCGTCGAAGTCGCGAGTCTCGAACAACCACTGCTGCCGGCTGCTCCACCACGCGCAGGTGGCCAGCCGGGCCGTCGGCCGGCTGAACCACGGGTTGTTGAACGCCAGGCAGAGGTTGTCATGGCCGACCGGCTTGATCCGGTTGCCGTCGAACTGCCACTGCTGGTTCGGCGCGCCGTGGCAGTCGTAGATCTGCACCCGCGCGCCGGACTCGACGGTGCCGCCGCGCACGTCCAGGCACCGGTCGTGCGACAACTCCGAGTGCAGCGTGTGGTTGTCCACGTCGTACCAGAAGCCCTGGTTGCGCCCGCCGTGGCAGGGGTACGACTGCTGCACGGTGCGGTTGCGGGAGTTGTACCCCCGGCCGTCGAGGCACTCGTCAGTGCCCACGTTGCGCAGCTGCTTGAACTCCATCAGCCCGTCGACCAGCGTGACCGATCCGGTGCTCGCCGGGTCGACGCAGGTGGCGGTCGGCGCGCCGGAGTTCCAGAACTCGGTCATGCAGTCGGCGAACGCCCCGTGCCCGCGGAAGTTGGGGTGGAACGACTGCCGGAAGGCGTGCTCGTTGTAGCCCCCGTCGAAGTCGGCGTAGAGACCGCGTGCCCAGGTGTTGTCGGTGCACACCTCGTGACCGTGGAACAGGCGGCTGGCGTCGAGGTAGCGCACGCCCGCGTCGAAGGCCGCCTGCCGCAGCGCGGTCTCGAACATCGGCACCGCCTTGTTGCGGGCGAACGCCATGTCGTGCAGGTACATCAGGCAGCCGCCGTCGTACCAGCCAGGGAAGTCCGGGTTGTCCTCCACGTCGGGACTGACCGGGCCGGGGTACGACATGAAGACCATCTCGTAGTCGTCGTCGGTGTAGCCGGCGTCGACCATGGTCTGCTGGATGCTGTTGAGCGCCTGTTCCACCTGTACCCGGCTGCCCTCGACGCGGACCGCCCACTCGTCGGTGTAGGTCGGGTAGCACGGGCCGAGGAAGAAGATCCGGCTCACCGCGCAGTCGGTCGCGACCGGGCCGAACTCGATGGTGCCCTCACCGTTGGCCCCGACCACGATCCACAGCAGGTCGATGTTCGTGTTGCGGGCCTTGATCGCCAGGTGGTCGCCCTGGTTCAGCTCGTCCCACTGGGATGCCCCGGAGCCGTAGATCAGGTGCTGCGGCTGTGCGCCGGAACACGCGATGTTGTACTGCTCGTCGGAGGGGATGCCGGTGCGGAACACGGCCTGGTCGAACGAGCGGTGGCACCAGTTGTCCGGACCGTCGGTGTCCGGGGTGTAGTTGCCGACGCCCTCACCGGAGATCTCGCTGTCGCCCATGGTGACCAGCGAGGTCTTGCGCTGGTCCATCGGACGGATCTCCGGACTGCCGTACAGTTCGATAGCCTCATCTGCCCGGATCTGTTCAAGATGGTCCGGAAGCGGCTGGATCTGGGGTGCGGTGTCGATCTGCGAATCCGTTTCGGCGGTGGCCGCAGAACCCGGCGTCAGCGTAGCGACGAGTCCCACGGCGAGCGCGGCGGCCACCGTCGCGGTGCGCCGCCGGCGATGAGCCGGTCGTGGGTGGGGGTGCGATGAGGACATCAACCTCTCCTGTCCAAGGGGAACGGCATGGTTACCGCACAGTAACCGAACCGGCAATTCATAGGAAGGCCTCACACCGACCGTCCACCCGGGCGTGGTGCGTCGTCAGGTCAGTACGCTCATCTGGTGACGCTCCGGGAACGGTTCAGGTGGCCGGTGGTGGCCTGCCTGGTGGTCGCGGCCGGTCTGGCGGTGACCGGCGCGATGGGACTGTCGCGCGCCGACGACGGCACCGTCGCCCGGACCCTGGTCGTCGACGGGGTGCCGGTGCTGGAGGTCTCGCCGGACGTGCCCGGCACCGGCAGACCCGCCGTGGTGGTCGCGCACGGCTTCGCCGGTTCGGCGACCCTGATGCGCGGGTTCGCCGACACCCTCGCCGCACAGGGGTACGTCGTGGTCGTACCCGACTTCGCCGGGCACGGCCGTAACGCCGCCCGACTGCCCGCCACCGACCCTGGTGCGGCGCGGGCCCCGCACCAGCGCGACCTTGACGCCGCGGTGCGGCACGCGCGGTCGCTGCCCGCTGTCGACCCGCAGCGCATCGTGCTGGTCGGACACTCCATGGGGGCCGCCGCGGTTGTCTCCTACGCCGCCGACCACCCGAAGATCCGGGCCACGGTGGCGATCTCGATCGGCTCGACCGCGGCGCTGCCGGACGACCCGGCGCTGCCCCGCAACCTGCTGCTGATTGTCGGAGCCGCCGAGTTCGCCCGTTTCCACGACGCCGCGGTGGCGGCACTGCAACGCGCAGAGCCGACCGCCTCGTTCGGTGAGACCGTCGGCGACCCCGCTGCCGGCACCGCCCGGCGCGCGGTGCTCGTGCCCGGCGTCGAGCACATCTCGGTGCTGTACGCCAGCCAAGCCCACACCGAGACCGCGGCCTGGCTCGATGCGGCGGTGGCGGCGCCGGACCGTGCGCCGCCGCGTCCCCACGACCGGCTGGTCCCCGCGGCCCTGCTGGTGCTGGCGTTCGGACTCGGGTTCGTCCCGCTGGCGGCCCTGCTGCTACCCGGCCGCGCGCCACCGGCGCCCGCACCGGACCGCCCGGCCGCCCGGCGGTACGCGTACGGCGGGCTGGCCGGCGCGCTCCTGCTCGCCGTGCCGGCCGCCGGGATCGTCCCCACCGCCCGGTTGCCGCTGGCGGTCGGCGGCTACGCGGCCGGCTTCTTCGCGCTCGCCGGCGTGGCACTGATCGTCGCGTACCTGCTGGACCGGCGATCCGGACCGGGCCGGCCACCGGTGCCGCAGGCCGGCCGCCGGCAGGTGGCGGTCGCGGCGGTGCTGGTGGGTTACGCGGCGGCGGCCGTGGCGGTGCCGCTCACCCTGGGGCTGACCCACGCGGTGCCGGTCGGGGCGCGCTGGTGGCTGTTGCCGGTCGTGATCGGGTGCCTCGCCGGGTACCTGCTCGGCGCGGAACTGCTCGCGGCCGGCACCCGGTGGCGCCAGCCGCTGATCCTGGCCCTGACCGTGGTGGCGCTGCTGGCCGCCGCGCTCGTCGGATGGGCACCCGGGTTCGTGCTGCTGGTCCTGCCGTTGCTCGTGCTCCTGTTCGCCTGGCACGCCGGCTGGTCGGCGCTGCTGCGCCACCGGTCGGCGCCGCGGTGGCTACCCGCGCTGGTCGGTGCGGTTCTCGTCGGCTGGCCGATCACCACCACCCTGCCCTTGACCGGCTGAGGAGAACGCCGCACGCCACGCGCACTCCGGGCGCGCCCGCCGGCCTGATCCTCGGTACGGTCTGAGGCGTGAGATGGCGGCGGCGGAGACGCCGGGCGGTGGCGCGGTGGCGCCACACCCGCACCCGTTACACATGGGTGGATCACCTGGTCCGGGCCGTCGAACGCTACCAGCACTCGGACGGGCGCCGGCTCGCCGCCGCGGTCGCCTTCTACGGGTTCTTCGCCGCGTTCGGCATGGCGCTGCTCGGGTTGATGGTGCTCGGTTTCGTGCTCGACGAGCCGGCCGTCGAACGGTCGGTGCAACGGTTCCTCGACGAGCACCTGCCGCAGATGGACACCGGATCGCTCCGCGACGCGCGGGCGGCGGCCGGGCTGTTCGCGCTGGTCAGCCTGCCGGTGGTGGGCATGCTGTGGGTCGACTCGCTGCGTTCGTCGGTGCGGGCGATCTGGCGCATCGAGGAGTATCCCGGCGGGTTCGTCGCCCGCTGGCTGCTGGACCTGGTGGCGCTGGTCGCGCTCGGGCTGGTGGTGACCGTGTCGGTGACCGTCGCGTTCGGTACGGAGGCATTGCTGGAACGGCTGATCGTGGCGGCCGGCGGGGGCCAGCTCGCCCCGGCGCAATCGCTGCTGGCGGTGGTCCGCTTCACGCTCGGCCTGACGGTGAACACACTGCTGTCGATCGCGGTGCTGACCCTGTTGCCGCGGCTACGGATGCCGCTGCGCCGGGTGCTGGTGCCCGCGTTGCTGATCGCCGTCGGCCTGGAGGTGCTCAATTCGATCGGACGGCTGGTGGTCGCCCGGGCCGAGCACAATCCCGCCTTCCACGTCGTCGCCGGCGCCGCCGGGCTGCTGGTGTTCCTGCTCATCCTCAACCAGCTGATCCTGTTCGCCGCCGCGCTGACCGCCACCGGCACCGGTGGACCGGTCAAGGACATCGCCACCGGGCGCCTGGTCAGTGACGAGCCGTCGGCGCACGCGGCTGGCCGGCTGCCGGAGCAGGCGGCCAGCGCGGATGCGTTACCAGCAGACCGCCTCAGGTCGCCGTCCGGTTGATCGAAACTCCCCGGCAGCCGTTGACCGCGTACGTGCGACAGCGGCGCTCAGTCGCTGCGGTCGAAGATGGCGATCCCGGCGGCGAGGATGGCGCTGGCGAACCCGAGCGCGACCAGGATCTGCACGCCGATCGGCAGTTGCCAGCCGAACCAGGTGATGGCCGGGTCCAGCGCCTCCAGCGCCCCCGCTGAGACGTTCAGGTAGTCGAACACCACCGCCCGCATCGGCTGCACCACATAGGTCAGCGGGTTCAGCTTGGTGAGAATCGCGAGCCAGTCCGGCAGGTTCGCCAGCGGGAACAGCGCTCCGGACAGGAACATCATCGGCAGGATGGTCAGCTGGCTGGTGGGCATCGCCGCCTGGATCTGGCGGATCCGCGCCGACAGCAGCACGCCGATGGCCGTGAGCATGAAGGCGGCGACGAACAGCAGCGCGAGCAGCTTCAGCATCAGCACCGGGTGGTACGGCACGCCGACCATCCCGGCCAACGCCAGCACCACCAGGCTCTGCGCGGTCGCTGCGGTGGCGCCGCCGAGGCACTTGCCGACGATGATGGCGAACTTGCTGACCGGAGCCACCAGCATCTCCCGCAGGAAGCCGAACTCGCGGTCCCACACCAGCGAGATGCCCGCGAACGCGGCGCTGAACAGCACCGAGATCGCCAGCACGCCGGGGAACAGGAAGGTGCGGAAGTCGATCTCGCCGCCGGTGTCGACGATGCTGGCCAGGCCGGTGCCCATCACGAACAGGAACAGCAGCGGCTGCAGCAGCATCGCGAACACCCGCGCGGGGTCGTGCCGGAAGCGGATCATCTCCCGCTGCCAGACCATCGAGATCGCCCGCAGCTCGTGGGCCGGTCCTCCGACCGTACGGTGCCGGTGCGCGGCGGTGGACGGGTCGCGGGTGGTGGTCGTCATCGTCGTCACCTACGTCCTGCGGCCAGCAGTTGCAGCGGATGGGGAGCGTTGCCCTGCTCGGCGTCGCGGATCGTCCGCCCGGTGTACGCCATGAACACATCGTCGAGGCTGGGCCTGGTCACCGTCACCGTGTCGATCTCCACCGACAGGGCCTGGAACAGGCGCGGCACGAACGAGGCGCCGCCGGGCACGGAGAAGGTCACCATCCCGTCGTGCATCGCCGCCTCCACCTCCAGCCGTTCGGAGAGCTGGGCCACGGCAGCGGCGTCATCGCTGGTGGCGATCTGGACCCGGTCGGCACCGATGGCCGCCTTGAGGGCTTCCGGGGTGTCGACCGCCACGATCTCGCCGTTGTCGATGATCGCGATCCGGTCGCAGTATTCCGCCTCCTCCATGTAGTGCGTGGTGAGAAAGACGGTGACCTCCTCGGTGGCGCGCAGCGCCCGGATGTAGTCCCAGATGGCCGCCCGGGTCTGCGGGTCGAGACCGATGGTGGGCTCGTCCAGGAACAGCACCGTCGGGGTGTGCAGCAGCCCGCGGGCGATCTCGAGGCGGCGACGCATCCCGCCGGAGTATTTGCGCACCAGGTCGCGCCGCCGGTCGGTCAGCCCGACCTTCTCCAGCACCTCGTCCATGCGCCGCCGCATCCGCTCGCGCGGCACCCCGTACATCTCGCCGTGGAAGCGCAGGTTCTGCTCGGCGGTCAGATACGTGTCGAGGGTCGGCTCCTGGAAGACCAGTCCGATCCGGCTGCGGACGGCCGACGTGTGGCGTGCCACGTCGTAGCCGGCCACGCTCGCCGATCCGGCGCTGGCCTCGGCCAGCGTGCAGAGGATCTTGATAGTGGTGGTCTTGCCGGCGCCGTTGGGTCCGAGGAACCCGAACATCTCGCCGGTGGCGACGTCGAGGTCGATCCCCCTGACCGCCTGGATCTCGCCGAAGGTCTTGGTCAGACCCCGGACCTGCACCGCTGGCTCCGCCATCCAGGCCTCCTCTCGCGTGTCGTTAGCATGCCTAACATAATCACCGGGATACGGCCAACCGTAGGGTGGCTGAGCATGAGCCACCAGCCAGCGCGGGCACGCGACCTCGGCATCGCCGCCGGCCCCCACCGCCCCGGACCGCGCAACGCGATCGTCGACGTCGCCGGCGTGCGGGTCGGCCACACCACGATCGTCGAGGGCGACGATGTGCGTACCGGGGTGACCGCGGTGGTTCCCGACGCCGTCGACCGGGCCGGGGGCCGCCTGCCGGCCGGGCTGTTCGTCGCCAACGGGTACGGCAAGCTGGTCGGCGCCACCCAGCTGGTGGAACTGGGCAGCATCGAAACCCCGATCCTGCTGACCGGCACGCTGTCCACCTTCCGGGTCGCCGACGCGCTGGTGTCCTACCTGACCGGTCTGCCCGGTAACGAGGAACTGACCTCGGTCAACCCGGTGGTCGGCGAGACCAACGACGGCTTCCTGTCCGACATCCGCCGGCGCCCGGTCACCGAGCACCACGTGCACCAGGCGCTGACCTCGGCCGACGCCGGTCCGGTCGCGGAAGGATGCGTCGGTGCCGGCACCGGCACCGTGACGCTCGGATTCAAGGGAGGCATCGGCACCTCGTCGCGGATGGTGGACGTCGCCGGGCACGGCCCGTGCACGGTCGGTGTGCTGCTGCAGTCCAACTTCTCCGGCACGCTGACGGTGCGCGGTGTCCCGGTCACCGCGACCGTGCCGCCCGGTGCCGGCGGGCCCGGGCCGCCGCCGCACAGCAACTCCTGCATGATCGTGGTCGCGGTCGATCTCGGGCTGGACGCGCGGCAACTCGGCCGGGTCGCCCGCCGCGCCACCTTCGCGATGGGCCGCGCCGGCGCGGACTTCGCCGAGGGCAGCGGTGACTATGCGATCGCGGTCTCGGTCGCCACACCGGCTACCGTGCCCGACTCCGCACTCAACCCCATCTTCCTCGCCGTGCGGGACGCGGTCGAGGAGGCGGTGC
>SLSW01000309.1 GCA_007130245.1 Micromonosporaceae bacterium
AGCTACTCAACCCGCACGGGATCGTCGTGTTTGACGACTACCGCACCGAACATACGCCCGGCACAGCGGCTGCCATCTGGGAAGCCGTCGTATCCGAGCAGCTTCGCATCCTCTGTCTAAGCGCCAACCGCTTCTACGCCACTTGGGCCGACCCCACCGAGACGCAACGTCGATTGGTTCGGTGGATCAAGCGACGCGATGACCACAACTGCGACATCCAGCAGGTCCTTGGCCAACAGGTCGTGCGAGTAGCGAGAGTCCGCAAGCTCACCGACCCACCGTCGCAAACCGCCACAAGTGCCTGGCGGCGCGCGGCTGACGCATTGCTGCCGCCCGTTGCGGCATCGGCGCTGCGCCGTCACCTCTCGACGTTGCGCGCCGCACGGCGTCGCCGACCATCGACAGTGGCGTCATCGCTACCAGACTGATCACAGGGTAAGCCCCGTGCCGTAGACGGTCTCGACCACGACCATCCACTCGCTGGCGGCCAACCATCGATGGACCGGCTGCGGGTGCTGGGGCCGAATCATCCCGACACTCTGGGCACTCGTAGCAACTTGGTGTCCTGGCGTTTTGTGAGGCTTGTGATGCCGCCGAGGGTTCTTGGTCGAAGAATGATCTACCGGAGACCTCGCTATTTGTCGATCATCAACACGGCGTCAGCACCGACGATCACTTTTGGCGGCGGACATCTCAATTTCGGATAGGCGGACAGGAGCGAGGAAGTTCTTGCAGCGCTTTCAGCTACATCGTGTGATCGAGAGTTAGGGCCCCTGAGCGCGAGGTTGGAGCTTTCGCTGCAGTCACTTGCGGCACCACCCACACCGATCGGCCACGTCGTGCGGTGGCAAGCCGACCCGCACCACAGGCGCGTTCATCGCGCCGAGGAGCGGAAGCGGCGCGGCAGCCAGGTGGGTTGGAGCTACACGGCGAACGAGTGGAGATCCTTATCGCACCGGACAGGTCAGCGCCTCGGTGACTCTTCGTAGCCAAGATTGTCCGGTGATCCGGAGTCGACATGTCCGCCTGCCCGGAGGCGCATGTCCTCCCACCCGGAACTTTTCATGTCCGCTGACAACTTTTCAAACACGGCATAGGTCGGACCAGCAGCACCGTGATTGCTGACCCCAGCCCACCGCCACGCCCCGGTCGTCCTCGACCAGCCACCCGTCGGTCGCCAGGTCGAACCCTGGCTCGATCAGCTCGTTGACCACATCTTCGGGGGTGCCGTCGGGATCGCCGACAACGGGTACGTTGTGCGCGGCCTGAACCTGGAAAACCGTCTCGGCGTCGGACTCGGTGGCCCCGCGCGCCACGAGCCCTGCCCCAATGTCGATCATGTTAGCGAGCCTTCCACACACGTGGTGGGCACGAAACCAAGTATCAGTCCGCTGGGTGACCGATGGGCTCCAGCAGCAGCTCGGTCCCGTCGGAGTCCGGTGGTGAGTCGGGTGTCCACACCCATGATCATCGCGCCGTCCCGTACAGTGCGACCAAGTCGGGCCCGCCCGCCGCACCATTCGCGCAACAGATCACTCATCTAGGTCGACACGCCATGATCAATCTCCGGTTGGCGCCTGGTTCAGGCGACAGAAGCCGTCTCGCGATCCGCGCGGCGATGATCGCCGCCGCCGCCGCGGTCCTGCTGGTGGTCAGCGCGTACGCCGTGACCAGGGTGATCGGTGGCTCGGACGCAACCACGACGCCGACCGCGCAATCTGACAACGGGCAGGCCACGTCGCCCACCCACCCCGCCCCGTCCGTCGCACCGCCCACCTCCGGCGACACCTGGCTGATCAGCGCTCCGCAGCCGAGGGCCGTGCCGGCCGTCCCGTCCCCGGCCGCCGGCGCCGGCGGGTCGGGCGGCGTCTACGGCGGACCGTTCGGGACCCAGCGACGCACCGGCGGCAGCTACGCCGCGCTCACCTTCGACGACGGCCCGGACCCGCGGTGGACCCCGCAGGTGCTGGATCTGCTGCGCACCTACGACGTGCGCGCGACCTTCTGCGTGCTGGGTCGGGCGGTCGAGGCCCATCCCGAGCTCGTACGCGCGATCGTCGATGACGGGCACACGCTGTGCAACCACTCGTGGGACCACGACATGACGCTGGGCCAGCGCCCGCGTGACGAGATCCGCCGGGACCTGCGGCGCACCACCGCAGCTATCCAGGCAGCGGCACCGGGAGCGCCGGTGTCCTACTACCGCCAGCCCGGCGGCGTCTGGACGGGGCGGGTGGTGGAGGTCGCCGCTGAGCTGGGCATGACCTCGGTGCACTGGGACGTGGACCCCCGCGACTGGAGCCTGCCCGGTGTCGACGCCATCGTGGCCGAGGTGACGGCGCAGACGCGACCGGGTTCGATCGTGCTGCTGCACGACGGAGACGGTGACCGGCTCGACGGGAGCAGCGACCGGCAGCAGACTGTGGACGCCTTGGCCCGGATCCTGCCGGAGCTGACCGGCCGGCTCAGGCTGGACGCGCTGCCGCCGTAGGCACGTGACCGGCTTTCAGACGCCCCGCGGGGTTCGTTTGGGGATGGGGTTGGTCGCTGGAGCGACCAACCCCATCCCCAAACCGACCCCACCTCTAGGTCGGGATCACGCGAGGTCGAACCGGTCGAGGTTCATCACCTTGTCCCACGCGGCGACGAAGTCGTGCACGAACTTCTCCCGGGCGTCGTCGCACGCGTAGACCTCCGCGAGCGCGCGCAGCTCCGAGTGGGAACCAAAGATGAGATCCACCCGGCTGCCGGTCCACTTGACCTCGCCCGTGGCCCTGTCGCGGCCGTCGAACGTGTTCGCGTCCTCGGACGTCGGCGTCCATGCCGTACCCATGTCGAGCAGGTTGACGAAGAAGTCGTTGGTCAGCGACCCCGGTGTCCCGGTGAACACGCCGAGCGGCGACTGCTTGACGTTCCCCCCCAGCACCCGCATGCCGCCGACGAGCACCGTCATCTCAGGAGCGCTCAGCGTCAGCAGGTTCGCCCGGTCGATCAGGAGGTACTCGGCCGGCAGCCGGTGCTGCCCCTTGCCGAGGTAGTTGCGGAACCCGTCCGCGGTCGGCTCGAGCGGGGCGAAGGACTCAACGTCGGTCTGGTCCTGCGACGCGTCCGTGCGCCCCGGGGTGAAGGGGACCTCGACGTCGTACCCGGCGTTCCTGGCGGCCTGCTCGACGGCCGCACACCCACCGAGCACGATCAGGTCGGCCAGCGAGACCTGCTTGCCGGAGGTCTGGGAGGTGTTGAACGCCTCCCGGATCCCCTCCAGGGTGCGCAGCACCATCGCCAGCTCGTCGGGCTCGTTGACCTCCCAGCCGTTCTGCGGTTCGAGGCGGATGCGTGCCCCGTTGGCGCCGCCGCGCTTGTCGCTGCCGCGGAATGTCGACGCCGATGCCCACGCGGTGGCCACGAGCTGGGACACCGACAGGCCCGAGGCGAGGAGCTGACCCTTGAGGTCGGCGATGTCCTGCGCGTCGATGAGCTCGTGTGTCACCGGCGGGACCGGGTCCTGCCAGATCAGCGTCTCGCTCGGGACCTCGGGGCCGAGGTAACGGGCGACCGGGCCCATGTCGCGGTGGGTCAGCTTGAACCACGCACGCGCGAAGGCGTCGGCGAACTCTTCCGGATTCTCTTTGAAACGCCGTGAGATCGGCTCGTAGATCGGGTCATGCCGAAGCGCGAGGTCCGTGGTCAGCATCCGCGGCTCGCGACGCTTCGTCGGATCGTGCGCCTCGGGCACCATGTCCGCGCCCGCGCCGTTCTTGGGACGCCACTGGTGCGCGCCAGCCGGCGACTGTGTCAGCTCCCACTCGTAGGCGAACAGGATGTGGAAGAACTCACTGTCCCACCGGGTCGGGTGGTAGGTCCAGGTGACCTCCAGCCCGCTGGTGATGGTGTCGTCGCCCTTGCCGGTGCCGAAGCTGCTCGTCCAGCCCAGGCCCTGCTCCTCGATCGGGGCGGCCTCCGGCTCGGGCCCGACGTGGTCGGCGGGGCCGGCGCCGTGGGTCTTGCCGAAGGTGTGACCGCCCGCGATCAGCGCGACAGTCTCCTCGTCGTTCATCGCCATGCGGCGGAACGTCTCGCGGATGTCCCGGGCCGCGGCAAGCGGGTCCGGGTTGCCGTTCGGGCCCTCCGGGTTGACGTAGATGAGGCCCATCTGCACCGCCGCCAGCGGGTTCTCCAGCTCGCGGTCACCGCTGTAGCGCTCGTCGCCGAGCCAGGTGGTCTCCGGGCCCCAGTAGACGTCGTCGTCGGGCTCCCAGACGTCGGCGCGACCGCCGGCGAAGCCGAAGGTCTTGAAGCCCATGGACTCGAGGGCCACATTGCCGGCGAGGATCATCAGGTCGCCCCACGAGATCTTCTGGCCGTACTTCTTCTTGACCGGCCACAGCAGACGGCGGGCCTTGTCCAGGTTCCCGTTGTCCGGCCAGCTGTTGGTCGGCGCGAACCGCTGCTGCCCGGTGCCGGCACCCCCGCGGCCGTCACTGATGCGGTACGTGCCGGCAGCGTGCCACGCCATCCGGATGATGAGCGGGCCGTAGTGGCCGAAGTCAGCCGGCCACCAGTCCTGCGAATCGGTCAACACCTCCGCGATGTCCCGCTTGACGGCGGCCAGGTCGAGGCTCTTGAATTCCTCGGCGTAGTTGAACTGCTTGCCCAACGGATCCTTCTCGGGGTGGTTCTTCGCAAGGATGTCCAGGTTGAGCTGGTTCGGCCACCAGGTGTGGGTGCCCTGCGTCGGATGCGGGGCGCGTCCGTGGACGACCGGGCAGCGCGACTCGCTCCCCGCTTCCGCGTCATGGACGACAGCGTCGTGGTGTTCGGACATATACTTCCTTCCGTTACGTGGCGGATCCGGAGATCATGAATTGCCGGTGGTGGGACAGTCGGGGCACAGGCCCCGGTAGATGACCTCGGCCTCGTCGATCGAGAAGCCGCGGTCTTCCGATGCGGTCAGGCAGGGTGCCTCACCGACGGCGCAGTCGACGTCGACGATGCCACCACACGAACGGCAGACGAGGTGGTGGTGGTTGTCGCCGACCCGTGACTCGTAGCGGGCCACGGAACCGGGCGGCTGGATGCGCCTCACCAGGCCCGCGGCCGTCAGCGTACGCAGCGAGTCGTACACGGCCTGGTGGGACACCTCAGGCAGATGATCCCGGCGCACGGCGCCGATGATCGAGTCTGTGTCGGCGTGCGGATGCGCGTGCACCGCGCTCAGCACCGCCACCCGGGGGCGGGTCACGCGCACCGCGGCCCCGCGCAGCATGTGCGGGAAGTCCGGGGGGGTGGCCACGCCCGCAGTCTGACACCACTTTCTGGAATTAGTCAAGAACTGGTCCGACCGGCGGGGCACCGTTAACGGCGAATCCACATATAGTGGGGTAGTCGGGGCACGAGCCCGGAGCGCGCAGGAGTGTTGACCAATGACGATCGTTGTTACCGGCGCCACCGGCCAACTGGGCCGGCGGGTGGTCGAGGCGCTGCTCGCGCGGGGGGTGGCCGCCGGCGGCGTGGTCGCCGCGGTGCGCAGCCCCCAGAAGGCCGCCGGGTTCGCCGCCCGCGGCGTGCAGGTACGCGAAGCCGACTATGACCGGCCCGAGACCCTACGTGCCGCTGTCGCGGGCGCCGACAAACTGCTGCTGATCTCCTCGAATGCGCTGGAGCGAAAGATCATTCAGCACCGCAGTGTCATCGATTCGGCCAAGGCCGTCGGGGTGGAGCTCATCGCCTACACCAGTGCGCTGGACGCCCAGCTGAACCCGATGATCATCGCCGCCGACCACAAGGCGACCGAGCACCTCCTCGCAGCCTCCGGACTGCGGTACGCGGTGCTGCGCAACGGGTGGTACGCCGAGAACTACACGCAGAACCTCGCCGAGGTGCGTGACTCCGGCGTCATCGTCGGCAGCGCCGCAGACGGTCGCATCGCCGCCGCGCCCCGGGCCGACTATGCCGAGGCGGCCGCCGCGGTGCTCACCTCCGACGGCGGCGGCGGGAGTACCTTCTACGAACTCGGCGGAGACGAGCCGTTCACCATGACCGAACTCGCCGCCCAGATAGCCCGGCAGACCGGCGAGCCGGTCACCTACCGAAACCTGCCGGTCGGCGAGTACATCAGAACCCTGGTCGGATCCGGGCTGCCTGCCGAGCAGGCCGCGCTGGTCGCGGACTCGGACCTCGCCGTCTCCCGTGGGTTCATGACCACCGACAGCGGCGACCTGCGCCGGCTCATCGGCCGACCGAGCACCCCACTGGCCGACACCATCGCGACCGCGTTGGCCGCCTGAGCCCGAGCGTCCCGCCGCGGTCAACCCACCGGATGAGCGTGGTGGTGTTCACCGTCCGGCGGGACGCCTCTGCCGCTGGGACGACTACTGGCCTCGACTGTCCGGATCGACACCGGCGAACCGGAGCAGGTCGGTCATCCGGAAGTCGCCGGGTGTGTCGCTGGGAAGCGTCGGCTGCCACGCCGGATCCACCGCCAGGAAGGAGCTGGGGTCGAGCTCGAGCAGACCGATGAACACCTCGCCGACGATGCGGCCGCCGGTCGGCCCGAGGGTGAGCCCGTCCGCGAGCCGTTCGGCTTCGGCCAGCAGGTAAAACCAGAGCGGGCTGCGCTGGACCAGCTTTCCGTCGAACTCGCCGAGCTCCGGAAGGTTGAACTTCGGGTGTCCCATTTCTATCGCGATCCGCTGGCCGGCGGGCACCCCCCAGGTCAGGTGCCGCAGCAGGTTCCGCGACGCGAGCGAGGTGGGAGGTTCACCGTCGGGCAACGTCTGCAGCGGGAGCTGGAACAGCGGTGTCGACAGGATCGTGTCGATCAGCTTGTTCGGTCGCACCTCGCCGTCGTCGAAGTCGAAGAACGTCTGCCAGCCGACGAACCGGCGCGGAGCGCGGGCGCCACCCCGCAGGTCCACCGGATCGGACTGGCCCTCCCCGGCGGGATCGAAGATCATCCCGAAGAAGGGTTCCCCGTCGTCCCCGGCGAGGTTCAGCCGGTACGACGGCCGGATCATGGTGTGACCGAAGCGGTAACCGATCTGGAACTCGATGGGGATGAACGCCTCACCCGGCTCCGGCTGGTAGAACTGGCGGCCGGCCGCCAGAATGTCATCCACCATGGACTGGCCGACGATCAGCGGCAGGAACTCGTGCAGGGTGATCCACTGGTAGTGCCAGGTGACGATCTGACGGGCCTGGCTGAACAGGTCACCTTCGAAACCCTCGTCCTCCAACCGCTGCACTACCGCGTTGTGGAAAAGGATGAACGCGGCCTGCATCCCGGAGATGATGGTGTTCTCGTCGTTGCGCGGGTCGGCGATCACCGCCGTGCCATCGTCCATCCGCGGCACGTCCTCGAACAGGCCACCCGACTCGATGCGCAACCTGACGTTGTCGGCCTGGTAGAGCTCAGGATCGGCGACCGGCCCTCCGCCGTACACCGAGTCCAGATCAAGGGCCGGCGTACGGGCGTTCGGCGTCTCCTCCGGCACCGCCGGCACCCCGAGTTCCGACGTGGTGTCGAACGTCACGTCGTGGTCGAGGAACTGCCCGAAGAACGTCACTCCTGCCGTATGGTGCGGGTTATCGGGATTATTCAGGCTCAGACTGGGGTCGATGATGAGTTCGATCGGGCCGGCGGACAGATCGTCATCGGCGTCCATGATTCCGCCCGCCGCACCGATCGCTGCCAACGCGGCGCGGGCGTCGTCGTCGGCGGTGAGGAACGGCGGGAGGTCTGGAAACATCCGACCGAATCGGTCGGCCGGGGTGGTGGAACCGGGTGTTGAGGTGGCGTGCGCTGCGCTTGGCCCGATGAGGGTGGTTCCGACAACCCCCAGGCCCAACCCGCCGAGGAATCCTCGACGGGTCAGCTGGGCCCGCGCTCGGGCGCGGCGGCGTTCGGGGGTGTGCATTTGCGACTGAACGGACATGGCTTCCTGCCTCTCGTGCCCCGCGCCACTCCAGCGACCAGAAGTGGTCGGGGCGGTACGCTGATGGCCCTCAGAGATCAGTAGGGGACGCTGACCCTGTGCGCGTACCGTAAGACTCTGGTCACCCACCGCCACAACTTTTATCTGTCGACGTTGGTAAATGGCGCCAGAATGGACACTTGTCGTGCCGGCGTTCGTCTGGGCACTGCGTTCCCTGCCGCGCGTCCAGCTGCCGGCAGAGGCGACCGGGGCAGGTGGCGGACGTACGCCAGGATGAGGCGATGGACGGCATCGAGATACGACCGGCACACGCCGCTGACCTGGCGGCGGTCGCTGAGCTGCGGTGGGACATGCACCGGGCGCGCCGACGCCGGACGCGTTTCAACGGGCATCGGGCGACGTCCAGTCCGTGTTCGTCGGGCCGGAGCACCGGAACAAAGGTATCGGCGGGCGACTCACCGAGGCGGTGCTGGCGCTCGCCCGCGAGCTCGGCGTGGAGCGGGTGACAGTCCACTCCAGCGGCAGCCCGGTGTACGAGCGGGCCGGATTCACGGTTTCACCCCGACTCCTGCAGGCCACGGAGCAAGCCGCCGACGGTCAGGCCTCCTTCTCCAGTGAGGTCAGGTCCCGTTCGGCGTAGAGCCGGTGGTGCCACTCCTCGTTAAGGACGATCAGCAGACACTCCTTGACGGGGAAGTTCTCCTCCCGGGGCCAGCCGGGCTCGGTGCGGGTCACCTCGGAGGCGAGCTGCTCGTCGGTGAGTGACTCCATGACCCGGCGCACCATCGCCTGGCGTTCGCGCCGGATGGCGAGCACCTCGTCGAGCGTGGGTCTCGCCTCGCGGTGCCACGGGATGCCGTCCCACCCGGGCGCCTCGTCCCACGGCAGGTCCCACGGGTGCCACGGCGAGGCGTTGCCGAGGATCATCCGGCCCACCCACGCATTGCTGGCGAAGTTGAGGTGCCGCAGGGTCTGGATCAACGACCACTCGCCGTCGACGCTGCGGTGAAGCGCTGCTTCGGGAAAGGTCCGGGCACGCGCGACGGTGCCCTCCCACAGCCGTTCCAGGGTTGCCCATGCCTCCCGGAACCCGTCGGCATCGTCGGGGCGCATCTTCGCCCGCTCCGGCATACGGCGGTTCAGCTCGGCGTCGACCAACGGCACGATGTCGACGCCGTTCACGACCACGTTCTTCAGGTCGCCGCTGATCTCGACGTCGACCAGCTCAACGCCGAGCAGGCGGCTGCCGTGCAACAGGGCCCCACGGATCTGCGCGCCGGTGAAATCGACCCGGTGCATGCGGGCGTCGGTGAGGTGCACCCGGCTGAAGGTGGCGTTCCGCAGGCTTACGCGCTCGAAGTGTGCTCCGGTGAGGTCCTGATCGTGAAAGCCGGTCATGGGCGTCACCCTAGAACAGGTTCCGGGCGATCTAGAACCGGTTCATCTCGCCATCACCTGAGCAGTGCGTCACCCGGCGCCGCACCGGTACGGTTGAACCGTGCTAATTCGTACGAAACTGGCAACCTGGCTGGCGGGCGCGCTCGGCGGCGCGGGTGCACTCGCTCTGGCCGGCTACGTGGCGGTGCGGGCCAGCCCGTGGCCGTCCGCGCTACTGTTCCGGATCCCGTTCAACCGGCAGGCTCGGCTCGTCTCCCGGGCTCTCGCCGCGCACGTGCCCGCTCACGTGTCCGCGCAGGTGAACGAGCGTTACCATCCGCGCGGCCGCCACACCTACCTGGATGTCTTCCACCCCGCTGACCTCGCGCCCGACCAGGCGCTACCCACCGTGGTGTGGGTGCACGGCGGTGCCTGGGTGTCCGGTAGTCGGCGAATGGTCGCCAACTACCTGCGGGTGCTCGCCGGACACGGCTTCACCACGGTCGGCGTCGGCTACACCATCGCCCCGGCCGGCAGGTATCCACTGCCGCTCCATCAGCTCAACGCCGCACTGGACCACCTGCGACGGCACGCGTCCCGGTTGCACGTCGACCCGGGCCGCATCGTGCTGGCCGGCGACTCGTCCGGTGCGCAGATCGCCGCGCAGGTGGCCAACGCGGCGAGCGACCCCGCCTATGCCGACATGGTCGGCATCCGACCCGCCATCGACCGGTCCCGACTCGCCGCCACGCTGCTCTACTGTGGTGCGTACGACCTCAACCTCGTCGACCTCAACGGCGACTGGGGATGGTTCCTGCGTACGATCCTGTGGGCCTACACCGGCCGCAAGGACATCGAATCGGACCCGCGGCTGGACAGCGCCTCGGTGGCGCGGTACGTCACCGACGACTTTCCGCCGGCGTTCATCTCGGTCGGCAATGCCGACCCGCTGGTGGAGCAGTCCCGTAGCCTCGCCGCCGCCCTCGGCGGCGCAGGTGCGCCGGCGGAAACGCTGATCTTCCCCGACGACACCACCCCGGCCCTGGAGCACGAGTTCCAGTTCAACCTCGACTCGGACGCCGGCCAGCTCGCGCTGCGCCGGTCGGTCGCGTTCCTGCGCCGGCACACCGGCGGATGATCTCCCCGCCGGCCGGCGTACCCGCCGCCGGCGACATCTAGGCTGGTGGGATGGACCGGGCGGGATGGGACGCGCGTTACTCGGAAGCCGACCTGGTGTGGGGAGCCGGCCCGAACCGGTTCGTCGCCGAAGAGTTCGCCCACACACCACCCGGGCGCGTCCTCGATCTCGCCACAGGCGAAGGGCGCAACGCGATCTGGCTGGCCGAGCACGGCTGGCAGGTCACCGCGGTCGATTTCTCGCCGGTGGCCATCGAGCGCGGGCGGCAACTGGCCGCCGAGCGCGGCGTCGAGGTCGACTGGGTGGTCGCCGACCTGCTCGACTACCAGCCCGAGCAGGACGCCTTCGACGCGGTGCTGGTCATCTACCTGCATCTGATGCCGGACGCGCTGACCACCGTGCTGCACCGGGCCGCGCGGGCGGTCGCCCCCGGCGGGCGCTTCTTCCTGGTCGGGCACGATCTGACCAACCTGCGCGATGGCGTGGGCGGTCCGCAAGACCCCGAGGTGCTGCACACCGCGGAGATGATCGTCGCCCACCTGCCGGGTCTGGAGGTACGGCGTGCCGAGCGGGTGCGCCGGCCGGTGCACACCGACGACGGTGTCGTCGATGCCATCGACACACTCGTGTCCGCCGTGCGACCCTGACCTGCCGGCGCGCCGTGTCCTACTCGCGCCGCCGTTTGAGTGTCTGCCGACGAGATACCACGGCTTCCCTGTCCCGCCTCCGGTCGCGAAGGTACTGGGTCGATCCGTGTCCTACCCGGATTGCTCACCCGGTATTCCGGCGCGCCAGTAGCCCGCGCAGATACTTGGCCTGGCCGGCGTGCTGGATGTCGTCGTCGGCCACGCTCACCAGCCGGACACCGAGGGTCACCGGTGGATCCCACCGTTCGTCGACGATCCGGTCGAGGTCGCCCGGGTGCAGGAGTTCCACAAAGGCACGGGTACGGGCGGCCACCGCCTCGTAGTAGTCGATCAACACGTCCGCGCTCTCGGGGCGCACCGCCCGCACCTCGGCGAGGGAGTGCCCGAAACCGGTGTTCATCGGATCGACGTCGAGCCCGAACCGTCGCGCCCAGCCCTCGGTGACCCAAATCTGGTCGGTGTCGAGCAGTTCGGCAATGTGGTCGTCCTGCACGCGCGTCAGGTGCCAGATCAGCCACCCGATCGGGTTCGACCCGTCCTCCGGCTCCGCGCGCAACTCCTCGGGGGTCAACCCGTCGACCACCTCCCGCACGTGCTCGGGAATCCGGTCGTACAACTCGATCAGGACCTCGCGAACGTCCATGACCCCATCGTGCCGTACCAGCGGCGACCTGCGGGTGGTCTGCGGACGACTAGCTCCCGACGGCGAGCAGACCGCTCCGGGAGATCCACAACGAGATCCGTCGGGCCGGCGCCTCCCGCGCCGGGCATGACCGCCCGCCTGCGGGAGTTGATCAGCGACGCGTACGGGCTGGCGGCCTGAGCGCCGCCGTGGCGTGACCGGACGGCCGTGGCACTATCGACGACGTGGCGGACGAGAACAGCTGGCTGAAGATCACCCAGGCCAACCCGGGTCACTCGCAGTGGTACATCGACCGGTTCCGGTCGATGGCCCAGGAAGGGGTGGACCTGGGCGGTGAGGCGCGCTTGATCGACGCGATGGTGGCGCGGAGCTCCCGCGTGCTCGACGCAGGCTGCGGCTCCGGGCGCGTGGGGTCGTTCCTGGCGGCGGCCGGTCACCAGGTCGTCGGCGTAGACATCGACCCGGTGCTGATCGACGCTGCCCGCCGCGACCACCCCGGGCCCGAGTGGCTGGTCGGTGACCTGGCCGAGCTCGACCTTCCCGCCCTCGGCATCACCGAGGGATTCGACGCGATCGTCTGTGCCGGCAACGTCATGACCTTCCTCGCACCGGCCACCCGCCGCGAGGTGCTACGGCGCGTGCACCTGCACCTGCGCGACGACGGCCGGGCCGTGGTCGGCTTCGGCGCCGGCCGCGGGTACGACTTCGTCGAGTTTCTCACCGACGCCGGCGAGGCCGGACTGGTGGCTGACCTGCTGCTGTCCACGTGGGACCTGCGGCCCTTCACCGAGC
This sequence comes from Micromonosporaceae bacterium, assembly GCA_007130245.1. GTDB lineage: Bacteria > Actinomycetota > Actinomycetes > Mycobacteriales > Micromonosporaceae > Natronosporangium. Next base: position 12,532 of record SLSW01000309.1, read on the forward strand.
AGTCCGACTTCCTGGTGGCCGTGCTGCGCCCGGAGACAGCCCCGGACGATCCCTCCGGCGGCACGGGTGGGCCGCTCCCCGGATCCGGCGGCTCACGGCTTGGCGATGATCAGTAGCACCGCTGCCTCCTCCAACGCCTCCAGGGTGTGCCGCGCGTCGGGGATCATGAGCAGCGCTCCTGCCCGCCGTACACCGGCTGCGCACTACGGCCGCCCGTGATACCGGCTCACCTTCATGCCGGCCAGCCTGCGAACCCTGGCACGATCAGCGGTATGGAGCTGTGGAACAACCCTGCCTGTTCGAAGTGCGCCGGTGCCCGGCGCACGTTGGACGATGCCCGCGTGCCGTACCGGCTGCGTGCCTATCTGGAGCAGCCGCCGACCGTCGAGGAACTGACCGACGTGCTGCGTCGCCTCGGCAGGCCGCCGTGGGAGATCTGCCGGACCGGGGAGCCGGCGGCGGTGCAGCGGGGCATGGCCGACTGGCCGCGCGACGAGTCGTCCGTCCCGCGGTGGATCGAGGCGATGGTCGCCTCGCCGGAGCTCATCCAGCGCCCCATCCTGCTCCTCGACGACGGTTCCGCGCTGGTGGGACGCACTCCCGAGGCGCTGGACGAGGCGATCCGCCGCAACAGGCCGTGACCTGCACAGGTGAGAACACCGTCACATTGCCTGTCATGACCGTTTCGCCTAGCGTGTGCGCATCCGCGAGGCACCCCTCCTCGTAACGATGGCGATTGCGGCATTTTTAGCGACTGTCGTCTTGTTTGCGCGAACTGTGCGGCTCCGCCGCCCGCGTGGTCCGGCGGCTGCCAGCTCCCGGCACCGGCGGTCGGTCTTTCGACATCGGTACCAACCCCCAGCCCGCGGGCGCAGGGCGTCGATGACCGCGTCGGGCGCGCCGGCGCTCCGGTCGCCGCGGCATGTGCGGGAACGACCGGCGGTGGCCCGTGTCGCCGGGATGGTCGGCGTCGGTGTCGCCGCCGCCGCGGCCGTGGTCGCGTCGCCGAGCGTGCTCGACCCGGCGAGCCAGCCACGGTGGGTCACAATGACACCACCGCCACGCGAAGCCCCATCGCTCGAGCTGCCGCGACTTCGTGTCCCGGTGCCGTCGGCCCATCCGCGGCCGGCGCAGGAACCGCCCGAGCGCGAGGAGCGCGGGGAGACCGGAGGGATGCCGCAGTCGGGACAGTCAACGACCCCCACACCGGCCAGCAGCCCGACCGCCACTCCGACCGACAGCCCGACCGCCACCGCGACCAGCACCCCGACCAGCAGCCCCACCGCCACCCCGACCAACGGTGAACCGCCGCCGGACGCCCCGTCCCGGCCTGAGGAGACCGATCCACCGGACGAGCCCGACCAGGAAACGTCCGAAAACAGCGACGAAGCGGCGGACGAGTGCCTCGAGCCTTCACTCGTGGACCCGGAGGCCTGCCCGGACCCGCTCGGCGACTGACCGCGGCTCGCCGGCGCCGTAAGCTCGGAGGGCCGCCTGGCGTACGCTGGCCTGCGTGGATCACGAAGACCGCGAGGAGCGCATCGCCCTGTTTCTCGACTATGAGAACCTCGCGCTCGGCGCCCGGGACCACCTCGGCGGAATGACCTTCGACGTGCGGCCCGTGGCCGACGCCCTGGCCGAGCGGGGGCGGGGGGTGGTGCGCCGCGCGTACGCCGACTGGTCGTACTTCGACACCGACCGGCGGATGCTCACCCGGTCACACGTGGAGCTCATCGACATACCCCAGCGGATGGGCACCTCGCGCAAGAACGCCGCCGACATCAAGATGGCCGTCGACGCGCTGGAGATGGCCTTCGAACGCGACTACGTCACCACATTCGTCATCGGCACCGGCGACAGCGACTTCACGCCGCTGGTGCACAAGCTGCGCGAACTCAACAAGCGCGTCATCGGCGTCGGTGTGGAAGCCTCGACCTCCAAGCTGCTGCCACCGGCATGCGACGAGTTCCTCTACTACGACCGGTTGGAAGGCGTCGAGGTGCCGGCGGCGCCCGCCCGCCGCACCCGCGCCGCACGACGGGGCGCGCCGGCGCCGGCCGAGACGGCGCCGGCCGAGGCGGCACCGCAGCCGAGTCCCGAACCCGAGGCCGAGGTGGAGGAGGCCGCCGGCCGGCCACCGGACGATGTGGACACCTTGGCGGTGCTCGTCGCCCAGACTGTGGCCGGCCTGCAGCGCAGCTCCGGCGGTGCGGTCACCGCCTCGACGCTGAAACGCACACTGCTTCGCAAGGATCCCACCTTCAGCGAGGCCGACTACGGTTTCCGCGCCTTCGGCGAGCTGCTGCACCACCTGTCCGAGCGCAACGTGATCGAGCTGGGCGAAGGGCCGGCCAAGGGCGACCCCGAGGTCTCCCTGCCCGAACACGGCGACCGGGAGGCCGCTTTCGGGCTGCTCCGCACCGTGGTGGCCGACCTGTCGGCCAGCGGTCCGGTGCCGCTGTCCGGGCTGAAGACCCAGCTGCGCCGGGTCCGGCCCGACTTCAGCGAGAAGAAGCTCGGCTACCGTACCTTCCTGCAGTTCTGCAAGGCCGCGGCTACCAGTGGCGCGATCCACCTTGCGTGGGACGCCGAGGACGAGGACTACCTGCTGACCGTGCCGGCGACGGACTGACCCGGACCCCCGACCCTGACCCGGAGCCGCAGCCCGCGCCGGCGGCTACCTCGAACGGAGTACGGCCGCAGCCTCCATTTCGTCGACGCCGACGCGCCGGCGGCGGCGTACGTTGAACGGCATGCAGAACAGAACACGAGTGCTGTTGACGCCAACCACGGTGCTGCCGGCGGTGGCGCTGTTCTCGTTGGTCACGGTGGGCTTCGGCGGCTGGTCGCTGCTGAGCCTGCTGACCCGCGAGGACGGTCTGACCCCGTTCGAGGAACAGTTCTTCCGTGCCGGGCACGGCCACGCCGGCGTACTGCTGGTCATGTCCCTGGTGGTCTTCATTCTCATGGGCCGCACCAGATTCTCGGAGGCCACCCAGTGGGTCGTCGGCATCGGCCTGCTGGTCGGGGTGCTGCTGCAGTCCGGCGGTTTCTTCCTGCACCTGCTGGTGGGCGCCGAGGACAGCGGATCGGCGGGAACGCTGGTGACCCGTACCGGCGCGGTGCTGGTGGCGGTCGCGCTGGTCACCGTCGGGGTGGGCCTGTTGCGGGCCGGTCGTCCCGCGGTGGAGTCGGTGTCGGAAGCCTCGCACAAACCGCATCCGTGACGTGACGAGGGCGGGCGCGGACCAAGCCGGCTCAAACGCAGCATTCCGCCTCTGGACCGGTTGCGCTGACCCGGACGCGGGTGTCGGTCACTGTCGCAGATCAGTCAACTTCGGTATCGTGATGTCGCCACCCTGTTGGCTTCAGGAGGTGTTTCGTGGCAAAACGCCCAACGCAACGCCGGTCCTCGGATGAGTCCGGCAATGTGGATCCCGAACACACGGTGAAGATCGACGAGGCCACCGAAAAGGCGGCGGCGGCGGTCCGTAAGGCCGCCGAGGAGGCAGCCTCGGACCGGGCGCATGCCCGGGCACGCACCAGCACCATGGCAACTTTCGGTCTGCTGTTCGGTGTAGTCGGCGTCCTGGCGGTATTGACGGGCGCGCTGGCGGCACTCGGAATCATCCTCGGCGCACTCGCCCTGTTCGCCGCGGTAGCCGGCTTCACCGCCTCCGGGCGCCACTACTCGTACCTGGCCGGCCGCAGCCTCGCGCTCATCGGCCTGCTGCTGGGGGTCGTGGCGATCGTCGTCGGGATCCTGGCGACCACCGGCGCGCTGCCCGCTCTGGGCACCGACACCAACCAGGTGGAGTGGCTGCACGACCTGCTTCCCAGCTGGCTGAGCTGACCCCGACCGTGACCGGGTGGGGTTCCGGCGGTGGTGCCGCCGGAACCGCACCCGGTGGCGTGTCGGCCCTGCCGCACGCCGGAGCGGTCAGGGTTCGACCACCTGCGCCAGGAAGTAGATCGCGCCGCTGCGCCGGTGGCGCACCAGCAACAGGAACGGCCGGTCCACGTAGAAGGGCACCGGCTCGCTGATGTCCATCGAGATGGTGCGCATCACTACCGCGGTGGCCGCCGCGCCCTCGAAACCCTGCTCGTCGACCCGCACCACCGCCTTGTGGATGACGTTCTCGATCCAGACCGGGCCCTCGTCGGAGATCCCGGAGAAGTCCGCGAGGTCGCGGTCGAACGCGTCGATCACGCCCAGGTGTCGCAGGTGGTCGTTGAGCGTCGAGGCGGCCTCCACGCGGAACCTCGGCAGATGCAGGTCCACCTTCACGGGTCGGGTGGCGCGCTGCAACGCGGCCACCGCCTCGGCGCTCGGCACCGTCTCGCCACTGTCGGAGAGCAGCACATCCGCCACCACGTCGCCCGCCGTCGGCAGCGTCACCATCCTCCATCCCCCTGCCTCGGCGTACGGGAGACTCTCCTGCTGGCGCATGGTCGGCACCTCGCGGGTGCCCGACGGTGCCTGGAACGGCGCCGCCACGGTGCGGTGCTCCTCGAACGGGTTCAGCCACGCCACCTTGAGATAGAGGGCGTTGACGATAACGGCGACGACATCCCGGTGTATGACGCCCTCGGCGAGCAGGTCGCGCACCAGTCCCCGGGTCGTGCGCGCCACGTCCTCGTTGATCCCCACGCGAGCGCCGTCCGGGTCGCCGGCGAAGTCGGCCGAACGCACGGTGCCGCCCGGCCAGTCCCGCACCTGCCGCTGGTATTCGTCGAGGAAGTGCCAGCCGGCGCGCATCCACAGCGTGTTGGCCACCGCCACCTCCGCCTCGCGCGGCTCGGCCGAGCCGGCGAGCATGCGCCCCAGCTCGTCCAGCGCGCCCCCGGGCGCCAGGGCCGCGGCCAGTTGGTGGTACGTGTCGCTGCGCGCGCCCGCGGCGGCGATGCCGAGCGCGGAGGCCACCGAGTACGGTGACCACGGCAGGTTGCCGGCGGCGGGCAGGCGGCGGTGCAGGGCCAGCGCGAAGTCCAGATGCGGCTGATGCATCACCACAGCCTATTGCGGGTACGCCGCCGGAGTCGACGGTCGGGAGGTGTGCCGTGGCGATGCCCCGGCAGGTGGCGGTGTGCGGGCCGGCACGGTGCACGACGCAGGACGCTGACCACGCGCGGCGGGTCGGCGAACTGCTGGCCGCGCGCGGCGCCACGGTCATCTGCGGCGGCGGCACCGGAGTGATGGCCGCGGTGGCGGAGGGCGCGCGTGCCGCCGGTGGTCTCGTGATCGGAGTGTTGCCCGGCGCGGATGCGCAGGACGCGAACCCGGACCTGTCGGCGGCGATCGTCACCAATCTGGGTCAGGCCCGCAACGCGGTCATCGTCCACTCCGCGGACGCGGTCATCGCCGTCGGTGGCTCCTGGGGCACGCTGTCGGAGGTGGCGCACGCGATGCGGCGCGGCGGGATACCGGTGGTCAGCCTCGGCGGCTGGCAGATCGTCGACCGCGATGGTGCCGCGGTACCCGGCATCGCGGTCGCCGACTCGCCCGAGCACGCGGTCGAGCTCGCCTGCGGCTGAGCCGCCAGCGTCCGCGGCTTATGGCGAGGTTGCGCCCGGCGGCTACCGTGAACCGGTGCCCGACAGCCACGCCATCCCCCACCAGGACCACGCCGGCGCGCCGGCGTGGCACGGCAGCGGCCTGCCGACCAAGCGGATGGCCGCCGGGATGCTGTTCTCCGACCCGGACGGGCGGGTGCTGTTCGTGCAGCCGACCTACAAGCCGCAGTGGGAGATCCCGGGTGGGGTCGTGGAGGCCGACGAGTCCCCGTACGCGGCCGCGGCACGGGAGGTGGCCGAAGAGCTCGGTCTGTCGGTGGCGCCGGGTCGGCTGCTGGTGGTCGACTGGGCGCCCGCCCGGCCGGGTGTGGTCGACGGACTCATCGTGATCTTCGACGGGGGCGTGCTGAGTGCCGATGAGGTCGCCCGGATCACCGTGCCGGCTGACGAGTTGGCCGGATTCGCGTTCTGCACCGTGGACGAGGCCCGCCCGCTGCTCACCGACCGCAACGTCCGGCGGGTGGCGGCCGCGTTGCGTGCCTGCGAGGACGGGACCGTCGCATACCTCGACAACGGCCAGCCGCCCGACAGGTGAGGTCGGCCGACCCTGCGGGCGCTATCCGATCCGAAGAAGTCGGGTATGGCTGTCACGGCCCTTTGGGAGCTGCTCGCACAAACGGAGCACGACGCAGCACCAGACGCTGCTCCGTCCATGCGAGCAGCTCTCAAAGGACCCGGCAGGAAGTACGCCGACCCGGAGCAACGCAGTGGATCAGAATGCGATGACCACCCGTACGCCCAGCGCGGCGGCGGCGTTGCCGGCGTGGTTGTGGATGGTGACATCGGCGAGCCGGCCAACAACAGCCCGACCGCCCGGAAGTCCGCATCCAGCAGCAGGCTGCCGGAATCGCCGCCCTCGGACATCGCGGTGTGGACGAT
>SLSW01000115.1 GCA_007130245.1 Micromonosporaceae bacterium
GGGAATACAGCAAGGGCGCCGACGGGCACACCGGCCCGTACGGCCAGTCGCACACCACCAGGAGAGGAACTGCGATGACCCTTCCGATCACGCGACCCGCGCGGCCGACCTATGCCCGCTCGCTGCGGCGCTGGGACCCGTTCACCGAGCTGGAAGGTCTCTACGACCAGATGGACCAGCTCATGCGCAGCATCAGCAGCGAGGCCCCGCTGACCGTGGCGCCCACCGACATCGAGGAGACCGACGACGCGTACATCGTCGAGATCGACATCCCGGGGGTGAAGCGGGACCAGATCGACGTCGAGGTGCGCGAGAACACGCTGCGGGTCACCGGTGAGATCAAGGAACGCGAGCGCACCGGGGTGCTGCGGCGCAGGAACCGTCCGGTGGGCACGTTCGAGTACGTCGTCGCGCTGCCCGGCGACGTGGACCGGGACCAGGTCGAGGCCACCCTGCACGACGGCGTGCTGGCGGTGACGCTGCACAAGGCCGCCAAGGCGCAGTCGCGGCACATCGAGGTGAGGGAGTCCTGACCCGTACCACGCGGTAGGCGAGGAGGCGGTGAATGGCCACGGCAGTCGGCATCGACCTCGGCACCACCAACTCGGTGATCGCGACCGTTGTTCGCTTCCGCGTCCGCGACAAGCTGTACGCGCCGGAGGAGATCTCGGCGCTGGTGCTGCGCAAGCTGGCCGACGGCCGCAGGGAGGCGACGACGACGTGATCGACGCGGAGTTCACCGGCGGGTGAGGCACATGACCGAGCAGCAGTCCGCCACGCCGCAGGAGGAGCCGCGGGCCGGCGGGGACCCGCCGGCCCGCGGTGGGCCGGCGCCGGACCCGGGGGCGCTGCAGGAGCGGGTCGCCCAACTGGAGGACCGCACCCTGCGCACTCTGGCCGACCTGGACAATCTGCGCAAACGGGTGGGCCGGGAGGTGGAGCAGGCCCGCGCCGACGAGCGCGCCCGAGTGGCGGCGGAGTGGTTGCCGGTGCTCGACGCGCTCGATCTGGCGCTGGCGCACGCCGGCAGCGACCCGGCGTCGGTGGTCGAGGGTGTACGGGCGGTGCGCGAACAGGCGCTGGCGGTGCTGTCGCGGCTCGGGTTCCCGCGCCGCGACGACGAGGGCGCCCGGTTCGACCCCGGCTGGCACGAGGCGGTGGCCACCGTGGCGGACCCGGAGGCCGACGAGGGCACCGTGGTGCAGGTGGTGCGGCCCGGCTACGGCGAGGAGGAACACCAGCTGCGGCCGGCGGCGGTGGTGGTCGCCACTGGGAGGCAGTGATGGCGCCCGCGCGTGACTTCTACGAGGTGCTCGGGGTCCCGCGCCAGGCCACCCAGGAGGAGATCCAGCGTGCGTACCGGCGGCTGGCGCGCCAGAACCACCCGGACGTGAACCGTGACCCGGCGGCCGAGGAACGGTTCAAGGAGATCGGGGAGGCGTACGATGTGCTGTCCGACCCGGAGACCCGGCGGCGCTACGACGCCCACGGTCCCCAGTTCCGGCAGATGCCCGAGGACGTCGACACCGACCGGTGGGCACGCGCCGGCGCCGGACGGGCACCCGGTGGCGGCTGGGGACCCGGTGGCTGGTCGTCCCAGGGCGCGCCGGGCGCGGGAGCGCCACCCGGCGGGTGGTTCCGGCGTGGGGCCGAGGCAGTGGATCTGGAGGACCTACTCGGCGGCATCTTCGGCGGCCGCACCGGCCGCAGCGGCTGGACGCCGCCGGTGCGCGGCGCCGACCAGGAGACCGACGTCGAACTCACCGTGGAGGAGGCGTATCACGGCGGGCGCCGGTCCGTCGCCGTGACCGGGCCCGGCGGGCCGCGCACCTTCGAGGTCACCATCCCGCCGGGGGTCACCCACGGGCAGCGCATCCGGCTGGCCGGGCAGGGCGGCCGTGGCGAACACGGCGCGCCACCTGGCGACCTCTACCTGGTGGTGCGGCTGCGCCCGCATCCCCGTTACCGGCTGGAGGGCCGCAACGTGGTGGTTCCGCTGCCGTTGTCGCCGTGGGAGGCGGCGCTCGGCGCCACCGTCGCGGTGCCGAGTCCCGGTGGCGAGGCGAGGGTCAAGGTGCCGCCGGGCACCTCGAGCGGCCGGCGGCTGCGACTGGCCGGACGCGGCATGCCCAACCCTCGAGGCACCCCCGGGGACCTGCTCGCCGAGGTGAAGGTGGTCGTGCCGGCCACCCTGTCGCAGCGGGAACGCCAGCGGTTCCGGGAGTTGGCCGAGGAGTCCACATTCGACCCGAGGAGGCAGTCGTGAGGTACGCGATGGTGCGCGTCCGGCCGCGTTATCTGAGCCTGGCCGCGTTCGCCCACGCCGCCGGCACTGCTCGAGCAACCCGACGGCCCCGGGACAATCGAGGAGGGTGCGACGACCGCCGCCGGCCGCGCCCGGACGTATTACCGGAGGGTCACCACACCCGTACCCTGTGGGGTGGCCGCGGCGATTACCCGGGTACGAGACCGTCAGACGCGAAGGTGGGGCCGTGGCGACCAGGATCGACCGACGTGAGCTGGTCTACTGTGACGGGTGGGATCCCTGGTCACGCCGCGCGGCCGGCCCGCTGGCGCCGGAGGTCGCTCGGCAGCGTCAGCTGACCGGCGGGCACCTTGCGGTGGTGGTGTCCACGCACGAGCGTCCCGCCGCGCTGGTGGAGGCGTCCTCCGGGTGCGGCACCTGCACCGTCTGGGGTTTCGACGAGCAGCTGCGGCGCGCGGTCCGCTACGACCTGCACCGCGTCGGCAGCGCCGAGCTCACCCCGCACCAGCGGGTGCAGTGGCACTACCCGGACCGCGGCCGCCCGGAGTTCGACCACATCAGCCCCCGGCACACCCGCCGCTACTCGCCGGACGGGCTGGTGCACGACATCGAGGAGCCGGCCGGCGACACCGGCGGTAGCCGGCACCGGTTCGGCCGGGTGGAGCAGTGGCCGGTGCGGTACCCGCTGCCGCGAGCCGGCGACGCGGCCGCGCTGGTCCGCCTGGCCGACGCGCTGGCGCGACCACCGGCGGTCAGCGTCGACGAGCCGCCGCGTAGGGGGTTCATGCTGTCGCCGCTGGAGGCCATGCCGTGGCGACCGCCGGCACCCTCCCAGCCGGAGCGGCTGGCGCAGATGTTGCAGCACGGCGCCCGACTGCGCCTGTCCGGCCACAGCGAGGTGACCGTCGAGATCGCCCGCGCCGGCTGGCTCCACCTGCCCACCGGGCGGCTGGTGGCCGCCGATGCCCACGCACTGGCGGCAGGCGTGCCGTTCACGGTACGCGCGCCGGCGGGCCGCTACCCGGTGTCGTTCAGCCGGCTACGGCTGCGTGACCTGCCGGCGCCGGCGCCCGTGGCCGCGGTGCGGGTGGAGATCCGGCCCGGGCCGGTGCGCTCCTGGGAGCTGGCACTTCGCCCGTACCGCGACCCGTGCGCCCTGGGCAGCTGGCAGTTCTTCGGCTTCGAGGTGGCCACCGGCACCGCATGCCTGGCCGACGCCGGTGCGGGTGGGAAGGCGTCGGTGATGGCGTTCCCGGCGGCACCGGGCACCTACCCGACCTGGCTGGGTCGCACCTCACAGGGCGAGGTGGCCTGCTACGTCGCTGACCTGCTGCGCGCACCCGACGCGAAGGTCCGTCCCGGTTGACGCGTACCCTGCCGGGCGGCAGTGACGATTACCCAGGTAGGAGCCCGGCAAAGGGTTGGCCGTCACCCCCGCGGCGGGCCGCCTACGACCGCTGGCGTATGCCTGCTGGTCGGCATCAGGGAGGTGGTGTCGATGGCGGCGCGCACAACCGATGTCCGACTCGCCGACGATGCCGCCGGCCTCCGGATGCCGGGGTTCATCGGGCGCGACAACGAGTTGGCGACGCTGATCCGCGTGCTGGACGAACCCGCGGTGGTGCTGGTGGAAGGCGAGGCCGGCATCGGCAAGAGCAGGCTGGTGCAGGAGTTCCTCGCCTCCGGCCCGGGCGCGCAGCGCGTCCTGGTGGGGGTGTGTCCACCGTTTCGCGAGTCGCTGACCCTCGGCCCGATCGTCGACGCGGTGCGCCAGGCCCGCGACAGCCTCGCCGGGCTGGAACTCAACGCGCTCGCTGGCGCCCTGCGGCCGCTGTTTCCGGAGTGGGCCACGGAGCTGCCGCCGCCGCCGGACCCGCTGGCCGACCCCACCGCCGCCCAGCACCGGCTCTACCGCGCCCTCGCGGAGCTGATCAGCCGCCTCGGTGTCACCGTGCTGGTGGTGGAGGACGTGCATTGGGCCGATGTGGCCACACTCGAGTTCGTGCTGTTCCTGGTGTCCCGCCAGCCGTCGCCGGTGAGCCTGGTGGTGACCTACCGGCCCGAGGACGTGTCCCCGGAGTCCCTGCTGCTGCGGCTGTCGTCCCGCCTGCCGGGGACCACCACGCAGGCACGCATCTCGCTGCAGCCGCTGGACGTGGACGGCACGGCCAGGTTGGCCTCGTCCATGCTGGGTGGACAGCTTGTTTCAACAACCTTTGCACGTTTCCTCCACAAACACACCGACGGCGTGCCGCTGGCGGTGGAGGAGTCCATGCGCCTGCTGCGCGACCGCGCCGACCTGGTGCGACGCGACGGCGAGTGGTCCCGGCGCGGCGCGGGCACGCTCGGAGTGCCACCGGCGGTGCGCGACGCGGTGCTGGAGCGGGTGCAGCGGTTGTGCTCCCCGGCGCTGCGGGTGCTGCAGGCCTGCGCCGTGCTCGGCCAGGCGGTGCACGCCACGGTAGCGGTCACGGTGGCCGGCCTCAACGACGCCGACGGCCTGGTCGGCCTGGAGGAGGCGGTCGGCTGCGGCCTGCTGCGCGAGGACGCCGACGCGCAGGTCAGTTTCCGCCACATCCTGTCCCGGCTGGCGGTCTACGAGTCGATTCCGGCGGTGGAACGCCAGCGCCTGCACCGGTGCGCCGGGGAGGCGCTGGAGAAGCTCGACCCGCAGCCGGTGCTGCAGCTGACCCGTCACTTCCGGGCCGGCGGTGACAGCGAACGCTGGGCGCACTACGCTGAGCAGGCCGCGGAGCTGGCGGTGGCCTCCAACGACCGCGGCACCGCCGCGCGGCTGCTCAACGGGGTGCTCACCGACGCCGACCTGCCCCGGCAGATCCGGCTCCGGTTGGCACGCAAGCTGGCCCACGCCGCCATCTTCCGCCGCGAGATCGTCGACGAGCTGCATCGCCAGGCGGTGAGCACCCTGCGTGCGATCCTGGACAGCGAGCAGCTGACCCCGGCCGAAGACGCGGAACTGCGCAGCCCGCTGGGCCGACTGCTCGCGGGCTCCGGGGACTTCGACGGTGCCCGGGTGGAGCTGGAGAAGGCCATCCCGCACCTCGAGCACCACCCGGCCGAAGCCGCCCGCGCCATGTCCATCCTCGGCTTCGCCTTCATCGGTACCCGTCCGGCCTCGGTCGCGCTGCGGTGGCTCCAGCGCGCGGCGGAGATCGACACCACCAGGCTGGCGCCGGCCGAGCGGATCGCGCTGACCGTCGACCGCGCCGCCGGGCTGCTGCAGCTCGGCGAGGAGTCGGGGTGGGCCGTCGCCGGGCAGATCCCCACGGA
>SLSW01000048.1 GCA_007130245.1 Micromonosporaceae bacterium
GAGAAGACCGGGGTGATAGGGCGTCCGCAGTCCGCGGTGTCAAGGCTTCGCGGAGCCTCGACGCGCGTGCGCCTGGCCAGGTGGCGTCCGAATGGTTTCCAGCCAGTAGCTTTCGCCGTCACAAGAGAGGCGGTCCGCCAGGCGGTACGGCTTGATGCAGAGCAAGTGGAGGCGTGGCATGTGCTGCTAGCTCTGCTGGTGTTGCACGATCAGTCACTTGAGATCGGGTTGCGATTGCGCGGACGATGGGAGTCACATAACGAGGGTGGGCAGTTGCTCAAAGCATCTGGTGCGTCAGTTGGCATCGTTGCCGATCTGTTAAGCGAGCCGGCTTATCGAAAGGCGACCGCCGCGTCGAGTGAGTCTCGGATGCCGGCTCGCTCCCGCTCGGATCCGCCGTTCGGACAGGATGTCGTGGAGGTGGAGCGCCGAGCGCAGCACATCGCGAAACGAGCCGGGCACTACAACGTAGGCACCCTGCATATCCTTCTGTCGCTACTGCAGGATCCGGCAGGAGGAGCCAAAAGGGCGATGAGCGCCGTCGGTGTTGATGTGCTTGCACTGTCAGATGAAGCGCTCCGTAAGCTCAAAGTGTTTTCGTCAGATCTCTAAATCGTACTGTGTGTGACGCCTAGTAGTACTTTGTTAACTCGTGTCGTGGTAGAAGGGGCGGCGGCAGACGTGGCACGCGCCGGTCATGACCACCAGCAGTTGCTGGAGCTCGCGTAGTACGGCGTAGATGGTCAGGCCGGCGCAGCCGCTTTTCACTCGAAAATGACGGCGACCGGTCCATCAACCTGATGATGGGCGGGGTTCGACCGTGACGTGGAAGCCTAGTTGTTCGAGACGTTCGACGAGCCTGCGGCGTTGGCGGTCGGGGTTGATGAGGTTGAGGTAGTAGTCCGCGCCGAGGTCTTGGTAGGTGTTGCCACCGGCCAGGATGTGCCATATCGCGACGAGGTGGCTGTGTGCTACCGCGACCAGGGCCCGTTTCGCGCCGCGTCTGGCGGCTATGCGTTTGTACTGGGCGCCGGCGTAGGTGTTCTTGGTGCGGACCGCTGACATCGCGGCGATGCCCAGGGCGGCCTTGAGCCACCGGTTGCCCGGTCGGGTGTGTGTGGGTTTGGCCTTGCCTGCGGTCTTGTTGTTCCCGGGGCAGAGGCCAGCCCATGACGCTAGATGTGCTGCGGAGGCGAAGCGGTGCATCTCGGGCCCGATTTCGGCGAGGATCGTTTGGGCACCACGCCGGTCGATGCCGGGGACGGTGTCCAGAAGTGCGATCTGCGGCTCGTAGGCTGCCGTCTCGGCGTCGATACGCCCACCGAGGTCGGTGATCATCTTGTTGATGAAGTCGAGGTGGTCGAGGACCTGCCGGCAATAGAACGCGTGGTGGTCGGAGAACCGGCCGACGAGGGCGTCGGCCAGGGCGCCGAGTTTCCTGCGCATCGTGCCTAGCGCCAGGTCCGCGATGACGTGCGGGTCACGCTCACCGGCGATCAGTGCCTCGATCATCATCCGCCCTGACCGGCCAGTGATGTCGGTAGCCACGACACCGAGCTTGACGCCAGCGTCCTCGAGAATCTTCTCCAACCGCTGCTTCTCCCTGGTCCGCTCGGCCAGCAGAAGCGTCCGCCTGCGGGTCAGATCGCGCAACCGTCGCATCGGTGGCGGCGGAACGAACGACGGCCGCACCAGGCCGTGTGCGACCAGATCGCAGATCCACTCAGCGTCGGTCATGTCGGTCTTGCGTCCCGGAACCGCGCGCATATGACGGGCGTTGAGCAGCCAGCATTCGAACCTGTCCTCCAGCAGGTAGAAGACCGGCTTCCAGTAGTCGGAAGTCGACTCCATGCCCACCCGGGTAACCTCGTGTTCGGCCAGCCAGTCGGCCAGAGCCAGCAGGTCCGCGGTCATGGTTGTGAACTTGCGTTTGAGCACCCGGGCGCTGCTGTTCCGGCCGGGGATCCGCACGCAGGCCACCAGCGACGCCTTCGCGATGTCCAGGCCGGCCGACCGCTCGGCCACCACTTCAATGCCCATCCTCCTCGGCTCCCTTCCACGGTTCGCGGGCAAGGCACGGCCGGGATGACGGGAACCGAATCTTCAAAGAGTTTCACTCGCGTGCTCGGGGCAACGATCCAGGGGCTCCTGCCCTCAGCTCCCACGTCCGATTGGGTCACAGGCTCGAAGCGCCACTAAAGCGATCGACGTCTACCACCCCGGCCGCTACGAACCATTTTCATCGCTCCAGGACCGCTGCACCAGCGCCGATGATTGGGTCCAGGCGTAACAGGGTGCAGAAGGCTTGAGCGAGCACGGTCAGGGTGACGTGGCGGTGCCAGCCGATGAACGAGCGGCCTTCGAAGTGGTCCAGTCCGAGGCCGTGCTTGAGTTCGCGGTAGTCGTGTTCGACCCGCCAGCGGATCTTCGCTAGGCGGACCATGGTCTTCAGCGGCGCACGTACATCCATATTGGATAGCCAGTACTTGACCGGCTCGAGTGCTTCGGGGGGCCATTCGGCGATCAGCCACACCTGTGGCAGGCTGCCGTCGGCTGCGCGGGGGATGTTGCGGTTGGCCGGCCGTACCTGGACGCGTAGGAAGTGCGAGCGCATGGTGGCGCTGGGGTTGCCTTTGGTCTGTTTGGTGCCCTGCCGCCAGGTCACCGGGCGGCAGGCCCGGCGGCCGGCAGCCAGCGCCAGTTCACGCAGGTTGGAGGGTTTGCCGTGGTAGCGGGGCACAGGTGGGCGTCCACGACCAGGGTAGGGCGGGGCGGCCGGTGACGCCTGGGCCGGGTACGCGCTGGCGGTAGGGTCGACCTGCAGCACGTAGGCCAGGCCGCGTTGTTGCAGGCCGAGCCGGAACAAGGTGGCATCGCCGTAGCCGGAGTCGGCCACCACCGGCCGTGGGGGCAGCCCCCAGTTCTGGATCATCTGGTCGAGCATGTCCAGCGCCAGCCGCCACTTCTCCCGGTGCCGCACCTGTTCGGGAATGCCGGCACGTTCGCGTCGCCGCCGCACAGCCTCGGCCTGGGCCTGGTCCTCGATTGTGGTGTCGTCCCAGGCCTCGGGGCAAAACAGCCGCCAGTTCGTCGCCAGCGAGGCGTGATCAGTGGCCATCTGCACGCTGACGGCGATCTGACAGTTGGCCCGTTTGCCCAGCGTTCCCGAGTACTGGCGCGCCACACACGGCGAGGCGGTGCCATCTTTGCCGAACCCGGTGTCGTCGACCACGTACGCATCCGGGACGATAGCCTGCTCACCCCACCAGGCCACGTTCGCCCGCACCTGCTCGTAGTCCCATGTAGACGAAGTGACGAACTGCTGCAACCCTTGATGGTCTACCCCGAGCCGCTGGGCCATCGGCTGCATCGACTTACGCTGCCCATCGGTCAACAGGCCACGTACGTACAACTCGCCCTTGCCCCGCTGGTCCACGCGCGGCAGCCCCGACAGCATCTGCCCGGCGAACTCCACCAGCCGAGGCCGCACCTCGGCGATCTGCTCCGGTGTCACACCGAGATCACACCAGACCGGTCACCCGAAACCCTGCAACGACACACCTAACAAAGTACTACTAGCCCGTTTCCGCACTGGTGTGGGTCTACCTGTTGCCTTTTCGTCAGCGTCGACGCTTCTTCGGCTTTTTGGATCGTTTCGCCGATCGCGAAGGCCAGTGCGTCATCGCCTCGGGCAACCGTAGCAGCGCGAGCAGGGGCTTGAGGTCGTCCGCGAGCGGGCCGACGTGGCCGTCGTAGGAAATGTGCACGAGGTTTCTGGTTCCTTGGTCGTAGACGAACAGGGCGCCCCGGGGCAGTCCGAGTTGGTGCTTTTTCAGGCGGAGATACCGCTCCTGCTCGGCGATAGTCGTTGCAAGTTCGACGCCGTCCGTGGGGTGGGTGGACCAGACGAGCAGCCAGCCGTCGGCGGCATTGGTCATCTGGGTGACGGGTACGGCGACCTGTCGACTACGTCCGGGAAGAGGGTTGTCGAGGAGGATGTTCGCCTGGGTCGCGATCTGCTGTTGGAATGTTGCGGCACCGCTTAGGAGTGTGGCACCGAGGCTTAACGCTCCGAAAACGCCTCGGGCTATGAGTTCGTCGATGAGTGGTCCCGCGGGTGAGTCGATCATGCGTGGCTTCGGAGCGGTCAGTCCGCCGGGTTGGTTCTTGGAGTAGTGCCATTTGTCGAGCTGGTCAGTTCGACTGGTGACGTAGGCTTGTCCTTGTTTCTTGAACTTGCGACGCGCTGCGGTCGTGGGTGGACCCGTGAACGGGAATGTCTTGTACACCTCGTCGGGATCGGGTTCAGCCCACAAGTTGCCCTCGAAGAAAAAGAGGAAGAGGTCGAGTTCGTCCGGCGCCATGTAGACGTGAGTGGTCAGTGGGTCGCGTCGGCGTCGTAGGTAGAGGAGAAACTCCGCAGGCCGGTCGACAAGTTCGACGATGAGTTCAAGGTCGTGAAGCGATACGGTCCACGGAATATTGGCTGGGTCGATGAGGCCGGCACGTACGAGTTCGACGGTAGCCGTGGAGACACCCGTGAGGTCGTCGAGGCTGACAGCAATCGTGTGGATCTCGCGGATGTGAGTGAGGTCAATCCAGCCGTCCTCGGTGCGGATACCGTGATCGTGTTCGATGACCTCACTGAGACGGCTCGCCTGGTCTGCCGCCTTGCTGATGATGCCGGTGAGGTCGGTCTGAAGTCGCCGGGTCTTGCCGCCCTTTGCCAGAGCGCTGACAGCAACTGCCTTGTCTTCGACGATGAGCGCGACGTCGTCCACGACCACGAGGTGGTCTCCTTCAACCTTCTTCGTGTACTTGGCAGGATTCGCCGCGGCTCGTTCGTCCGGGTTGGCCGGGATGAAGTACTTAAAAGCGTCCCAGAACAGAGCGCCGACCGGCAGAACACGTTCGAGTGCAGATCGGACCCTCTTCTCGACCTGACCGCCACGGTGCTGCTGGTAAATCTCCCACACACTGGTGCTCTTCAGGTACTCCTCAAGGTTCTCCTTGACTGCGTCGGCGGACAGGGTGTGGTGCGGCAGGAGTACCCGGTCGCTGTCCGTCGCTATGAATGGCCTCGGACGTAGCGGGTTGTCACCCGCTGTGAATGCATCGACGACATCTGAATGGGACTGGCCAATAATGTCCACAGTAAACCGCTCTATGACGGCACGGACGCGCTCCGCTTGCAGCCCGGTCGCGGTCGCGACGTCAGCGATGTTGACCGTGGAATCTTCAACGTCGGGCTCGAAGAAGCTGCCGATCGTCTCGAGCCAGATCGCCGTGAGCTGGGCCTTGACCTCCTCACTTGGCTCCTCCGACTCACCAGGCTCCTGACCTTCACGACCAGCCTCTTCACCTGCGGTCCGGCGAAGTTCGTTCAGGGCATCGGCGAACCTCTGACCGCGGTCGTTGAGCTGATCCTGTTGAACCTCGTGAACGGCGGCGATGACCCGGACGGCATCATGGGCGTCGAACCCCAGCCCCGCAACAAGCTCGGCGCGAACCGCTTCCTCTCCATCCAGGAGATCTGTCACGGTGCGTTCTGCCATGTCAGGGTACGACGTGTTGCGTATCAACACCTGCGAACCCCGGACGAGCATCGAGATGAACGCGAACTTGTCCGAACGGTCGGCGGTCATCGCAGCGCGAAGGTGCGACAGGGTAAGTAGAAGATCGAGATCATGCTTGGCATGGGAGATGAAGCGACTCATCTCTTGCACCTCAGGCCGTCCCCCGGCCGCGGGCCCGCCGAGCTGCCCTTCAGCGGCTAAAACGATCAACGCAAGGAGTTCGACGTGAGCAGCTGATGCCTGCGGGTCCACGTCGTACTGGCCATCACGCATCCACTGAAGCAGCATCATTCGCGCGGCCTCGATGAGCGATACCGCTTCGAACCGCCGGGCCTCCTCGACGAACGCACCCAGAACTTCGTCGAACTGTTTCTGGACGGAAGCGACTGCATCATCGGAGCCGGCAATCGACCCCGCGATCGCGGCGAGGTCGTTCGTCTGGCCAAGAAGCTGTTCAGCGTGCACATCCAGAACCGGCGACTTGAGCCTCGCCTGCCGTTGCCTCTTCTTGCGGGCGTTCTTGCGCTTGGTGGACACGGACCAAGGTGATCACATCCCCCGACAGTTACCAAGCGAAAACTCCGGGGAACGCCCGAAGGCGACGGTGACGGCGACGTGGCCACCGAGGACGGGAACGTCACCCGGCCGGTGCAGGGCCGCTAGTTTGGTTGTCTTCGGACCCCAAACACCGGGGTAGCCAAAGTACCAAGATCGACTGGAAGTGGTCCGGTTCTTCGGCTCCATGGGTACGGCAGCCGGCGGTGGCCAACTGGGGTGAACAGCGAGGAGTTGCTCGCACCTGCTGACCTCGTCCGCAGGCGGACCGGGGTCGGCGGCGGCAGCAGCACGTAGGCGAGCCGGTGAGTGGCGGTAGACGCGCGTCGGCGCTCCAGCCGGTGGAGCCATGCGCCCAGCATGGTGTTCGTATGCAAGATCAAAGTGGACCTGACGATGCAGAATACGAACACCACCGTGACGGTGGCCGGTGACCCGCTGCCAACCTGTCTGAGCAGGTCATTTAGGTTGTGACGCCACCCTGCGCGCCAACGTCGCAGGGCCGACCGTGCACTGTCACAACTCCGGACCAGCTACTGGTCGTCGGGCAGCAGCCGGAAAGCTCGGTGGCGGCCCAACGGACGCAGCGCACGGAAGTCCCGGCGGTCGAGAGTCAGCAGAGTATCGGTTTCGTAGCGGGCGGCCAGGGCGACGTTAAACGCGTCGGCCAGATCCAGGTCCATGTCCAGGTATCGGCGGCGCACGGACAGAGCGACCCGGAGCAGGCGCACCTCCACCTCCGCCAACTGCGCCCGCTTCACCTCGACCCGCGCGCGCACCTGCTCCAGCACCCGGTCAGCAGCAGCCCGCGAGACCCGAGCGGTAACCACGTGGTCGATCTCCCCCAACGCCAACGGAGATTTGATCACAAACTCGGCGCTATCGGGCGCCTCCGCCGCAGCCTTGTGCTCCGCGTCAGCGGTGTTGAACGCCGCGATCAACCCGGACGAGTCCGCGACAAGAATCACGCAGCGGCCCGGTCAGGCGAGGGCCCAGCAGGACCGGCCGCCGTTTGGCGGATCTCCTCGCGGCTGACCCGGCCGCCCAGGTCGATCGGCTCCTCGAAGAACGGCTCATCCCACTGCCAGCTCGCCATCGCCGCCAGATGCACACCCTCGCGGATGATCTCCGCCTCCGGCACGCACCGGCGCCGCGCAGCCTCCGGTCGGGCAGCCCGTCGAACGCGCGGCCGTCGAAGCCGACGTGCGTGGGCGGCTGTACCAGAAGGTGGAGCTCGTTCCGCCGCGTCCAACGGCGACGACGGCCAAGATACAGAAGACATTGTAAGCCTCACCAGGGTCGGCACCGCCGCCGCTGGCGGTACAAGACCCCAATCCGCGCACGCCGACACAACACCCAAGATCACGCCGAGTAGTTGCGGCCTCTGTTGTGCCTGCTCAGCGTCGGTGCGCACGCAACGCCAACACCTCCGCTGGGACCACGAAGATCGTGGATGCCGGCCAACACAGCAGCTTCCCGGACGTGTTGGGCGTCGTTGGCGGGCCAGATCGCCTAGGTGGACCAGTCGTTCGGGCGCCCGTTCCGCGACGGATCCGCGCTGGCGGGGTCCTTGTCCGCGCGCGTGCACTGATTGTCATGCTGTCTTGGTGACCCGAACACTCAAAGTGATCTTCGCGACGGTGTTGATGACCGCCGGACTGGCCGGCACTGTGGTGTTTCTGACCGGGCAAGGGCTAGATCGTGCGGAAAAGTGGGTGTCGCTGGTCGGCGTGTTCGCCTCCGTCGTGATCAGCGTGATGGGTCTCGTACTCGGCTGGAAAACGTGGCGTCAGGGGCAGGCCCCTTCGGGCTCTGGGGGGCGGGTGCGTCGCACCGGGAACGCGACTGCGGTGGGGCGCGGTAGTAGAGCGAACAGCGGCTCGCTCGGGGCTGCGCCGGGTTCGGTGGTGGACCGGACCGGTCATGCCTGGGCACAGGACGGGGCATGGGCCAACACCGGCGAGGACCGCCCCGGTAAGCGGCCGTGACCGGTGGGGTGAGCTGGTGATCTTCCGGAAGTCGGGCGACTCGGTTCGTGAAACGGGGTCTGCCAGCGCCAGCGAGGGCGGCTTCGCCAACACCGGGCATATCGGCACGCTGAACATGCATGCGGTGTCTGGTGCCGCGGTGCGGTCGAGCTACCAGGAGAAGGTGCGCCTGATCGCCCCGGCCGAACTGTTGGGTCGTGAGCGGGAGTACGCCGAGCTGGAAGTGTTCTGCACCGCACCAGATCGAAGCCCGCCGTACCTGTGGTGGCGGGCGCCGGCGTGGGCGGGCAAGTCCGCGCTGATGTCGTGGTTCGTGCTGCACCCCCCGCAGGAGGTGCGGGTGGTGTCGTTCTTCATCACCGGCCGCTACGCAGGACAGAACGACCGCATCGCCTTCGCCGAGGTGCTCATCGAGCAGGTCGCCGAGTTGCTAGGTGAGCCGCTACCGCCACTGTTGAGTGAGGCCACGCGCGAGGCGCACTTGCTCGGCATGCTCGCCCGCGCCGCGGAGGCATGCCGGGAGCAAGGTCAGCGGCTGATTCTCGTCGTGGACGGTTTGGACGAGGACCGGGGGGTGACCACCGGGGTCGATGCGTACAGCATCGCCGCGTTACTACCCCCGGATCCAGCGGCGGGCATGCGGGTGGTGGTGGCCGGGCGGCCCAACCCGCCAATCCCTACCGACGTACCGGACGGACATCCGCTACGAGACCCAGCAATTGTGCGAGTCCTTGCCGGCTCACCGCATGCCGCGGTCGTACGTCAGGACGCCCAGCGCGAGCTCAGGCGGCTGCTGACTGGCAGCTACGCCGAACAGGACCTCCTGGGCCTGCTCACCGCGGCCGGTGGCGGTCTGTCTGGGGCGGATCTGGCCGAGTTGACCGGCTGCTCACGGGGGGACATCGACGAAGAGTTGGCTGCCGTGTCAGCTCGCACGTTCACGCCCCGTTCCGGGCGGTGGCAGCCCGAGACCACCATCTACGTTCTCGGCCACGAGGAGTTGCAACAGCAGGCCAGCGAACGCCTCGGTGCTTCTCGACTTCAGGAGTACCGGAATCGGCTGCATACCTGGGCGGACGGATACCGCGACCGAGGCTGGCCCGCCGGTACCCCTGAGTACCTGCTGCGTGGCTACTTCCAACTGGTGCAGGCTGCTGGCGATGTGCCGCGGATGCTCGCCCTCGCCACCGACTCAGACCGTCATGACCGCATGCTCGACATCACCGGTGGTGACTACGTCGCCCTCACCGAGGTCACCCTTACCGGCGGAGCGATCCTGGCCAGCGGACAACCCGATCTCGCCGCGATGGGTCGACTCGCCGCACACCGCTATGCCCTGAAACAACGCAACAGCAATATCCCGACGAACTTGCCCGCGGTCTGGGCTCGCCTGGGCAATCCGTACCGGGCGGAGGCCCTGGCCCAATCCCTCACCGACCCGATCGAACAGGTGCAGGCTCTGGGCGGTGTCGCTCGGGCTTTGGCCGCCGTCGGCGACCTCGCACACGCACGAAGGCTCGCCGAGAACGCGGAGGCCCTGGCCCGTTCCCTCAGGGCCCGGTACGAGCTGGCGGAGGCACTGGCTTGGGCGGCCGAGGCGGTGGCCGCCGTCGGCGACTCCGCAGCTGCCGAGGCCATAGCCCGTTCCGTTACCGACTCGGCCGGGAGGTCCTGGGCGTTGGCTGCTGTCGCCCAAGCTGTGGCGGCCGACGACCTCGAGCGCGCACGGATGTTAGCCGGGGAGGCCGAAGATCTAGCCCGGTCTGTCACGAACCCGGTGACGCAGGCGTGGGCCACGGCTGAGGTTGCCCAGGCGATGGCCACTGCCGGCGACCCGGCACACGCCGAAGTCCTCGCCCGTTCCATCGCCAATCCATACCAACAGGTGGCGGCCTTGGCTGGTGTCGCCGAGGTCGTGGCCACCGCCGGTCACCATGGACGGGCGCGACGATTGGCCGAGTACGCTGAATCCGTTGCCTTGACCCTTGTCCACCCGGACGGGCAACCGCCGTTGCTGGATACCGCCCGGGCGGTGGCCGCCTCAGGTGACCCCGCACACGCCGAAGCCCTAGCCCGCTCGCTCACGGACAGATACGCCCGAGCCGAGGTACTAGCCGGAGTCGCCTCCGTAGTGGCCACCGCCGACCCAGCGCGCGCTGAAACCCTCGCCCGCTCCATCCCCGAAACGGAATGGCGGGGGCGGGCGCTATCTGGTGTCGCCTGGGCGGTGGCGGCCGCTGGCGACCTCGAGCACGCACGGACTCTGGCCGAATACGCCGAGTCCATGGCCCGCACCATCGTCGATCCGAACGTGTATGGGCAAACGTTGGTTCGTGTCGCCGGGGCGGTGGCCGCCGCTGGCGATCTCGAACGCGCAGGGACGCTTGCCGGGCAGGCCGAAGCCCTAGCCCGGTCCGTCACCCACCCCTACGAGCAGGCGCAGGCCCTAGCGGGTGTCGCCCCGGCGGTGGCGGCCGCTGGCGACCCAGCGCGCGCCGAAGCCCTAGCCTGCTCCATCCCCGACCGGCATTGGCGGGCGCGGGCGCTAGCTGGTGTGGCCGGGGCTGTGGCCGCCGCGGGCGATCCCGCACACGGGCGGACGCTCACCGAGCAGGTCGAAGCCATAGCCCGCTCCGACCGCCAGCCCTTTAGCCAAGCATTGGTGCTGCCTGACATCGCCGAGGCGGTGGCCGCCGCCGGCGACCTTGCGCGTGCCGAAGCAATAGCCCGCTCCCTCACGCATCCGTCCGCGCAGGCGCAGGCATTAGCGGTTGTCGCTCCGGCGGTGGCGGCCGCCGGCGACCCTGCGCATGCCGAAGCCCTTGCCCGCTCCATCCCTGACCTGGAGTGGAAGGCATGGACGCTAGCTGGTGTCGCCCGGGCTGTGGCCGCCGCCGGCGACCACGCACACGCACGAACGCTCGCCGAGAGTGCAGAGGCCCTAGCCCAGTTCCTCAGCGACCCGCATGAGCGGGCGCAGATAATGGCGAGTGTCGCCCATGCGGTAGCCGCCGCCGGCGACCCCTCACACGCCGAAGTAATCGCCCGCTCCATCGCCGACCCGGACGCGCAGGCATCGGCGTTGGCCGCCGTCGCGATGACGGTCCCGTCATCACGTGCTGACCATCTGCTGGCTGAGGCCCTGCAGTCGGGCGACCTGGATGTGGGCCTAGCCGCATTGGCACGGGTGAAGCCGGCAGCCGTTATAGCGCTGGCCGACTGTCTTATGCGCGCGATCAGTAGAACCGTCCCAGTATCGGTTGATTGCGGGACTGCGGATGATCAAGCCCATTCGGCGGACAGGGCTGGTTCGACCTCGATCAGGTAGCGGTGCAGGGATGTCTTCGAGATGCCGGTTTTCGTGGCGATCTGGTCGAGGCTCGTGTCCCTTGACACGCGGCGCAGATCCGGCCCTGGCCACCAGCGCCCGCAGCGTCGGGCTGGGTCCTTCGAGTAGCGCTCCGCCGAGATGCTGACAGCCGGGTGGGCCGCCAAGCCGTCCGAGTGGGGAGGCACTCCTTGTGATCCACAGCGGAGTTGGCGCCTTCCAGGCAGCAGGTACCCATCAGCCGGTCGGCGACTTGCTTCCGGGGTGGCGCTTGAGATCGTCCGCCGCGCCACCACCAGGGTGCAGGCGTACGACAAGTCCGGCCACGCAAGGCCGGACTCTGTGCACGCCCCCCGGAGGCGGCGCGTTTGGGTACGCGCCTGCCCC
The DNA here is from genome assembly GCA_007130245.1 of Micromonosporaceae bacterium. Lineage (GTDB taxonomy): Bacteria > Actinomycetota > Actinomycetes > Mycobacteriales > Micromonosporaceae > Natronosporangium. Next base: position 11,835 of record SLSW01000048.1, read on the forward strand.
GCGTCTACTACACGGGTGGGCAGCCAGGGACTCGAACCCCGAATCATTCAAAATCCACGTGCCCATTTATGGGGCAACGAGCGACCCAGGACACCGCGGCCTGTTCGGAGGGGGTGAGCTCACTGCGCGCTGCGCACTGCCAACACGAGCCGGGCCATGCTGTGGCCGTCGTGGCCACGTGCCGACCGGATGCCTGATCACAGTTGCGTCCAGCGGACCACTGTCGCGCAACAATCGAGCTATCCCGCCCGCGCGGGCCGCCACGTGTGGCCAACGTGTGGCCATCTGCGGCGTGACGTGCGTGAACACCCCTGCGTACGCCGGCCCTCACCCCTGCGCGCTCCTGATCACCGCTGAGAAACCCCAGGCAGGTAGCCTGGAGCCGTCGGCCCCCGTAGCTCAGGGGACAGAGCAACGGTTTCCTAAACCGTGTGTCGCAGGTTCGATTCCTGCCGGGGGCACCGCGTGTGCTCGCGCTCGCCGCTGCTACTCGCTGAGGCGCACGTTCAGCGCCACCGGTGTCGGAGCCGCACGACACAATCCGGCGACGACGCAGTACTACACCGTTACCAGTCTCGACGGCCACATCACCGACCAGAACAATCGTGCACGCGGCGATGGCGGCGGCGTCCCGCTGTTGCCGCGGCGGGTCCTGTCGTCGCGGCTGGCACTCACGTCGGTGGAGCGCCTCGGACCTTCGCCTCCCTCACCTATTCCGTCGGCTGAGGAGCCGCCCGCGCGAGGACGGCGGTGGTCATGACATGCATGTCGCGCAGTGCGCATACTGCATGCCATGACACACCCGATGCCGGTGCACGCCGAGGCCATCGCCCCACCCGAGCTACGGGTCGCAGCACCCAGCCTGGCCGCGGTGGTGCCCACGGCCATGGCGATGGTCGACTACGCGATCAACGGCGACGCCAACCCGACCCGGTCGCCGCAGGTGGTGGCCCAGCAGCTGGCGCCCGACCTGGTGGAGGCCAGTCACCCGGTGCGCGCAGCGCTGGCGCACGGCACCGCGCTGCGCTCCTGGCTGCTGGAGAAGCTCCCGGCCGGACACCCGGGGCACACCGACTGGCCGGCGCTGCGTCGGTGGCTCGCCGATCTGGACGACGGCGCAGTGAACGCGTTGCTGGCGTACGGGATCGCCGCCGTGCTCGGATACCGCAAGCCACCTGGCACCACGCCCACCGCGGAGGAGGTCGGCGCCTCCGCCGAGACGATCCGCCGCCACGGCGTACCCGTCCTGGCCGCCTGGCGCGTGCCCGACCCGGAGCAGCGCGCGGACGAGCTGATCGACCCGGCCGCCATCCGCGATGCCCTGCTGGCGCTGCTGGACGCGGTGTGGGAGCTGTGGCTGTCACGCGACTGGCCGGCGCAACTGCCGGCGCTGCGGGCTGCGGCCGCGCCCGCGCCGCCGCCCGGATGCGCCGGCGCACAGTGGATAACTCTGGTGACCGGACTGCGGCCGGACACCGAGTACGCCGAGGCGGCCGACCGCGCCACCCGAGTGGTGCTGATGCCGTGCCCCGGCCTGGGTCGCAGCCTGTCGCTGTTCACCGTCGACGGCGATGACGCTTGGGTGCTCTACAGCCCGACGACCGCCTCCGCCGCAGCGGCGGAACCCGGATCCGAACGCGCCGGCATCTCATCACAGCGGCTCGGGCGGCTCGCCCCGGCGTTGCACGGGCTCGGCGACCAGACCCGGCTCTCGATCGTCCTGCACCTTCTCGACCACGGTCCGCTGCCCATGCCCGACCTCGCCGACGCTTTGCAGGTGCACCAGAGCACCATTTCGCGACAGGTCGCGGCGCTGCGTCGGACGGGGCTGGTCGACCAGGACCCGCAGCGGCGCGTGTCGGTCAACCGGCAGGCGCTGCGGCGCACCGCCCACACCCTGCTGGAGGCGAGCGAATGAGCGCGGCCGAGACCCGGGACCCACCGGCGGTGCGCGTGCGGGACCTGACCCACCGCTTCGGCGACACCGACGCCCTGCGCGGAGTGTCGTTCGACGTACATGCCGGTGAGATTTTCGGGCTGCTCGGGCCCAACGGCGCCGGCAAGACCACCACCATGCGGGTGCTGCTGACGCTGCTGCGCCCGGACGCCGGCCGGGCCCAGGTGGCCGGCCTGGACGTGGTCGCGCACGGCGACGCGGTGCGGGCGTCGGTGGGCTGGGTGCCACAGGAACGCGCGGTCGATCCGCTGCTGTCGGCGCGGCAGAACCTGCGCTTCGCAGATGGCCGAGGGCGCGGGCGTGCCCGGAGGCAACTACCTGCGGTTCATGACCGCCGGTGCGGTGGTGATGACCATCTTCAACGCCGCCATGAACGGCGGTGTGGAGCTGCTGTTCGACCGGGAGACCGGGATGCTGGTGCGGATGTTCGCCGCCCCGGTGCACCGGCTGTCCATTGTCACCAGCCGGTTCATCTATGTGGTGGGGCTCAGTTGCCTGCAGAGCCTGTTCATCCTGCTGGTCGCGATGGGTGTCGGGGTGCGGTACGAGACCGGGTTGCTGGGCCTGGCCGGGATCCTGCTGTTCGGGGCGCTGTTCGGCGCCGGGGTGGCGTCGCTGTCGGTGGCGCTGGCGTTCGCGCTGCGCGACCACGGGGACTTCTTCGCTATCACCGGCTTCGTCGGCCTGCCGCTGATGTTCATCAGCAGCGCCCTGGTCCCGCTGGACCTGATGCCGACCTGGCTGCAGCCGGTGGCGCAGCTCAACCCGATGACCCACGCCATCGAAGCCGTACGCGCTCTGGTCCTGGCCGGATGGCCGGTAGCCGACCTGCTGCGGCAGGTCGGCTACCTGACCGTCTTCAACGTGTGCGCGATCGCCCTGTCCACCTGGGTGCTGCGCCGCGGTCTGCGGTAGCTACGAAGCCTGGGGCGGGATCACCAGCACCGGGCAGTGGGCGTGGTGCACCAGTGCCTGGCTGACCGAACCCAGCAGCAGCCCGGTGAACCCGCCGCGACCGCGGGAGCCCACCACCATCACCGCCGCGTCCTTGCTGGCGTCGACGAGTGCGGCGGCCGGGTCGGCGTGCCGCAGGATCTCGCTGTCGATCTCCAGATCGGGTTGCGCGGCGAGTGCCGTCTCGACCGCCCCGGTGAGAACGTGTTCGACCTGGGTGCTGTCGGCGTCATCGTCCTTGCCCGCGGCGTACAGCACCCGCAGCACGACGCCGCGCCGGGCGGCCTCGGCGACCGCGTGCGCGAGCGCCGACGTGCTCGCCGGTGAGCCGTCCACACCGACGGCCACCGGGCTGGACGCCGGCGGGCCCGCCTCGGCCGGGCGCACCACCAGCACCGGGCAGCGGGCGTGCGCCACCACCTGCGAGCTGACCGAGCCGAGCAGCAGCCCGGCCAGGGTGCCGTGGCCGCGGCAGCCCACCACCACCAGGTCGGCGCCACGCGACTCGTCGACCAGGGTGGCCGCGCCGCCGCCGAGGATCTGCTTGTGGGACACCTCCAGGTCCGGGTGGGTCTTGCGCAGCGAGCCGGCCAGGTCGGAGAGCATGACGTCGCCGTGGGCCGGAGGTGGCGGGGGGAAGGCGTGGTAGGGCTCGAGCGGCGCGCTGCCGTAGCCGCGGGGATGCAGGTATCCGTGCACCAGCAGCAGCGGGGCGCCGCGCCCGGCGGCGACGGCCGCGGCATGCTCGGCGGCGGCCGTGCTGGACGGTGAGCCGTCGACGCCGACGACGACCGGTCGTGCGGTCATGGTGACTACTCCTGTTCTCTCGCGCCGCCGCCGCAGCGGCAACTCGCCTACAGCATCCGGCACCGGCGGGCGTGTGGCCAGGGCCGCCCGCCCTTGGTGGGTCGGACGGACGGCCCGTACCATCGCGCCGATGGACGGGGCGCCGATGCTGCTGGTGCTGCTGGCCGCCGCGGTCGGGGCGCTGGCCGGCCCGATGCTGCGCGCGCGAATCTTCCGCCACTCGGTGCCGGCCGAGCAGTGGGTCCGGACCGACTGTCCGTCCTGCGGGCACCGGCTGGTGCCCGGCGGCTGGCGGGGACTGGTCACCGTGTTGCCGCCTACCGGCAGGTGCCCCGGATGCCGCGAGCGGGTCGGCCCGGCGTTCGGCCTGGTGGAGGCCACCGGCGCGGCGAGTTTCGCGGTGCTGGCGCTGGTCGGCGGGTCGTGGCTGGAACTGGCCGCCTTCTGGTGGATCGCCGCCGCCGGCGTGGCGCTCGTGTTCATCGACGTGGCGGTGCACCGGCTGCCCGACAGCCTCACCCTGTCCGCGTTCGCCGGTGCGCTGGTGCTGCTGGGCGCGGCCGCGCTGGTCGACGACCGGCTGAGCGGCTTCGGGCTGGCGGTGCTCTACGGGCTGGCGCTGGCGTTCTGTTATCTGGTGCTGGTGCTCGTCTACCCGGCCGGCATGGGGTTGGGCGACGTCAAGCTGGCGCTGGTGCTGGGTCTGGCGCTGGGCTGGTTCGGCGGCGTAGTGGTGGTGCTGGGTGCGGCGGCGGGCTTTCTGCTCGCCGGCCTGTACGCCGCAGCGCTGCTGGTGCTGCGCCGGGCCGGGCGCAAGGACTCCATCGCGCACGGGCCGGCGATGCTCGGCGGCGCCCTCGTCGCGCTGGTTGTTGTCGCATAGCCGACAGTCGCGGAAGGTCTTCCGTCGGGAGATCACAAGGCTCTCCAGCGGGCGTTGCCACCGGTGAACTACGACCCGATTTAGCGGGATTAGCACGTGATTGGCATCGACCTTTCAGCCGAGGGGCGCTCAACGTTATGTGAGCCGACTTACGCCGACCGTGAGGGTGCACGGGACTGATTGACAGCTCAAGAACTGGCCTGTTGTTGGACCACTCGAGCCGCGGCGCCTCGATAGAGTCCGGCGGGACGGTCCGTTGGACCGTGTCCGTTTCTTGCGCCGGTCGGGGAAGGGCCGGCTGCCAACAAGGGAGCTTTGTCTCATGATCAACCTCATTGCCCGGCTGAAGGCGCGCGCGGCCAACCAGGACCGCGGAGCCACCGCCGTCGAGTACGGCCTCATGGTCGCCCTCATCGCCGCCGTCATCATCGGCGTTGTTTTCCTCCTCGGGGAACAGCTCACCAATACCTTCCAGAGCGTCGTCGACGGCATGCAGAATCCAGGCCCGGGTGAGGAAGGCTCGGGTGAGGACAACTAGGGCTGACCGCTAAGTGACGGTGAGGAGCAGGTGAGGAGCTGAGCTTGAGACTCGGACGCCGTCGGGACGGGGGCGCCGCGGCTGTGGAGACGGCGCTGGTGCTGCCGATCCTGCTCCTCATCGTCTTCGGCATCATCGACTTCGGCCGGATGCTGAACGCTCAGATCACTTTGACCGAGGCGGCCCGCGAAGGTGCCCGCGCCGAAGCGTTGGGCGCCGACGTCGATAGCCGCGTCGATACCGCAACCCGTGGGCTCGGCGGGACTGACACGGTCGTGATCGACTGGGACGAGTCCCTGGAGTGTGAGTCCTCGGCCGACCCGGAGGACGACGCCGTTATCACCCTGACGTACAACTTCAGCTTCATCACTCCCGTTGGAGGGCTCGCCGGACTCTTTTCCGGTGAAGGCTTCGGCGGGGACGTCACCATTACCGGAGTGGGGGTTATGCCGTGCCGAGCATGATCGGGAGAGGGCTTACGTCAGTGCGCCGCCGAGTCCGGAGCGACCGCGGCGCCGCCGCCACTCTGGTGGCGGTGCTGCTCGCCGGCGGCGTGCTGCTGGGGATGACGGCACTGGTCGTTGACGTCGGCCAGATCTATGCCGAGCGGGAGGAGCTGCAGAGCACGGCCGACTCGACGGCCATGGCGGTGGCGCTCGAGTGCGCCTTCGACCGTGACGGCTGCGACGAGTCCGACTGGGAGGCGCTCGCGACGCGCTACACCGAGGGCAACATGCGCGACGGCCAGGCCGATGTCTTCGTCTGCGGAAGTGACGAGCGGTTGCCGGACTGTGACGATCCCGATCTGCTCGGGAAGTTCGATCCGCGTGGCAACCTCACCGACTGCCTGGGAGAGCGCCCCGACGATGAGGTCGCGTATGTCGAGGTCCGCACCAGCACCAAGACCTCGGAGGGCACCCTGCTGCCGTACAGCTTCGCGCAGACGCTGGTCTCGGGAAGCGAGGGCAGCACCGTTGGCGCCTGCGCCCGGGTCGCCTACGGCGGACCGGCGGTCAGCCTCGCCGCCACGATCTCGGACTGCGAGTGGGACAACGCAACCGCGGACGAAGCCGGGGGCAACGAGCACTACCCGAATCCCGACCCCGAGTGGAGCGACGAGCAACTCACCGCCTACCTGCTCGACTATGACGTGACGCTGGTGTTCAAGGATCCGCATGCAGAGCCAGACGAGGACGCGGGTCCCGACGAGGAGCACTGTCAGCCCGGGCCGTCCGGCTACGACGCGCCCGGAGGATTCGGCTGGTTGGAGGATCCGGAGGAGAACTGTTCCACCAATATCGAGGACAACACCTACGAAAATCGGCCTGGTGACCGTGTGTCCTCGTTCTGCAGGGCAGATCTCGACGAAGCGATCGCGGAAGCGACGCCGCTCATCTTCCCGGTGTACAAGGGCGTGACCGGCACCGGTAACAATATCGTGTACGACCTGAGGGCGCTGGTCGCCTTCGTGCCCACCGGCTACACCCTGTCCGGCGGGGGCGGCGGGGGGATACAGCACCCATCAGTCCTGACGGGCGAGAACGTCTGCCACGCTAGCGAGAGCTGCATCTCCGGCTACTTCGTCGAAGAGGTGGACAGCACCGACATCGGGCCGCTGCCAGGATTCGGCCTGACCGTGGTGCGGACCGTCGGATGACCCACCTCGATACCCACCGCCGCGGCACTGAACCGACGCACCACCAGATGAGGAACGGAAACCACCTATGACCCGCCGCATCATCGGCGTCCTGCTCGCCATCGTCCTCGCCATCGCCGGCACCGGCCTCGTCTTCCTCTGGATCAACACCGCCGAGGAACGCGTGGCCGAGGGCCAGGAGGCGGTGCAGGTGGTGCTGGCCAACGAGCGCATCCCGGCCGGCACCAGCGGGGCGCGCCTGCGTGAGCAGGAACTGGTCCGGGAGGTCGTGATGCCGGCGTCAAGCGTGCCCGA
>SLSW01000174.1 GCA_007130245.1 Micromonosporaceae bacterium
AAGTCGATCTACGAAAATGTCGCCTTCGGCCCCCGCCTGGGAGGTATCCGCGGCAGCGAACTCGACGGGTTGGTGGAGCAGGCGTTGCGCGACGCCGCCCTGTGGGACGAGGTGAAGAGTAAGCTCAAGCAGTCCGGGTTGAGCCTGTCCGGCGGGCAGCAGCAGCGCCTGTGCATCGCCCGCGCGATCGCCGTCAAACCCGAGGTGGTGCTCATGGACGAGCCCGCCTCGGCCCTCGACCCGGTGGCCACCGCCCGCATCGAGGACCTGATGCAGGACATCAAGAACGACTACACGATCGTGATCGTGACCCACAACATGCAGCAGGCGGCGCGCATCAGCGACCGCACCGCGTTCTTCAGCACCGAGACCGACGCCGTCAGCGACGTGCGCACCGGGGTGCTGGTGGAGTTCGACGACACCGCGAAGATCTTCTCCAACCCCAGCGACGAGCGCACCGAGAACTACGTCACCGGCCGGTTCGGATAGGAGGCCCGGCATGAACACTCCCGTCGCCGACCGCAACGACCGGCCGGCCGTGCTGTTCCTGTGCGTGCACAACGCCGGGCGCAGCCAGATGGCGCTGGGTTTTCCCGTTCGTGCCTGGCACCCGCTACGAGGACTGGCCCGTCGGCGACCCGTCCGGCCGCGGCGTCGATGATGTCCGCCCGATCCGGGACGAGATCGAACAGCGGGTGCGCCGCCTGCTCGCCGACCTCGGCGTACCCGTCACCGGAGATGTCGCGACGACGCAGGCTGTCACACCCGACGTGGATAGTTAGGGTGGCGGGCCTACGACGCGGAAGGGAGGCCCCGGCGTGCGTGAGGTGGGCAGGCTGCGCCTGGCGGCACAGTGCGTCGCCGGCGACGGCATGGACACCGCTGCCGACGCGGTGCGGTGGATGACCGCCATGCAGGCGCAGGACCTTCCGGGCGCGCTGATCTCCGTCGCGTTGCGCACCAGCTCCGGCACCCGGGCGGCCGTCGAGGCGGCGTTGGACGCCGGCGAGGTGGTGCGGTCCTGGCCGATGCGCGGCACCCTGCACCTGGTGGGCTCCGAGGACCTGCCGTGGCTGCTGGAGCTGGCCACCCCGCGCGTGGTGGCCGGGGCGGCAGCCCGCCGGGCCCGGCTCGGTCTCGACATCCCTACGCTGGAGCGTGCCCGGCAGGTGGCCGTCGACGCGCTGACCGGCGGCGCCGGCTCAGCCGCGACGACCTGCTCGCCGCCTGGGCCGCGGCCGGGCTGGCCACCGACAGTCAGCGCGGCTACCACATGCTGTGGCATCTGGCGCAGACCGGCACCCTGTGCCTCGGCCCGGTGCGCGACGGCGACCAGCTGGTGGTGCTGGTCGACGAGTGGATCCGCCGGCCGCGCCGGATGGAACGCGACGAGGCGCTGGGCGAGTTGGCGCTGCGCTATTTCCGCAGCCACGGCCCGGCCACCGTCAAGGACTTCATCCGGTGGACCGGCCTGACCGCCACCGACGCGCGGGCCGGGCTGGCGCTGGCCCGGCCGGAGCTGGCGAGCATCGACGTCGACGGGGTCGAGCACCTACTGGACCCGGAGACCCGACAGCGGCTCGGCACCTGCCGCAACGAGGCCCGCGGGGTGTTCCTCCTGCCGGGGTTCGACGAGTTCGTGCTCGGCTACGCCGACCGCAGCGCGGTGATCGCCCCCGAGCACGCCGATCTGCTCGTGCCCGGGGGCAACGGGGTGTTCCGGCCGACCGTGGTGTGCGACGGCCGGATCGTGGGCACCTGGCGCCACACCGGCCGCGGCGCGAAGCGGTCGGTGGCCGCCACCGCGTTCACCGCCTTTGACGCGCACACCGACCGCGCTATCAGCGCCACCTACGCTTCGCTGCCGGGTTAGGACAGGCGGGCGTGGTCTGTTGGCCGACCTCGGCGCCGGTCAGCGGACAGCTTCGGGATCCGGGCGCAGGACGCTGACGCCGGACACCGGAACGACCTCGGGATCGGGAAGGCCGGCGGCGGCGGACTGCTCCCGGATCGCCTGCTCGCTGACCGCCTGATAGAAGCAAAGGGTGCCGACCCGGCCGTTGCCCTCGTCCAGGACGTAGCTGCGGATGTGCCGCACCTGGTCGGTCCGCTTCGCGTTCTCGGCGTCGGAGTGGGCCGACCCAGCCTCCAGCGAGGCGGGGGTCCACGCGTCACGGCGGATGATGCAGTAGAGGTTCATCGGTTGCCTCCTCTTGTTGGTCTGCGTACGTCTCCGACCGTGCCCGCGCCGGGTTGCGCGCCGACCGCGCCGCGGTTGCGCGGCTGCCGGACGGGTTGCGCGGTTGACGGCACGCCGGTCCGCCGCCTAGCGTGCTTGACGTCAACATGCCGGCGGTGGGTGATGGGGCGGGTGGAGTTCCGGGTCCTCGGACCGTTGGACGTCCGCGACGGTGAGGGCGACCTCACCCCGGGCAGTGCTCATCAACGCCGCCTGCTCACGGCGCTGCTGGTGCACCACCCGCAGGTGGTCTCCACCGACCGGCTGCTGGACGTGCTCTGGGGCGACAGTCCACCATCGACCGCGCTGAAGACTTTCCGCACGTACATGTCCCGGCTTCGCGCCGCGCTCGCGCCAGCACTGTCACGCGACAACGCCACAGGTCCGGGCGCCCCGGCAGTCGAGCGGTCGCTGATCATCACCCGGTCACCCGGGTACCAGCTGGCGGTCGGGCCCGAACAGATCGACGCTTTCCGCTTCGAGTCGCTGCTGGAGCAGGCGCGTCAGGAGGTAACCGAACGTCCACGAGGTGCGCTGGCGATGCTGGACGAGGCGCTCGGGCTGTGGCGCGGGGCCGCGTTCGCCGAGTTCGCGCACGAGGACTTCGCCCGCGGCGAGGCCGCCCGCCTGGAGGAGCTACGCCTGGCCGCCGTGGAGGAGTGGCTCGAGGCGATGCTCTGCGCCGGTTTGCACTCGCGGGCAGCCGCGGAGGCGGCCGTGTTCGTGGACGCGCACCCGCTGCGCGAGCGACCCCGCGCCCAACTGATGCGGGCCTTGTACTCCGACGGCCGCCAGTCGGAGGCACTGGCCACCTATCAGCGCTACCGCCACCTGCTGGCTGACGAACTGGGCGTGGAACCGTCCACGACGCTGCAGGAGCTGCACCGTGACATGCTGCGACAGCGTCTGGAGTCTCTGCCGACCGGGCGGGCGGCACCCGCGGCCCGGGCCGCCCAGCAGGATCACGCCGCCGGGCCCCGCCCCGGGAACGTGCCGACGTATCAGACCCGGTTCGTGGGCCGGCAGCGTGACCTGACCGCGCTGGCGGAGGCGCTGACCACCACCCGGGTGCTGACCGTGCTCGGGGTAGGTGGGGTCGGCAAGACCCGGTTGGTGGCCGAGCTCGTCGGCCGGGACGAGATTCGCGAACACGGGCGGACGTGGTGGTGCGACCTGACCGGCGCGACCGACGACGGTGCGGTGGCCGCGGCACTGGCGGCGGCGGTGGGTGCGCACGAGAAACCGGGCCACTCGGTGGCCGAAGCCGTCGCCGCCCATCTCGGCGCGGTGCCGGCGGTGCTGGTCCTGGACAACTGCGAGCACGTCGTGGCCGGCGTCGCCGACGCCGTCGCCACGGTGCTTTCGCGCGCCCCCCGGACCAGGATCGTCGCCACCAGCCGGGTCCGGCTCGGCGTGGACGGCGAGCGGGTGCACCCGGTCGCCCCGTTGCCGGTATCGGACCAGGCTGAGGTCGGGGTGGAGTCACCGGCAGTGGCGCTGTTCATTGACCGGGCCACCGCGGTGCGCCCCGGGCTCACTATCGCACCGGAGCAGGGCGCAGTGGTGGCAGCGCTGTGCCGCCGCTTGGACGGCCTGCCGCTGTCGATCGAACTGGCCGCGGCCCGCATGAACTCGTTAAACCTGATCGATATCGACGAACGGCTCAACGATCGGTTCCGGTTCCTCACCAGCCCTCACCGCACCACCGCCGAACGGCACCGGACCCTGGCGACAGTGATCGACTGGTCGTACGACCTGCTCACCCGGACTGAACGGGAACTGTTCGCGCGCCTGTCCGTGTTCACCGGCGGCTTCACCGCCACGGCAGCCGAAGCAGTCTGCGCCGGTGCCGGCCTCGCGCCCGACGAGGTGGTCCCGACCCTCGGTGCGCTGGTGGACGCGTCGATGGTCACAGTCGGTGCGACCACCGGACGTGCGCGCTACCACCTGCTCGAAACTCTGCGGGACTACGGGCAGAGGCAGCTGCACGACCTGGGAAAGCCACGACAGTGGGAGGACGCGCACCGCATCCACTTCCTGGCGCTGGCGGAGTCGACCGATCAGCGCCTCGCCGGACCGCACGAGGCGGAAGCCGTGGCCGAGGTGGAGTCCGAACTCGGCAATCTTCGCGCGGCCCACCAGCGGGCGCTCGCAGACGAGGACGTCGACACCGCGCTGCGGCTCAGCACTGCGCTGCACCGATATGCGCTCTGGCGGCTGCGAGACGAGGTGTTCCGGTGGGCCGAGCAGGCCGCGGGCCTACCGGGCGCGAGAGCACACTCGGGCTACCCGTCGGTGTGCGGCGTGGCCGCCTGGGGCGCTGCCCTGCGGGGCGACCGGAGCGCCGCCATGGACCTCGCCGCTCATGCGCAGGAAGTGCTCGTGCCCGACGCCCCGCGTGCGCTGCGTAGCCTTGAAGTCCTCATGCACCTCGCGCTCTGGGAGGGCAGGCTCGATGACTGCCTGCGCTACTGCGACCGCGCCGCCGCCTGCACCGACGACCCGGCCGAGTTCCTTCCCTACACGGTGCGGATTCTCGCCCTGGTGTACTCCGGGCGGATCGACGCCGCACTCGACGCCGCCGCCCGGCTCGCACCGGTGGCCGATCAGGTGGCAAACCCCACGATGCACAGCATTCTCGCCTACGCGATGGCCGAGGCGCTGTCGGGAGAGGACCCGCTGCAGGCCATCGAGCACTGCCAGCAGGCCAGCGATCTGGCCACGCCCGTGCGCAACCATCTGCTGCTCGGCGTCACCAGCGTCACGCTGGCCTCACTGGGGGCGCGGCACGGCGACACCGCCCCGGCGCTCGCGTCGTTCCGACAGGTCATCGACCACCTCTACGAGGGCAGCGACTGGACCCATCTGTGGACCGGGCTGCGGAGTCTGGTCGAGTTGCTCGCCCGCGCCGGCGCACACGAACCGGCCGCTGTGCTCCTCGGCGCCGTGACCGGCGCCGCCACCGCCCCGCCCGTGTACGGTGACGACGCCGAACGCCTGGCGACCATCGCAGGCACCCTTGCCAACGCCCTCACCGAAGACGCGCTGACCGCAGCGCAGCAACAGGGCCGAGGCATGCACGACCACCAAGCGATCACGTACGCCATCTATGCCATCGAGGCCGCACAAACGCGGATCGCCGCAGGGCCTGCCGGAGAGCTCGCTTGACTTCGATGACCGCTCGGATCCGGCGCGCTAGGTGTCGCTGTGCTGATCGTTCGGTGGCTCCGGCAAGCTCGGCTGCTGGGCCCACGCCGCCTGGCGCGCGGTGTCGATGAC
>SLSW01000099.1 GCA_007130245.1 Micromonosporaceae bacterium
ACCGTCCGGCAGGCCATCGAGATCATCCGTTCCTGGACCCGTTCGGGCAGGGTGGAGGGGTAGCGGTAGCTGGCGAAGCTGGTGCCGCCGGGCACCCGCAGTGAGTCGATGATGCCGTAGACCTCAGCGCGCCCGCTGTGGACGAAGCCTTCGAGCGTGCACTGGTGACCGCCGATGATCCCCTCGGCGATGCACCAGTCTCCCTGGACATGCGCCACATCGCTCGGCAGTTCGAGCATGTCGAGCACGTGGTTGAACGGTTCGGCGAGCTGGCCGATCTCCGCGCGGATGGTAGCCAGGCTGCCCACGAGCGTGTCGAAGTTGTCGATGTGGAACCCGAGGTAACCCGAGTACGACATCACGGGCTTGATCCAGAATGGGAACTCCAGGCCGACCGACGACGCGGCGTCGGGGGCGAACGGGTTGACCGCCGCGAACGGCGGGATCGCTCCGGGCACCACCCGTTGCTGGACGATCCGCGCCCAGTACTTGTGCTCGCAGGCGACGACGCCCGCGAGGGGTTTGTGCGCCAGGCCCATCCGCTTCGAAAGGATCGGCACCAGGCAGTTGATCGGGAAGTCCCAGAATCCGACGATCGCGTCGACGTGTCCGTCGAACCGGTGCAGCTCGGCGAGCGCCTCGTTGACGAGCTCGGCGATCGGCATCCGGTCTCCCTGCCGGAGCTGGTCCATCGTCAACAGGCCATGGAACCGGCATTCGTTCGCCTGCGGCAGGTCCTCGAGAAGTGGCCGCTGGAAGTCATCGAGCCCAAGGACAAAGATCTCACGCTCTCTCATTCTCACCGACCTTACGCGGGGCGGGACAGGACTCAGGTTACCGCCACGGCGGTAGCCTCGTCCGGTGAGTGGGGACCGGGTCGAGCGTCACCAGGTGTGGATCTACCTGGCCGCCGCCGGGATCGGCCTGCTGCTGGGGTCGCGGTCACCGGCGGCCGCGGGTGCTGCCGAAACGATGATCTGGCCGGTGCTGGGCGTGCTGCTGTACGTCACGTTCCTGCAGGTGCCGCTCACGTCGCTGCGGAACGCGGCCGGCGACCGGCGGTTCCTGGCCGCGGTGCTGGTGGGCAACTTCCTGCTGGTGCCGTTGCTGGTGTGGGCGCTGACCGGTGTCGCCGGACTGCCGCCGGCGGTCACGCTCGGCATACTGCTCGTGCTGCTGGTGCCCTGCACCGACTGGTACCTCAGCTTCACCCACCTGGTCCGCGGCGACACCGCGGCCGCCGTCGCGGTCACCCCGCTGAACCTGCTGCTGCAGTTGCTGTTGCTGCCGGTCTACCTGTGGCTGTTCCTCGGCGGCGAGTTCGGCGACCTCATCGTCACCGGCACCGTGGCGACCGCCGCGGCGATCCTCATCGGGCTGCCGCTGCTGGCGGCGCTCGGCACCGAGCAGGTGGCCACCCGCCGCCCGGCGGTGTCCGCGTGGCAGCGCCGCAGCGGGGTTCTGGTGGTGCCGCTGGTGGCGGTGGTGGTGTTGCTGGTGGCCACCTCTCAGGTAGGCGAGGTCACCGGGGCGCTGCACCTGCTGCCGTCGCTAGCGGCGGTGTTCGGCGTGTTCCTGGCGCTGGCGGTGGCCACCGGCTGGCTGCTGGCGCGTGGCCTGCGACTGCCGGCACGCACCGCGCGGGCCGCGGTGCTCAGTCTCGGCACCCGCAACTCGTTCGTGGTGCTGCCGCTGGCGCTGGCGCTGCCACCGGAGTGGCGCACGGCCGCGGTGGTGATCGTCTACCAGTCGCTGATCGAGTTGCTCGGCCTGGTGCTGCTGGTGTGGCTGGTGCCGCGGATGGTGCCCGACCCCGCCGCGTGAGCGGCGGGGTCGGGCACGCGTGTTCAGGTCACTGTGTGCTCGATTACTCCGTGCTCACTTCAGCTCATCGGCCTTCGGCTGCGCGACCGTCGGTGCCGGCGGCTGCGCGGCGGTGTGCCGGATCCGGAGCACGATCAGCGCCAGTGCCACCGCAAGCAGCAGCAGCATGATCGTGCCCAGGTTGAGGCCGAAGCCGACCGTCATGACGAACGCGACCCCACCGGCGAACACCAGGTAGTAGATCATCGGGAAGATGGTCATCCGGATGAGGTCACCCTCGCGGCCCAGCAGACCGACAGTGGCCGAGGCCGCCACCACGTTGTGAACCGTGATCATGTTGCCGGCGGCGCCACCGACCGCCTGCGCGGCGACGACCGTCTCCGGCGTCACCCCGATGTTCTCGGCCGCCGAGTACTGGAACAGCGAGAACATCAGGTTGCTGACGGTGTTGCTGCCGGCCACGAACGCGCCCAGCGCGCCGATCCACGGCGCGAACGCCATCCAGTTTCCGCCGGCGAGCGTGGCGGCGCCCTCGGCGAGGGTCAGCGGCATACTCTCGAGCCCGGAGGTGTTGAAGACCTCGCCGGAGTTGATGAAGATCCGCACCAGCGGCACGGCGAACAGCAGCGCCACCGCGGCGCCGGCGATCTGCTTGCCGGCGACCTTCCAGGAGTCGGCGATCTGGTTCCACTTCATCCCCTGGATCACGTACGCGGACACGGCCGCCACGATCAGGATGAACCCCGGCAGGTAGAACGGCGCCAGGTTCTGGGCCACGCCGGTGCCGAAGATGTTGTCGAAGTCGATGGTGAGGCCGGACAGGAACTGCTGCACCGGTTCGATCGTGCGGGTGGCCACCAGCAGCACGGCGACCAGCAGGTACGGCGACCAGGCGCGCAGCGGGTGCATCTGCCGGCCCATGACGTCCGGGTCGGGTTCCACGTTGCCCAGCCACCGCGACAGCCAGGTCTCCCGCGGCGGGAAGTCCCAGGTCTCCTTCGGCATGAACAGGCCCTTGCGGGCGGCGGTGACCACGATGATCAGACCGATCAGACCGCCGAGCAGCGCCGGGAACTCGGGGCCGAGCACGGCGGCGACGGTCACGTACGGGATCGTCATCGCGAACGCGGCGAACAGCGCGAAGCGCCACACCGCCAGGCCCTCGCCGAAGCGTTTGCGCTCGCCGAAGAACCCGGTGAGCATGCACGCCAGGAACAGCGGGATCAGCGTGCCGACGATGGCGTGGATGATCGCGGCCTGCAGCCCGATGCCGGCGACGTACTCCGGCATGGTCATACCCAGCATCGACACCCGCTGCTCCACCGCCGCGCTGCCGGCCAGACCGCCGTCGACCCCCACCAGGATCGGCGTGCCGACGGCGCCGAAGGTGACCGGGGTGCTCTGGATGACCAGCCCCACCATGACCGCCGCGATGGGCGGGAAGCCGAGCGCGAACAGCAACGGCGCCACCACCGCGGCCGGGGTGCCGAACCCGGAGGCGCCTTCGATGAAGCTGCCGAACAGCCAGCCGATGATGATCGCCTGGATGCGCCGGTCCGGGCTGATCTCGGTGAACGTCGACCGGATCGACGACAGCGCGCCGCTCTTGTTCAGCGTTCCGAGCAGCAGCAGCGCTCCGAAGATGATGTAGAGCAGGCCCAGTGCGAGCACCAGGCCCTGCACGCTGGACGCGGCGATCGCGGTCGGCTGCACGCCCCAGACGGTCGCGGCGGCGACGACCACGATCACGAAACCGATCGGCATCGCGTATTTCGCGGGCCACCGGAAGCCGACCAGGAGCACGCCCACGGTGGCGATCGGTGCAAGTGCAATACCACAAAGGACAATGAGGTTATCCATGTGTCCTCACCCCTCCATGACACAGCGGCGCCGGCGACCTCGCAGGGAGGTGGCCGGCACCGGAGCGAACGCGTGTCGAGGGGCGCCCCCCGTTGTCACGCGACTGTGGTCACAGGTGCCGGGCGGGCGCGATCGGCCGGTGCGGGAACGTCCCGACAGCGCGCCCATGCGGTCACCCCTACATCTCGACAGATGTCACAGAGTGAATCAATACGAGTGGCGATCACCCTACGCAATCCGGTCGGTATGCACAAGCGTTGATCGTAGGCCGCAGGACGCAGCGGCGTCAGTGTCCCTCATGGTGGGACGGTTGCGGCGCGGCCCCGGGTTCGGACACTCTCACCCCGCGCAGCTCCGCGGCGAACCCGGTGCCGAACGCGGTGGCCGGCGTGTGCGCACCCGGCGGGACCTGGCCGTGCGCTGCGCCCGCGGCAAGCAGCCGGCCGGCGGCGGTGACCACCGCATCGGCGGTCAGGTCATACGCGGCCGGCCGAACGGGGTGGGGCACAGGGTGCCGGCCACCCGCCGGCGGGCCCGGCCGCCGCTGGTCGCCGCGGTCGTCCTCGAACACCGCCGCCTCGCCGGTGATGTCCAGGTAGTGGGTGCCGGTGGCCAGGCAGGCGGCCACCATCGGGGCGGCGGTGACCGAGAACGGGCCGGCGCAGTGGGCCACCAGGGCGACGTCGGCCAGCGCCCCGCGCAGCCCGGCGGTGCCGGTCAGGTCGACGCGGCGGTGCTCCAGGCCGCGCTGGGCGGCCAGCGCCGCCACCGGCTCGCCACGACGCCCGGCCAGCACCGGCCGGTGACCGCGGGCGACCGCCAGTTCGGCCACCAGCCGCCCGGTGTAGCCGTTGGCGCCGTAGATCATCCACCGCTCAGCCATCTGCATACGTTAGCCGCCCAGGGATCGTCGCCGGGCCAGCCGACGGCCGGCGCAGACAATCACCCGCCGGTGGGTGCTGGTGGATACCTCGTACGCGGATCTGCCATCTTGACGATGGTGGGTCTGGCGGCCTCGCGGACCGTCCCCTCGCTGCTCTCCGCGTCTGCGGTTCCACCTCCTCACCGGCGGGTGTTCACCTATTACAGTGCCCGATCCGCGACGGGCCGCCCAGGGCCGAAGGTCCCGCACGTGCGGGACGCTCGACGGTGGCGTCCGGCTGGAGGTCGGCCAACCGCCGGCCCGCCCGCTCCAGCGCCTCACGGCTGGCGGGTAGCAGGGGCAGCCGTACCGCCGGGGTGGGGATCCGGCCGGCGGCGTGCAGGACCGCCTTGATGACGCCGGGGTTCGGTTCGGCGAACGCCGCGGCCGACCACCGGGCCAGCGCGTGCCCGAGCGGGCGGGCGGTGGCATGGTCACCGCGCTGCCACGCGGCGGCCAGGTCCACGAACCGGCCGGTGGCCAGGTGTGCCGAGGCGACGATGCCGCCGGTGGCACCGAGCGCCAGCATCGGCGACAGGAGCACGTCGTCTCCAGCCAGCACCGCGAACCCCGGCGGCGTGTCCGCCAGCAGGTCCACCGTCTCCTCCCGTACGCCGCCGGTGGCGTACTTGACCCCGATGATCCCCGGCACCTGCCCGAGCGTGCGCAGGGTCGCCGCGTCCAGGCGCTGCGCGGTGCGGTACGGCACGTGGTAGACGACCAGCGGCACGGGGCTGTGCGCCGCCAGCCTGGTGAAGTGCGCGACCACGCCGGCCGGCCCGGGTCGCGTGAACGTGGGCACGGGCACCAGCGCCGCCGTGACCTCCGGCCACCGGGCGAGCCGTTGCAGGTCGGCCGCGGCGGCGCGGGTGTCGTTGCCACCCGCGCCGACCACCAACGGGGCGCTGCGCTGCCGGCAGACGCGGGCGCAGACCTCGACGACCGCGTCCTTCTCGTCACGGTCGAGAGTGGCCGATTCGGCGGTGGTGCCCAGCGCCACCAGTCCGGCGGCTCCGGCCGCGAGGATGTCGTGGGCCAGCACCTCGAGGGCGTGGGCCGCGACGTGGCCGTCGGCGTCGAAGGGTGTCACCAGTGGTGCGTAGATGCCCCGCGGAGGCGTGTGCGCCGTCATAGGTTCGAGCGTGGCCCGACGTGGGGCGCAGGTCCAGTTCACATTTCTTCGCTGAAGCATAAGCTCAGCTGATGCTCGATGTCCGGCGCCTGCGCCTGCTGCGAGAACTGTCCCTACGCGGCACCATCGCCGCCGTCGCCGAGGCGCTCGCGTACACCCCGTCGGCGGTGTCGCAACAACTCAGCACCCTGGAGCGCGAGGCCGGTGTGCCGCTGCTGGAACGCACCGGTCGCCGGGTCAGGCTCACTCCGGCGGGGCAGAAACTGGTCGCGCACGCCGAGGCGGTGCTCGAACGGCTGGAACAGGCCGCCGGTGAGCTGGCGGCGAGCTGCCACGAGGTGGCCGGGCGGGTGCGGATCGGCATCTTCCCCACCGCGGCACGCGCGCTCCTGCCGGACGCGCTGACGTCGCTCGCCGGCCGGCATCCCGCACTGGAGCCGATGGTGTCCGAGATCGACCCGGCGGATGTCGCGCCGGCGCTGCGCGCGGGCGAGCTGGATGTGGCGCTGGTCCACGAGTACGACTTCGTGCCCAGTCCAGTGGAGCCGGGCCTAGCGACCGAGCCACTCTGCGACGAGACGATGTACCTGGCGGCCACCACCCTGCCCCACGTAGATCTCGCCGACGGCGCGGCAGCGCTCGGGCACTGGCGAGACGCGGCCTGGATCACCGCCACGCCGGGCACGCTCTGCCACACGATGACCTTGCGCGCCTGCCACGGCGCCGGTTTCACCCCCCACGTGCGCCACCAGGTCGACGAGTTCGCCACGGTGCTGGAGCTGGTCGCCGCCGGGCATGGTGTCGCCATGGTCCCGCAGCTCGCCGTCACCGACGCGCCACCGAACCTCAGCCTTGTCCGCCTGCCGCTGCACCGGCGTACCCTGATCGCGGTGCGCAGCGGCGCGGGTGCGCACCCTGCGGTCGCCGCGGTTGCCGCCGCGCTGCGGGCAGCGGTAAGAAGGATCGGCGATCCGCCAGCGCGACGCTGCGGTGGGTGCGGCCGGGCCGACACGAGGCCGCACCCACGAGCCACTGAGGTATGCGCGTCGTAGCGCTACTCCGCGAATGTGACCATGGTGTCCCAACAGAAGCTGGCGAGGGTGCAACCCTCGCCGCCGCCTGTCAGACGCTCCTCCTGCTCCAGCAGTTCCAGCGCCTCGATCTCAAACTCCATGTCGCCGCTCATCTGAGCCACCTCCTTTCTTGAGCCGGGACGTTAACGACGACCGCTGGACCGCGACTGGACACCTACTGAACGTGGCCACCGGACGATCTCCACCCGGCCGAGGCCGCGTCCACCGGTAGCCGGTCAGCCGCGGGCGCCCTCGCGGGACAACGAGCGCAGGTACGCCTCGCGGTCCAGCGGGTCGGTCGTGCGGCGCGGCCGGACCGGCGGATCCCCGCTGACCGGCCGGTATCCGTCGAACCTGGACTCCAGCACCCCTTCACCGCTGGTCAGCCCGGGCAGCTGCCGCTGCAGCTCCGACAGGCGGGCAGCCGGCAACAGGATCTCCAGCGCGGCCAGATCGCCCCGCGGTGACTGGCCCTGCAGCGCGCCGGCGAGGCGGCCCACGGCGGTCTGCACCGCCCCGAGGGTCGCCGCCGGCACCTCCAGGTCGAGGCGCATCACCGGCTCGCACACCACGGTCCCGGCCCGCTGCAGCGCCTGCATGAGCACCATCGGGGTGAGCTTGCGGTAGTCGGCGGCGGTGCTCAGCGGCCCGAAGGTCGCCGGCGGCCCGTCCGGTGAGCTGTAGTTGCACTCCACCAGCGTCACCGTGCAGTCGGTGACCTGCCACCCGTACCGGCCCTCGCGCAGGGTTTGCCGTACGTGTTGCTGCATGGCCTCGGCGAACCGGTCCAGGCTCTTGTAGATGTACATCGGTACGACGCGGTAGTCCACGCCCAGCCGGAACCCGATCCCCGAGCCGGGCGGGGCCGGCGCGACCCGCAGCCCGATGGTGGCCCGGAACGGGTTGGATCCGCGGTACAGGATCTCGACCGCCTCACCGGCGCCGACCGGACGTTCCACGCAGATGGTGGTGGTCTCGCGGCACTCGATATCGAGGTGGTAGTCACCGGCCAGGGTGGCCTGCAGCACCTGTTTCTGCACCTCGCCGTAGAGCGAGACGCTGACCTCGCCGCCGGTGTCGTCGTCGACGCGCACGTTGATCAGCGGGTCCTGCTCGGCCAGTTGTGCCAGCGCGGCCCGTAGCGCCCCGCCGTCGGCGGGGTGGCGCGGCACGACGGTGGTCTCCATGGTCGGCGGCGGGAAAGTGTGCCGCGGACCGGTGGCGCGGGCGGCTCCGACCGTGGCACCCACCTGGACCGGACCGGAGGTCCACAACTTGCCAATCTGCCCGGCGCCGACCTGGTCGCGGCGCACCCATGCGCCCCGGTCGAAGACGTGGACCGCGGTCACCTTCGCCTCGGCGCCGTGCGGCAGCGGCAGGCGGTCGCGGGGGCGCACCGTGCCGGTGAACATCCGCACGTACGCCACCTTCTCCCCCGCCGCGCCACGTTCGATTGTGAACACCTGGCCGGAGGGTGGGCCGGCGTTGTCGCCGTCGGCGGCCGGCAGCAGCCCGGTCAGCCCGGCCGTCAGCTCGGGCACCCCGGCGCCGGTGACCGCGGAGCCGGCGAACACCGGGTGCACCCGCGCCCGGGCGGTCTGCGCGCGCAGCGCGTCGCGCAACCGGTTACCGGTGAGCGCGGACTCGTCGTTGACGTAGGTGGCCAGCAACTCGTCGTCGTGGTCGGCCAGCACCTCGATCAGCCGGCTGCGGTGACCCGGGTCGCGCAGGTCGTCGCGGGTGAAGCGGGCCTGCGGTGTGCCGGCGTGCGCCACCGTGCCCGTCGGCACGGCCGCGGTGGTGAGCCGTCGCGTGACCTGTGCCAGCACCCGTTCGGTGTCCGCGCCGCGACGGTCGATCTTGTTGATGAACAGCAGCGTCGGCACCCGCAGCCGCTGCAGCGCCCGCATCAGCACGCGGGTCTGCGGCTGCACCCCTTCGACCGCCGAGATCACCAGCACGGCGCCGTCGAGCACACCGAGCGCGCGCTCCACCTCGGCGATGAAGTCCGGGTGCCCGGGGGTGTCGATCACGTTGACGGCGATGTCGTCGACCGGGAACGACACGACCGCCGCGCGGATGGTGATGCCGCGCTGGCGTTCCAGGTCCAGCGAGTCGGTGTGGGTGGTGCCCGCGTCGACGCTGCCGACCTGGTCGATGACGCCTGCTTCGTAGAGCAGGCGCTCGGTCAGCGTGGTCTTACCGGCGTCAACATGTGCCAGGATCCCCAGGTTCAGCGTGGTCCGGAGCAATCGTCACACCCTTCGAGAAGACGGCGAGGTTCTCTTCGATGGATGTGAAAGCTGGACGCATGACCGGTCTCCTGAGCGGGTCGGGTGCTTCGCTGACGTCCTCAGCACACAGGGGCGGTGCCTCGTGCCGCAACCGATTAATCGTTCACCCACCGGCCGGACGCCTCGACCCGTGGTCAAGATCGGCGCGGGCGGACCGCCTACCCCACGGAAATGGCCTCAGGCACAGGTAGCGTGTCCACCAGCGCTGATCGAAGGACGCAGGCTGTACCAAACGGTCGTCAGGTCTCGTCTGCGGGCTCGACGGCCAGAACGCGTGAGACCTCGAACATGAAGACTGTGGCGTTGAGACACTGTTCCACCACTTCGATCTTGCGATCGTGCAGCTCTGCCCACATCGTCCAGGTCACTATCCCGGTAACGTCAGTGAGGACGTCTCCCTCGAAGATCGTGCCGTGGTGGGGAACGTCAACGCCGCGCCGGCCGTCGCTATGAACCGGCTTGGTGCCCTGCGGCCAGACTGCCAACAACAGTCGCTCGTCGTCGTGGAGTTCCGGTCGGCTGTCTTCGAGATAGAGGCACTTCGTGTCCTCGCGGTAAACCACGCGAAGGTCAGCCCCGTACGATGAGCCCGGGCTCTGCGGCAACCTCCACGTCAGGTAACCCGGGTGATAGACCCCGATGCGGGGGTCATCGCCCTTGCCGCGAAGTAACCCGGCTTCGAGGTCCCGGTACAACCACCAACCTGCCGCCAAGGTGAACGCGACGACGACCACGGCAACCGCTGCCGCTAGCTGCTTCGTCTTCAGTCGCATCCGGCAGCCCAGTTCGTGGTGAGGATGTGGATGCTTTCGACCACGCCGTACCGGACCGTCAAGCGCTCCTCCTCCGGGAGCCCGCGGCTGCCGACGATGCCCACCTCGACGGGGAGTTCATCTATCATCGCCAGCGCCTGCGGCGGCGGTGGACCGCTGAAGCAGATGCGGTAGGCATCGGGTTCGGCGGACGCACCGGCATAGTGATCGGGAAACATGTCCTCAAGGTTATTGGCCAGGTCGACAAACATCTGCTGATGGGCCAGTCGGTCCAACACGTACGACAGCGGATGCGCCTCCTCGTCAGCGATCAGCATCATGTCTACGAGAGCGGCAAGGTCCACCTCGTAGCCACAGATGTCAACGTCCACGGCCGGCACGTATCGGGCATCGTCTTCCTGGACGACGTGCTGCTCGAGGAGGTGATGAGCTGTCGCCTCTGCCTCAGGACATGCGACATCTGTCGTTGCGAGGGGCTCGTCCAGCGTGGCAGCGGCAGACCAGGTGCTGCGTGCATGCGTTGCCTTTCCACACGTCATGCGCGTGCCGGGTCCGGTGGTGCCCATGTTCGTCACCGTGTGTGCACCACCAGCCCGGTTCCGATGCTTCGGAGGTATCTGGATGGTGCGGGATCAGCCGAGCGTTGGCAACACCAGCGAAGATGTGGACGCGCTACTGCGTCACCGACCGGACCGGCGGCGGTCTCACGTCAGCCGAGCTCGCGCCGCATGATCCAACGGGGGCGACCTCCGCTGTGGCCCGTGGTCGGGGCGGCGCGGTGGAAGCCGTGCGCCTCGAAGAGTCGGGTGGTCCCGACATACCCGCTGGTGACGTCGACGCGTTCGCCCTCGGGCACCTCGACCGGATAACCCTCGACCACCTCTGCGTCGTGGGCGGCGGCGTGCTCGACCGCTCCGTCGAGCAGAGCGTGCATGAGCCCGCGGCGCCGGTATCCGCCGCGCACCACGAAGCACACGGCCACCCAGGCGTCGCGTTCGTCGACGAACGGGATGGTGCGCGCGTGCATCAGGCGCCGGTAGCTGCTGCGCGGGGCGATCGAGCACCACCCGGCCGGCACCCCGTCGGCGTAGGCGAGAACTCCGGGGCCGGGCTCAGACTCGCACAGGCGGCGCATGAACTCCGGGCGGCCGTCGTCCTTGACGCGCGAGTCGCGGTAGGACATGCACCAGCAGCCCTTGCCGCCGGGCTTCTTCACCCCGACGACCTCGTAGAAGTCGTCGAACCGCCCGACGGCCGACCGCACCTCGACTAGACCGGCCGCGCCTGCTCTGCCTGCTGCCGCGCTCATTCTCTGACTATAAAGAGCCCCACCGACAAAGCCGGCGGCTTGACCGGTCGGGCCCATTCCCACCCGGTACGGTCATGATCCGGTCCGCCTATCAGCCAAGGAGGACACATGACCTGCGCGCCCAGGCGTCTCGCGCGAGCGATCGGCGGCGTGGTGTGGCCGGTCGGCCTGCTGCTGATCGGCGCTGCGGGGCTCCTGGAGCTGCCGTCGTTGACAGTGATCGGCTTCGCCGTGGTCGTCGTCGGGGTGGCGCTGTTCCTCCTGTGTAACCAGCATCCCGACCATGCACCGTTCACCGTTCAGCCGCCGGTGCGGGGGCGCTGGATCGCCGTCAAGAGCCCAGCCCAGAAGCGGCCCAGTCACGGCACCCATGAGCTGGCCAGAGCGTCCGCTATCGATCTCGTCCATGTCCCGGACCCTTCGGTAGCGCGGCGACGGGTCCGGTGGTGGCCGCCGGCGCGACCGGCGCGCCGCTACCCGGCCTACGGTCAGCCGGTGCTCGCTCCTGGTGACGGCATCGTGGTGGCGGCCACCGGGTGGCAGCGCGACCACTGGAGCCGCGACACGCCGTGGACGTTGGCGTACCTGCTCGTCGAGCTGCTGGTACGCGCGGTGCTGTCACCGTTCGGCGGCCGGTTCGTGCTGGGCAACCGCGTGATCGTCGACCTCGGTGACGGGGTGTACGCGGTGCTGGCCCACCTGCGGCGTGGCAGCGTCCGCGTGCGGGTCGGCCAGCGGGTGCGGGCCGGCGAGGTGCTGGCCGCTTGCGGTAACTCCGGCTACACCTCCGAACCGCGTGTCCACTTTCAGCTCGTGGACCACCGCCGACCGGCGCTTGCCGCTGGGGTGCCGTTCGAGTTCGACCGGCGACGATGAACAGGTCGTCCGGCCCGGCGGGCGCCGCGGCGCGCAGCAGCCGCCACTGCACCGGGTGCAGGTCCTGACCCTCGTCGACGATGACATGCCGGTACGGCGGGTCGGTGCGCCCGGCCAGCACCTGCGCCGCCTCGTCGGCCACCTGCAGGTGGGTGCGCTGCCCGAGTTTGTGCAGCTCGTCGGTGACCTGCGCGATGGCGTCCCACACCTGGCGCCGCTGGTCGGCGCGCAGCGGGGTGCTGCGGCCGTGCCGCCGCGCCGCCAGGTAGTCCTCGACACTGTGCAGGCCCTGCGCCAGGATGACCTGCTCCCATTCGCGCTGCAGGAACACCGGCGTGAGGTCGCAGCTCTCCGCGGCCTGCTGCCACCGCTGCTGCAGCCACTCGTGGTCGACGATCGCGGGCCGCTGGCCGTGCGCCTCGGTGAGCACCCGGTGCGCCAGCCGGTCGACGTTGAGCACGTCGATGCGCTGCCGGATCGCGTCGTCGTCAGTGAGCAGCCCGAGCTGGCGGTCCAGCGCGTCGGCGAGGTTGCGGGTGAAGGTGGTCAGCAGGATAGGCGGCGCGCCGTGGTCGTCTGCGGCGTGGTCGTGCGCGTGGTGGCCGTGCGGGTCGCGGCCGGCCAGCACCACCGCCCGGTGCAGCGCGGTCACAGTCTTGCCGGTGCCCGCTCCCCCGGTGACCAGCGTGGGTCCGGCGTACGACGGCCGGTGGGCAATCTGGCGCTGGGCCGGATGCAGGAACACCCGCCACGCGTCGAACGGGTGGGCCAGGATGCTCGCCAGCTCGTCGGGTCCGGACACGACGACGAACCGGTCCGGGGTGCGGCCGGCCGCGCCGGCGACGTCGTCGGTGTCGACCTCGGCGGGCGCGCCGTCGACGAGCTGCTGGCTGAGCTCGTCCCACACCTGCTCCGGCGTCAGCCCGGCCGCCAGGCCCACCAGGGCGTCGTACTGCAACGCCGGCAGCAGCGCCGCCAGCGCCTGCAGGTGCGCCTCGGTGGCCAGCAGCCGCACCAGCGGCAGCACGTCGGCGTCGATGCCGAGGCGCTGCAGGTCGGCGTCGTTGACGAGATCGAACAGCCGCCGGTCCTCCTGGTCGGCGGCCTGCTGCAACGCAGGTGCGAGGCTGTCCAGCGCGTCCTGGTCGCGCACCTCGAGTACGCCGAGGGTCTGGTTGACCGAGAAGCGGCGGCTGGCGGCGTAGGCGATGGCGTCGTCGTGGCCGCGTACGGTCAGCAGCAGGTATTCCTCGCCACGGTCCGGCGCGAGCACCACGCCGCGGTAGAACTGGGTGATCCGGATGGTGCGGATCCGCAGATCCTTGGCGTGGGCCAGCTTCTCCAGGTGCAACCCGGCGTGGGTGTGCTCGGCGAACTTGCCGATCGCCTCGTCGACCGCCTTGCGCACCGGCGGCTGCAGCTTGGCGTAGTCGGCGAGGAAATCCTTGGCCAGGACCAGCCGCGGCATCGGATCGCCCCCTTCCACAGTCGTCGTCCCTGCCCGCGATCAGCGCCGGTCGACGACCACGAGGATCGTCTCCGCCAGCAGCTCGATCCAGTCGATCGTGTCCGCCACAGTGGTGGCGTCAATCGGCTGACGGCCATCCGGACTTGTGAGGTCCTCATCGTACTCGTGAGCAATCTTGTTGCGACGATAGACGACGTCTCGCAGACGTTGCTTGATGGCAGAGGCGTCGATCCGGACCTCGTCAGCGCTCTGATCGGAGAGCTCAGTTGCCACGCGTTCCCAGAGCCGGTCGACGTCGCTGACAAGACTGAACGCGTCTCTGATGCGGTCTGGCTGCTGGTACGTCTCGCGGCCCAGAACGTCGCGAACGTAGTGTCCCAGCACCTCATCGAGCGGCTCACGCCGCTGGTGTACGCGCTCCAAGACCTCCATCGTGATATTGAACTTCCGATACCGGTCTGGCTTGGCGGCGTCCGGTTGCGCGGCGAGTTCGATCATACGGCGGTGCACCTCCTGATGCACCCAGTGATCGAGCGCTGCGACACACTGCATCCACGCCGCCCGGTAGACATCGGTCACCTCGAACGCTGTGACACCTAACCGTTCGAGATCCACCCCGGCTCGCGCCAGGCTGCGGGCATACTCGAGATTAGTCCTGAGCTGATCGAAGGCGTCGGTCGCGGCGCCCGCGCCGGTTTCGTCATCCTGCTCGCCTGCCATCGCGCCCGACGTACGTGCATCGATCACGCCTGGATCCTCGCCGTGATCTGCCAGGTGCCGGATCCGGACGGCCGCATCGTTCCTCGCGATTCGGCAGACTGTCATGATCGCACCAAGTGAGTTCAGGAGATCCTTGCCGATGGTGGTGCGTGGGATGTCGTCGCGCAGCCAGCGCACGCTCCGGCTGTGTGCTGCACCGTCGATCTCGGTGGGCGAACCGAGATAGCGGTAATCACCGGTGATCTCGCCAATCGCAATCGCGGAGACCGACTTGCGAGGCATTACCACCAGGTCACCTTTCTGCATCCGGGTGCGGAAGGCATACAGCTGTGCTGCCCAGTTGCCGATCCTGCTGGGCGTGGCATCCGGGTGGACGCGACGGAGCACTTTCGCGATCTCCGCCTTGGTCTCGCTGCTGGTCAGGTCGGGAACCCGCGGGAACCCGAGCAGCACGCATCCACTCTTGAGTGCAGGTGCCTCATGCTGACCGGCGCGCCCGGCGCGCACCATCCACGCAGCTGTCACGACGGCTCCCCTTCGGCATCCCAGTTCCTTGCGGGGACAACAAGGCGTTGGAATCACCATGCCAGACGAGCGCCATATGACCCGACATCAGGACACCATCACGCCGGCTCGACATCGGTACGACCGAGATCGAAGCCCCGGCCGAGTCCTGGGCTATGGGGTAGCTACCGAACTCATCCGCTCCAATGTGATCGCCGCACCGGAGCGGGTTCAGGCGGCAAGAAGTCGGCGCGCGCGGCTGGCCGCCGGTGCTTACTTTTCGTTGCCGAGCAAGTAGTCGATGCCGCGGATCCCCTCGTACGCCGCCCGCTCCTCAGACCGCAGCGTGTAGGCGAGCGCCCGCTCGCGCAGCTCCTCATACGTCATGCCGACAGATTCAAGGAGCATCTGGCGACGGTGGGCGAGCTCATCGCGACTCATCCTGATGACGGTGGCCATCACTGCACCTTCCCGGGCGAAACCCCGTATCTCGACCAGCCGTATTGTCGACCGACGTTCACCAAGATAGGACGCGCATACGACAGGTTGGTGACACACGGCCCCGCCCCCTCCCAGCCCGGTCGGGTATCAGTGGGTGCGTGGGAAGGCGAGAACCTCTGCCCGGTGGCAGTCGCTGGCGAGCTTGTCGTCGCAGGTGTACAGGGGTGCGTCGAGTGCTTCGGCCAGCGCCAGGTAGCAGGCGTCGTAGGTGGTGTAGTTGCTGCGAAGGTCCCAGACCCGGTCGGCCAGGCCGTGCACCTCGTAGCGGGCGATGGTGAGGGCGAAGTAGTCGGCGCGTGCCTGGTCGGCGGCGTCCGGCGGCAGCTTCCGGCTGAGGGTGAGACCGCGCAGGACCGAAAGGACCTCCACGTCGAGCAGGTGCGGCGCGTGAACGCTGGGCTGGAGCGAGTCGAGCAGGTCGTGGTCAGCGTCGCGGCCGACGAGCGCTTCGATCATGGCGGAGGCGTCGATGACGATCATCGGCGGCTGTCGTGGACCGCCTCCACGATGTCCTCGGTGGTGGGGCCGGTGGAGCGGTCTCGGTCCTTGAGTCGCTGGATGATCTCGGCATTCGTAGGGCGGGCGGCGATGGTGGCCAGCTCGCGGGCAACGTAGGCGGACAGGGACATGCCGGCGGCGGCAGCGCGTTGTTTCAGGGTTTCCGCCACCTCGTCGGCCACGTCGCGGATGTATAGCGTGGTCATGCACCCATGCTAGCACGCTGCAAGCAACGCATAGGCCTTGTCGGGCGTGAGGCGTGGAGGGCCGACCTCGCGCGTGACTCCGGCCCACGCAGGGTCAGCTCGCCGACCGGATCGGGCTTGAACGCACCGCCCTGGTGCGGGCGGAATCCGGGCAGCGGCACCTCAACGCGATGGAGCTTTTCCGGCTGGCTGACGAACTGCGCGTTCCCGCCGCTTACTTTGTCGCCTCGCCGCCGGCAGCCATGGTGTCGCGCCGGCAGGCACTGCGCGCCAAACCAACCGCGACTGAACTGCTCCGGTTCCGCCTGGATGTGCTTCTGGAGCAGCACGCACGCGACACTGACTGGCTGGTCGACCACGGGGTCCTGCGCCCTCCGACCGGCTTGCCGCAGCCCACCGACGACCCGCTTGCGCTCGCCCGGAACGCACGTAGCTTCCTGGGTGAGACGAGCGGCCCGCTGGGGCCGATGGCGCAGGTCGCCGAGAGACTCGCCGTCTATCTGCGCGTGGTCGATCTGGACGCAGACGGCGCCTCGGTCATGCTCGGCACGTACAGCGCAGCGATCATCGGTGCGGCCCCGGATCCGGGCAGGCGGCGCTGGACCGCTGCTCACGAGATCGGTCACCACCTCCTGCAGGACGAGTACACGGCCGACGTCGGTGGAGTCAGCGCCAACCGGCAGGAGCGCGAGCGGCTTGTGGATGCGTTCGCCGGTGAGTTCCTGCTGCCATGCGACGATCTCGCCCGCGCAGTGGCCGGCGCCGACGGCGACGAGATCCGCAGCCGGCTCGTCGCGGTCGCAGGCGAGTACCGACTGTCTTGGTCAGCCGTGGTGACCCGCGCGTCCCAGTGCGATCTCCTCCCGGACGACGTTGTCGGGCGTCTCCGTTCGAGGACGCCGGTCCGTGGGGACATCGTGGCGGTCCTTGGCGAGGAGCCGGTTCCTGATCTGGCCGTGGACACGTGCGGTCCGCGGTGGCGCCAGGCCGTCATCCAGGCCCACCACGACGGGCTCATCACCAAACCACGTGCGGCTGAGCTGCTCGGCGACGACTTCACCGTTGACGACATCCCGGACCCGGTCGGCCATGTTCGCCCGCTGCGCTGCAATGCGCCTGGACCAGGTCGCCACCACACTTACTCCGCTGCGATTTGATCGCCGCACCGGAGCAGGTTCAGGCGGCAAGAAGTCGGCGCGCGCGGCTGGCCGCCGGTGTCGGCAGCGCTCGGAGTTTCGCCCGAGCGTCCAGCACCGCACTGACGGTGGCACATGCGGTAGCCACCTCAGCCGCGGTCGGGTCGAGGTCGACCAGGCCGTGCCGGGCAAGCCAGTCCGCGACCTCGGCCCAGGAGTACACCGCCCCCCAGTGTCGGTCTGTCCTGGCCGGAGGGAACCCGCCGGGACCGCGCACCTGGTTGATCCACGCGCTGACGGCCTGCTGGCTACGCCCGGCCCGCTCGGCGATGTCGGCGACGCTCACCAGGTCATCGCCGACCGAGACGACGTGAAGCCCGGCTGCCTCGATCTGCTCCACCGCCGTTACTACCGCGGTGAGCGCGTCGGTGGCCTCCCGGTCGAAGTCGGCGTAGCCCGCCGAGCCGTCCCGCTCCACAGACACCGTCGCGTCGTCGCAACCGCACCCGTAAAGGACATCCGCAACCTGCTCAGGATCGCCCAGGTCACCATGGAAGGTGACCCGGAAGCTGTATAGATCCGCCACGTCGTCACGCTCCTTAGAAGTGCGGGCAGTTACTCAACGCCCGGTGCAGGCGCCGCGCGTGCTGTTGCGGCACCGCCGGAGTGGACTGAATGCCCACAGGCGGGCATCCCGTCGTCCCGCCCGGGCAGTAGGCCATTCCCCATGCGTGTGCCCGCCCCGTTGACTTCCGGATCCGCCAGCCAGCCGCCTCCATCGCTACCAGCGCCGCCTCGATTTGCTTGTCTGGGTGTCCGCCCATGTGGTAGGTCTACCACGCTACCACGACCGTTCTCATACGCGGACGCCGCTACCTCCGCTGATCCATCGAGCAAACGCCGAGATGGCGGGTTGGGCCAAGGCGCCGGTCGCGGCGCAAGGCCCGTCCCGCGGGCACGTTCCCGGTGTCGCCTGCCACGAGCATGGGACCACCCTGAGCGGGGTTTTGCCAGGGTGATGGGACCACCCGGTTGCCAGTGATAGGACCACCCGGCGTGTCGCGTCCGGGTTCTTGATCACTGCCGTTTTGGATCTTCACGTCGGACGACGTGGAGGTTCGGATTCGATGGCATTCCGGGAGGTTTCAGTGATCGAAGTACGTGAGGTGCTGCGGGCGTGGCTGGCCGGTGGCGGTCTGCGGAAGGTGGCCGAACAGGCGGGTGTGGACAGGAAGACCGCCAGGCGCTATGTGCATGCGGCCGAGGCCGTCGGGGTGGTCCGCGCCAGTGGGTTGGAGCAGCTGTCCGACGAGGTGATCGGGCAGGTCGTCGAGGCGGTGCGGCCGGTGCGCCCGTCGGGGCACGGTGGCGCGTGGCAGGAGTTGGAGGGGCAGCGGGAGCAGATCACCACGTGGCTGGGTAAGGACCTGACGGTGATGAAGATCGGTGACCTGCTGACGCGGCGGGGGGTGGTGGTGCCCTATCGCACGCTGCACCGGTTCTGCGTCCGACATGTGTCTGACCAAATGCACCAGGACGGGGAGGTAATACCCAACCATCGGGGGG
Source organism: Micromonosporaceae bacterium (assembly GCA_007130245.1). Classification (GTDB taxonomy): domain Bacteria; phylum Actinomycetota; class Actinomycetes; order Mycobacteriales; family Micromonosporaceae; genus Natronosporangium. The sequence continues at coordinate 18,663 of SLSW01000099.1, forward strand.
CGTTCACTTGTGATCCTTTCGTAACTGCCGCCGGGCCGCAACTCTGGCCTCGTGGGCGCGTTG
>SLSW01000126.1 GCA_007130245.1 Micromonosporaceae bacterium
GACGCGCGGATCATCTTCGTCGACACCGAAGAGTCCAACTGGACCTTCGACCCGGTGCGCCGGCAGTTCTTCTGGCACCGGTTCTTCTCCCACCAGCCGGACCTGAACTACGACAACCCGCAGGTCCAGCAGGAGATGCTCAACGTGATCCGGTTCTGGCTGGACCTGGGCATCGACGGCTTCCGCCTGGACGCGGTGCCGTACCTGTTCGAGCGGGAGGGCACCAACTGCGAGAACCTGCCGGAGACCCACCAGTTCCTCAAGCGTTGTCGCAAGGTGGTCGACGACGAATACCCGGGGCGGGTGCTGCTGGCCGAGGCCAACCAGTGGCCGAGCGATGTGGTGGAGTATTTCGGCGACGCGTCGGTGGGCGGCGACGAGTGCCACATGGCGTTCCACTTCCCGCTGATGCCGCGCATTTTCATGGCGGTGCGCCGCGAGTCGCGGATCCCGATCTCGGAGGTGCTGGCTCAGACGCCGCAGATCCCGGCCAACTGCCAGTGGGGCATCTTTCTGCGCAACCACGACGAGCTGACCCTGGAGATGGTCACCGACGAGGAACGCGACTACATGTACGCCGAGTACGCCACCGATCCGCGCATGGTCGCCAACGTGGGCATCCGCCGGCGGCTGGCGGCGCTGCTGGAGAACGACCGCAACCAGTTCGAGCTGTTCACCGCGCTGCTGCTGTCGCTGCCCGGCTCGCCGGTGCTCTACTACGGCGACGAGATCGGCATGGGTGACAACATCTGGCTCGGTGACCGCGACGGGGTGCGCACGCCCATGCAGTGGACACCGGACCGCAACGCCGGGTTCTCCACCGCCACCCCGGGCCGGGTGTACGTGCCGGTCAACCAGGACGCGGTGTTCGGCTACCAGGCGGTCAACGTGGAGGCCCAGCGGGACAGCTCGGCCACCCTGCTCAACTGGACCCGCACCATGGTGGCGGTGCGCCGCCGCCACGAGGCGTTCGCGGTGGGGTCCTTCCATGACCTGGGTGGGTCGAACCCGTCGGTGTTCGCGTTCCTGCGCGAGCACGGCGACGACGTGGTGATGTGCGTACACAACCTGTCGCGGTTCCCGCAGGCGGTGGAGGTGGAGCTGTCGGGCTGGACCGGGTACACCCCGGTGGAGCTGACCGGTCGGGTGCCGTTCCCGCGCATCACCGACCACCCGTACCTGCTCACCCTTCCTGGCCACAGCTTCTACTGGTTCCGGCTGAGCCAGCCGGACCTGGCGCCGGTGGCCACCGGTAACGAGGCGGCCCAGTACGACGATCTCGCGCCACCGTCACAGGAGGAGCCATGATGCTGCCGTTCGCGGAATGGCTGACGCACCAACGGTGGTACGCCGGCCGCAACCGCACGCTGATCTCCGCCGAGCCGGTGGTGGTGACGCCGCTGCGCGACGACCTGGACCACGTGTTGCTGGCGGCCAGGTACGCCGACGGCATGGTGGAGCACTACCAGGTTTTCGTCGGCTGGAACCACGAGGCGACCGACGAGTTCGCCACCGTGGCCACGATCGGTGCCGACGGCAACCGCACCGGCTACGACGCGCTGTTCGACGATGACTCGGCCCGGTTTCTGCTGCGCCTGATCGCCGCGGGCGCCGACCGTGGCGGGGTGCGGTTCGTGCCGGAGCCGGACGCCCAGCTGCCGGTCGACGCGCCGGCGCGGGTGGTCGATGCGGAGCAGAGCAACACCAGCGTGGTGTTCGACCGGCACGCGATCCTGAAGCTGTTCCGGCGGCTGGCGCCGGGTATCAACCCGGACGTGGAGCTGAACCGGGTGCTGGGGCGCGCCGGGAATCCGCACGTGGCCAGGCTGCTGGGGGCCATCGACGGCACCGACGAGACCGGGGCGCCGCTGTCGCTGGGGATGGTGGCCGAGTACGCCGACAACGCCGCCGAGGGATGGGCGATGGCGGTGGCCAGCGCCCGGGACCTGTTCGCGGAGATGGATCTGCGCGCCGACGAGGTGGGCGCTGACCTGGCTGCGGAGTCGCACCGGCTCGGCGAGGCGGTGGCCTCGGTGCACCGCACCCTGGCCGAGGAGATGGGCGCCTGGCTGGCGCCGCCGCCGGTGGAGCAGATGCGGGCGCGGCTGGAGGCGGCGGTGCAGACGGTGCCGGACCTGGCCGGGGTGGCGCCCGCGGCCCGGGCGGTGTTCGACGCTGCCGGCGCCGAACAGACCGCCATCCAGCGGGTGCACGGCGACCTGCACCTCGGCCAGGTGCTGCGTACGCCGGAAGGCTGGATCCTGATCGACTTCGAGGGTGAGCCGGGGGCGCCGACCACCGAGCGCCGCCGCCCCGACTCGCCGCTGCGCGACGTGGCCGGGGTGCTGCGCTCCTACGAGTACGCCGCCTGCCAGCTGCTGGTGGGGGAGGAGGGTGACGAGCAGTTGCTGTTCCGCGCCCGGGAGTGGATCGATCGCAACGAAGCGGCGTTCTGCAACGGGTACGCCGAGGCGGCCGGGGAGGACCCGCGCCGGCGGCGCGCGCTGCTGTGCGCGTACGAGCTGGACAAGGCGCTCTACGAGGCGGGGTACGAGGCGCGGCACCGGCCCGGCTGGCTGTGGATCCCGCTGCAGTCGGTGGCGCGCCTGCTCGGCCAGCCGGTCCCACGGTGACGAGGCGGTGGCGACATGGACCACCTGATCTCCGGCGACATCCACGACCCGCACGCGGTGCTGGGCGCCCATCCGGGCGCCGACGGCACGGTCATTCGTACGATCCGTCGCGGCGCCGGAGAGGTGGCGGTGGTGGTCGACGGGTCCCGTCACCCGGCGCGGCGGGTGAAGTCCGAGGGCGTGTTCGAGGCGATGGTGCCGGGCTACCAGGTCGACTACCGGGTGGAGGTGGACGGGGTGCGCCACGACGACCCGTACCGGCATCCGCCCACCGTCGGTGAGATGGACCTGCATCTGATCCGCGAGGGTCGCCACGAGCGCTTGTGGACGGTGCTGGGGGCGCGGGTGCGCGACGGCGGGGTGGCGTTCGCGGTGTGGGCGCCGAGCGCCCGCGGTGTGCGGGTGGTCGGGGACTTCACCGGCTGGGGACCGCACGACGGGTGGCCGATGCGGTCGATGGGCGCCAGCGGGGTGTGGGAGCTGTTCGTGCCGGAAGCGGCGGCCGGTGACCGCTACAAGTTCCGCATCCTGGGCCGCGACGGGGTGTGGCGGGAGAAGGCCGATCCGCTGGCGCGGCGCGCCGAGACCCCGCCGGCGACCGCGTCGGTGGTGTACGAGTCGACCTATGAGTGGAGCGACGCGGACTGGCTGCGCCGGCGCGCCGACGCCGCGCCGCACCGGGAGCCGATGTCGGTCTACGAGGTGCACCTGGGGTCGTGGCGACCGGGCCTGTCGTACGCGCAGCTGGCCGACCAGCTGGTGGACTACGTACGGGAGATGGGTTTCACCCATGTGGAGCTGCTGCCGGTGATGGAGCATCCGTTCGGCGGCTCGTGGGGTTACCAGGTCACCGGCTACTACGCCCCGACGGCGCGGTTCGGCGACCCGGACGGGTTCCGGCTGCTGGTCGACCGGCTGCACGCCGCCGGCATCGGGGTGTTCCTGGACTGGGTGCCGGCACACTTCCCGCGCGACGAATGGGGGCTGGCGCGCTTCGACGGCACGCCGCTGTACGAGCACCCGGATCCGCTTCGCGGGGAGCATCCGGACTGGGGCACGCTGGTGTTCGACTACGGCCGGCCGGAGGTGCGTAACTTCCTGGTGGCCAACGCGCTGTACTGGTGCGAGGAGTTCCACGTCGACGGCCTGCGGGTGGACGCGGTGGCGTCGATGCTGTATCTGGACTATTCGCGCGCGGAGGGCCAGTGGAGCCCGAACCCGGCCGGCGGGCGCGAGAACCTGGACGCGGTGTCGCTGCTGCAGGAGGTCAACGCCACCGTCTACCGGCGGCACCCGGGGGTGGTGATGGTGGCCGAGGAGTCGACGGCCTGGCCGGGGGTGACCCGGCCGACCGACGACGGCGGGCTGGGGTTCGGTTTCAAGTGGAACATGGGCTGGATGCACGACACCCTGGGCTACCTCGCCCAGGACCCGGTGCACCGGCAGTGGCACCACCACGAGATGACGTTCTCCATCCTGTACGCCTGGAGCGAGAACTACCTGCTGCCGATCAGCCACGACGAGGTGGTGCACGGCAAGGGTTCGCTGGTGGGCAAGATGCCGGGCGATGCGTGGCAGCAGCGGGCCAACGCCCGGGCGCTGCTGGCGTTCATGTGGGCGCACCCGGGCAAGCAGTTGCTGTTCATGGGGTGCGAGCTGGCCGATCCGCGGGAGTGGAGTGAGCAGCGGGGACTGGACTGGCAGCTACGGCAGGATCCGGCGGCGCAGGGCATGCAGCAGCTGGTGCGGGACCTGAACGCGGCCTACCGGGCGACTCCGGCGTTGTGGACACGCGACACTGAGCCGGACGGGTTCGGCTGGATCGTGCGCGACGACGCGGCTCACAACACCTTCGTGTTCCAGCGCATCGGCGCGGACGGTTCGCTGCTGGTGTGTGTGGTGAACCTCGCCGCGACACCGCAGGAGGGCTACCGGGTGGGCCTGCCGCGCAACGGCGCCTGGCGGGAGGTGATCAATACTGACGCCGCCGACTACGGCGGCTCGGGCGTCGGCAATCTAGGTGAGGTGCGCGCCGAGCCGGTCGCGGCGTACGGCCAGCCGGCCTCGGCGGTGATCCGGATCCCGCCGCTGGGTGTCCTGTGGCTGCAACCCGCCTGACGCTGGGTGACCGCACCCCCACCTTCCGATCTTGGACGGCCGTTGACCCTATGAGGGCGTCACGCGTCCAAGATCTCCGATGATTGGTGAGGCTTCCGCCTAGTCAGGCGAGCCGGGGCGGCGACCACTTGCCGCCCAGCACGTGCCACTCCAGGAAGGCGAGCACGGTCTCGTTCCAGATCCGGGCGTTGCCGGGCGAGAGCACCCAGTGGTTCTCACCGGGGAACTCCAGGAACCGGTGTGGAACCGAATCCGGGTCGCCGTCGTGACGGCTGACCAGAGTGGCTGACGATCGCCTGGAACCGGTCGGTGTGGCCGGGATCCAGTTCGCCATGTAGCCGCCGAACGAGGCACCGAGGCACGCAGTGCGCTCGGCGTCGATCGACCCGAGTAGCAGGCCGGTGACCACGCCGTGGCCACGGCCACCGACCACCACCTCCGTGCCGGTGCGTGCCCCCGCGGCGATCATGCCGGGCGAGGCGTCGAGCCCCGGCAGCCTCCCGCCCGCCACACACGCCCCTGGCGCCACCAGGCGTCGCGGCCGGGAATTGCCGGCGAAGGTGAGCTTTACCCGGACCCTCGGCGGGGAATACAGCAAGGGCGCCGACGGGCACACCGGCCCGTACGGCCAGTCGCACACCACCAGGAGAGGAACTGCGATGACCCTTCCGATCACGCGACCCGCGCGGCCGACCTATGCCCGCTC
>SLSW01000226.1 GCA_007130245.1 Micromonosporaceae bacterium
CAGGCGCCACCAACCAGGCGCCACCAACCAGGCGCCACCAACCAGGCGCCACCAACCAGGCGCCACCAACCAGGCGCCACCAACCAGGCGCCCGGCCAGGCGTGGCCGCAGGACACCGCCGGACCGGGCGCCGGAACACGGCGCGGACCGTGAGGAGCGGGACATGAAGTACATGCTGTTGATGCAGGCGTCACAACAGGCCATGCAGGACTTTGCCACCTCGATGGCACCGGAGGATTTCAAAGCGCACATCGCGTTCATGCAGGATCTGAACGAGCAGCTCACCAACGAGGGCGTGTTCGTCGACGCGCAGGGACTGGCCGGACCGGAGCAGGCGAAGATCGTCCGGGCCGGGGCGGACGGCACGCCCGCGGTCTCCGACGGCCCATTTCCGGAGAGTAAGGAGTTCCTTGCTGGCTACTGGATCGTCGACTGCGACGATCTCGACCACGCCATCCGGATCGCGGCACGGGCGTCGGCGGCCCCGGGCGGCGGCGGGGCGCCGCTGAACATCCCGATCGAGGTGCGCCAGATCGGTGCGCCACCGGAGGTGGACATGTGAGCCCTGATGCGGCCACGCCGAGCGTCGAGCACCTGCTGCGCACACTTGCGCCGCAGGTGCTCGGCGCGCTGGCGCGTCGGTACGACGACTTCGCCGCCGCCGAGGACGCCGTGCAGGAGGCGCTGCTGGCCGCCGCGCTGCAGTGGCCGAAGGAGGGACTGCCCGACAACCCGCGCGGGTGGCTGGTCCGGGTCGCCTTCCGCCGCCTGACCGACCAGCTGCGCAGCGACCAGGCGCGGCGACGCCGCGAGGAACTCGTGGTCGCGCAGGCACCCCACCCACCCGCGCCGCGGCCGGGCGAGGACACCGACCCCGCCGACCGGGACGACACGCTGACGGTGCTGTTCCTGTGCTGCCACCCGGTGCTGACGCCGCCGTCGGCGATCGCGCTGACCCTGCGGGCGGTGGGCGGCCTGACCACTGCGGAGATCGCCAAGGCGTTCCTGGTGCCCGAGTCGACCATGGCCCAGCGCATCAGCCGCGCCAAGCAACGCATCCGGGACGGTGGAGCGACGTTCGCCATGCCCACCGACGCCGACCGGCCGACCCGGCTGCGGGAGGTGCTGCAGGTCCTCTACCTGGTCTTCAACGAGGGCTATACCACCAGCGCCGGACCGGCGCTGCACCGCACCGACCTCACCACCGAGGCCATCCGCCTGGCCCGGATGCTGCACCGGCTGCTGCCGCAGGAGAGCGAGGTCGCGGGGCTGCTGGCCCTCATGCTGCTCACCGAGGCGCGGCGGGCGGCGCGCACCGGCTGCGACGGTGGGCTGGTGCCGCTGGCCGAGCAGCGTCGCGAGCGGTGGGACGCGGAGCTGATCGCCGAAGGTGTGGCGCTGCTGACCCGTACCCTCGGCACCGGCCCGATCGGCCCCTATCAGCTGCAGGCGGCGATCGCCGCGGTCCATGACGAGGCGCCAAGCGCCGAGCAGACGGACTGGCCGCAGATTCTGGCTCTCTACGAGGTGCTCGCCCGGGTGTCGCCGGGCCCGATGGTCACCCTCAACCGCGCGGTCGCGGTGGCGATGGTGCACGGCCCCCGCGCCGGACTCGCGCTGCTGGGCACTCTCGAGGCGGACGAGCGGATGCGGCAGACCCACCGGCTGGAAACGGTACGGGCGCACCTGCTCGAACGCACCGGCGACGAAGCTGCCGCGCGCGAGTCCTACCTTCGCGCCGCGCGTATGACCGCCAGCGTGCCGGAGCAGCGGTACCTGACGCTGCAGGCCGCGCGGCTGGGCCCCACCGCCGGGCCGGCGAGCGGGTAACGAGCTCGCGCGCGCACTGTTCTACTCGTACGCTGTGGACGATGCCACACATCATGGTCGACGGTGGTGGCGGCCGCTGGGAGGCGTACGACGGTGGGCAGCGCGTCGGTGCCCTGCGTGCCGGCACCCGCCCCGACCGCCGTACCCACGTGGCGTTCCAGGACTGCCGCGACGACGCGTACGCTCCACTGCTGGCGCACGCGCTGACGGACCTGACCGGTGACCTCCACACTTCCGTGGACGAACGGGACTACACCGGTATGCGGCAGCTCGGCGATCTCGGGTTCACGCTCCGGCGCATCGAGCACCGCTACCGCGTCCCCGTCGACCCGGCGCGCCTGCGCCTGCGACCTGTCGCGCCGCCGGCCGGCATCGACCTGGTCAGCGCCGCCGACGCGGACCTCGACCGGCTGCGCGTCCTCGACGACACCGTGCGGCACGAGGTGCCGGGCTCGGAAGGCTGGCGGTGGAGCCCGGAGGAATTCCGGGAGGAGACCATCTCCGACGGGTTCGACCCCAGAACGTACCTGGTGGCGGTGGAGCGGGACACCGGGACGTACGTCGGTCTGATGCGGCTGTGGATGAAGCAGGCCGGTCCGCGCTTCGGCCTCATCGGGGTGCTGCCGTCCTGGCGCCGCAGCCGCGTGACCTACGCGCTGCTGTCCGCTGTGTTGGCGGAGGTGCACCGGCGCGGCTGGCGGGACGCGGAGGCCGAAATCGACGCTGCCAACCATGCCTCCAACGCGATCGCGGTCCGCGTCGGCGGGAGCTGCGTGCTGGTGCGGCGCGGGACCGCTGGTCAGGTCGGCTCGATAGGCAGCTCCAGCAGCTCGTCGGGCGCCCGGTAACCGACACGCCGGTAGAGCGGCACACTACGCTCGTTCCGAGCGCCATCGCCGGGGGCTCTGGGCATGCACCGATACACTGCGTCCATGGCGCGACCGGTCGTGCTCGTCAACGGTCTACCGGCCGCCGGCAAGACGACGCTGGCTGCTCCGCTGGCCATGGCGCTCGGCCAGCCGCTGTTCAGTAAGGACGTCATCAAACAGACCCACGCCGACGTGCTCGGCGCGGATCCGCCGCCGGGAATGACGCAGCGACAGTGGAGCCGGGCGCTGGGCAGGGCGGCCGGGGAGACGATGTGGGCGCTGCTCGCGGCGGCCTCCGGCGGGGCGGTGCTGGAGAGCTCCTGGCGCGCCGACGTACGCCCGCTGGTGCGGGCCGGTCTGGTGACGGCCGGCGTCACCGAGGTGGTGGAGGTGTGGTGCGAGGCTCCGGCGCCGCTGCTGCGGGAGCGGTACGAACGGCGTTGGCCGACCCGGCATCCCGTACACGGCGCCCCGCTCAGCGAGCAGGAGTGGGAGCAGGTGTTCGCGTACGCCGAGCCGCTGGCGCTCGGGCCGCTCCACCGGCTCGACACCTCCGTGCCGGTCGACGTCCCGGCCGTGGCCGACTGGTGCCGGAGCGCGACGCTCAACACCCGATGAGCCGGTCGGCTGCCAGCGGGCGGCGTCAGAGCCCCAGCCGCAGCGGCTGCGTCGGTACACCGGCGCGGAGCAACTGATTGAGTAGCTGGCCCAGGTCCCCCGGCACGAAGACCGCCTTGCCCTGATATGTCAAGACTTCGTGGATGTGCCACCACTCGAAGGTGGTCACGTTCTCGGCGCGCAGTTCGGCGGTGCTCATCGAGCCGTGCGGGACGAAGTGCGTCGTGCGGACCAGGTAGAAGTCTTCCATGACCCCGTCGTAGCCGCTGGCGTGATCGTCGGCCACGACCCGCCGGTGCCATACGTGGGGCGGGTCGCCATCGAGTGCCAGGCCGATTCCTCCGCCAGCTCTCGGCGCAGCGCGCCCCGCGGTGTCTCACCGGGCTCGACACCACCGCCGGGGGTTGCCCAGACGATGACGCCGTCGCTGGGGAAGTCGAACCGGCACAGCAGCACCCGGTCGGCATCGTCGACGATGATGCCGCGCGCCGCCGGCCGCAGTCTCGGCTCCACCACGACCGGCAGTGTACGGAGGGCCGGCCAGTTGCCCTGACGCGGTAGCGTGCCGGTGGTCGCGACCGGCGGGCGAGAAGGAGAAGGCCCGTGTTCAGTCATCAGCCGCACGACTACGAGTGCCCCTTCTGTTATCTGCTGGCGGGACGCGAGAGCGCGGGGAGCACCCCGCGCGACATCGTCCGGCAGACGGACACCGCCACCGCACTGATCTCGCCGCGCTGGTGGCCGAACAACCGCGGTCATGTGCTGGTGGTGCCCAATGAGCATCACGAGAACCTGTACGACCTGCCGGCAGCGTACGGCCACGGAGTCCACGACCTGGTCCGCGAGGTCGCGCTGGCGATACGCCACACGTACGGATGTTCCGGCGTGTCGACGCGGCAACACAATGAACCCGACGGCAACCAGGATGTCTGGCACCACCACGTCCATGTCTTCCCCCGCTACCACGGCGACGACCTCTACCGGTCGAAGCCCACTGCGCAGTTCCTCACCTTCGAGGAACGCCGCCCGTATGCGGAGAAGCTGCAGGCGTACTTCTCGTCCTAGCAGGCGGCGACGGCCGCCGCTGGTGGTCAGCGGTTGAACTCGAACCAGCGGGCGCGACCGGTGAGCTGCTGCGGTTCACCGACGAACCGGTGGCGTCCGACGCTGTACACGTGGTCGGCGGGCGCGACGTAGGACACCTCCTCGAAGCCGGCGCCGTCGAACCAGCGCCGGACCTGGCCGGTGAGATCCGGCGGCCGCCGATGCCGGGTCCAGAGGACCGTGGCCCCGGGGCGGCACAGCTGCGGCAGCGTCCCGACGAGCCGCCGCACCGCGTCGTCGTCGACGTTGCCGAACACTCCGCACATCATGACCAGGTCGGCGGGCACCGCGCCGGAGTACGAGTCGGCCAGGCCGGCGTCGGCGCACCTGACCTCGATCCCGCCCAGAGCGGCCGCGGCGGCCGACCGGGCCGCCCGCTCGACGTTGCGTCGGTCGTACTCCAGCAGGGTGGCCCGCACGCGGTGGGAGTCGTCGCGTTCCGCCAGCACCTGCAGGAGGTCGCGGCCGTCGCCGGCACACGCGCTGACCACGGTCACGGGAGCGGGTGCGGTCTCGTCCAGCCAGGCACCGATCTCGGCCTGGACGGCCCGAAGCCTCCGCGCGAGGCCGGAGTCCTGATCGTCGTACTGCCGGTGCCAGGCGATCCAGTCGGTCATCGCGCACGATCCTACGCGCGGTGCCCACGGGCTCCACCGTGCGCGCCGGGGAGGTGGCGGTGGCAGGCGGAGAAGCGTCGCACCCCACTCGTACGGTGTGATGATGGTGACGAGCGAGGTAGAGCCGGTGCCGCGCCCGCGGCCGCCGGAGGACGGTAGTGAGTGGCAGACCCTGACCGGTCTGCTCGACTTCCTCCGCGCCACCGCCGTCCACAAGGTCGCCGGACTCACCGACGAGCAGGCGTTCACCGCCACCGTGCCACCCTCGACCCTGACGCCCGCGGGCGTCATCAAACACCTGACCGGAGTGGAGCGGTTCTGGTTCAGCATCGACTTCGCAGGTGCCGACCTGCCGTGGCCGTGGCCCGAGGACGACCCGCACGGGAACTTCCCGCTCGCGCCGAACGACACGCTCGCGACGATCGTGACCGACTACGCCGCCGAGTGCGACCGCTCCCGCCGTGCGATCGAAGGCGCGTCGCTGGACGACCGCGCACAAGGTCCGGACATGCACTTCACGCTGCGGTACGCACTGGCGCACATGGTCGAGGAGACCGCGCGCCACTGTGGCCACCTGGACCTGCTGCGGGAACGGATCGACGGCCAGACCGGCCAGTAGCGGTGCCCGCTCAACCGGTGGGTCGAATCGCCTCGGTGGCGTGTTCGGCGTAGAGGCCGCGCTGCTGCCCGCGAGCGCGGAGAGCGAGCCGCAGCCGCCGGGTGAGGCCCGGTGGCAGGTGTTGGTCGAAGGCCGCGGGCTCGACAAACTTCGCCTCGGAGATCTCGCCGTCGGCGAACACCATGCCGTTGATGTCGTCATCGTCGAGGACGCCGCCGTCGAATACGAACAGCAGGATGTCGCCGCGGTCGTTGGTCGTCCAGTCCACGACCAACGGATGCGGGTGCACCGGCCAGGTTCTACCGAGTTCCTCCTTCAGCTCCCGCTGGCAGCCGGACAGCGGCGATTCGCCCGGCTCGACGAACCCACCCGGGATCTCCCAGCCCGGCTTGTAGGTCGGCTTGACCAGCATCGCCCGGCCGGCGGCGTCCAGGAACAGCACGCCGGCGGACAGGCGGCACCGTGCGATCTCCGGGTGGGGCGCGGTCACCAGCGCAGCGTAGCCGCCGTACGCCACCTGAGCGTGGTCCCGGCGGGGTGAGTCCCGGCGGGTCACACGCGTGGCTTGGCCGAGCGGTAGTAGGCCGCCGCGCCCGGATGCAGCGGCACCGGATAGGTGGCGATCGCCGTCCGGGGATTGAGACGCTCCGCTTCCGGATGCGCCGCGATGAGCCGGTCCTTGTGGTCGAACAGCTGCCGCGTCACCGCCTCGGCCACGGCCTGGTCCATGTCCTCGTGCACGACCAGCAGGTTGGGTACGCCGATGGTGGCGACCTCGCGGGACAGGCCGTACGTGAACGCCGGGATCGACAGTTCGGTGAACAGCTCGCCGAACTGCACGCGCAGCGGCTCGACGTGGTTGATCGAGGCGTCGGCGGCGACCACCAGGTGCGTGTAGTTGTCGTACAGCCGCGCGAGCGCGGCGATCGGCTGGTGTTCCGGGAAGGGGGCCCGGAGCCCTCGACCGCCAGCGCGGCCGAGTCGGCCAGGGTGAAGCAGATGTCGGCCCGCCCGGCGGCGATCATCCGCAGCGAGGGTGCTGGCGGTGGTGCGCACCGGCGCGTGCGATCTGAGGGCGGTCAGCGAAGGGCTGAGATGCGGGCGATGGCGGCCGCGCGGTGATTCACGCCCAGCCGGTCGAAGACCGACTCCAGGTGCTTGCGGGCGGTGGCAGGGGAGATCCGCAGCTGCCGGGCGATCTCCTGACTGGACTCGCCCGCCGCCAGACGGAGGGCGACCTCGGCCTGGCGCTGGGTCAGGCCGGCGGCGCGCAGCGAGGCCATGGACGACTGCCCTCGCAGCAGCACCACGTGCGGGCCCACGGTGCTGGGCACCACGAGCGCTTCCAGCGTGCCGGCCGCACCCACCACCGGCACCGGCTCGGAGGCGACCGCCGGCGTGGCCGGGTCGTACGCCTTGATGATCCGGCGGATGCTGTCGAGCGGCCCGGCAGCCAGCTGCGTCCCCTCGGCGATGTCGAGGCCGTAGCGGGCGGCGGACGCGACCGCCCCCGGTGAGCTGCGGACCACCCGCCCGTCGGAGTCCACGAGCACGACCGCCCAGCCGTGCTCGCTGAGCATCCGGCTCAGCAGGGAGGCGTCGGAGCGTACCTGGACGGCGCGGTAGGCGTGCACGAGGTGGGGTCGGAGCAGTTCCAGCAGCGCGCGGTCGGCCGGGCTGAAGCCTTCGGTGCCGCGGTTGACGGCGATGCCGATCAGGATGCCGGCCGGTGCGGGCAGCCTCATCGCCGCTTGCGAGTAGATCCCGTTCGGCCGGTAGAAGGTGCGGTCCAGGGCGGTGCCGGCGACGGTGCCCACCTCCGGGTCGCCCCATGCCCGTACCCGGGTGTCGCCGGTGGTCTGGTAGTACCCGACCAGCGGGTTGTCGTTGAGGTGCTTCTCGAAGAAGGGAATGTAGGTGCGGAACCACCCCGGCCCCGGGTCCGGCACGATCAGCCCGTAGGCGCGTCCGGCATCCGAGTTGATCTCGTTGTAGGACACGCTGAGCGCGGGCATCAGCTCGAGGATGCCCTCACAGGTGGCCTTGGCGAAGCCGGCCAGGTCGTCAGCGGCGGCGATCCGGTCGACCAACTCGAGAACGGCGGTCGCGTCGGGCACCGACGGCTTCGGGGTGGTGCTAGGCACCTGTGAAGAATACGCCAATTGCCGTATACCAACTACTCGCCGGAGTTGTCAGGGTTGGTGCATGGCCTGGTCGGTCGGGCCGGGCAGGAGGTGCCTAACGGGGCATAGCGATGCCGGGGCAGGTGTGAGGCAGGCCAGCCCTGGCGTCACGGGAGGGGCGCCGCCGGTCGCCGAGTGCATCGGGGGGAGCGGTGACCGGCGGCGCCCGACCGGCTGTCCAGGGTGACGGTGACGCATCCGGCCGGGATGGGGCGGTCCCGGAGTCTCGTACCTGTGTACGATCAAACCGTGGCACTGGTGGGGCGATGGTGGAACGGCAAGTGGGGGCGGCTGGTGCGCCGCGACATCTGGCTGACACGCCAGACCGTGTGGCACGTGCGTGCCCGCCAGGGCGACGGCGAGACCGGGCGGGAGCTGCACTGGAGCTACGCCAGCGAAGCTGAGGCGCGCGCCATGGTCGAGCGCCTGATGCGCGCTGAGCATCCGGAGGACTGGCGCGACCTCACCGAGATCACCCGGCGCTCCCCGACCTCCCGCAACGACCGGTAGAGCGGCAGCCACCCGCGCGGTCGCCACCGCCGCGGTCCCCGGCCGGCGGCGAGCCCGGCGCAGCGTGTTGCCAGGGGTGTCGCCGCCCGTGGCAAGGAGTAGCCTCGGACTCGCGCCGCTGTCGGGCGCACCCCCGGGGGGTCTGTATCGCACCGGGGGGCATCCGATGAAGAAGACGCTGATTTCCGTTGCCGGCGCGCTGTTGCTCGCCATTGGCGTGGGTTGCGGACTCGACGACCCGACCGCGGAACCGGAGCCGGCGCCTGACGTGACCGACGAACCCGCGCCGACGCCGGAGCCGACGCCCGAGCCGGAACCCGAGCCGACGCCCGAGCCGGAACCCGAGCCGACGCCTGAGCCGGAGCCGACGCCTGAGCCGGAGCCGACCCCGGAACCTGAGCCGGAGCCGACCCCGGAACCCGAGCCGGACCCTGCGGCGGGGATCGGCGCGGGGGTCTGGGAGGTCGACACCGAGGTCCCGGCCGGCACGTACGTGACCTTCGCGCCGGACGGGGAGTTCGACTCCTGCTACTGGGAGCGCCTGGCCGGTTTCTCGGGCGACTTTGACGACGTGCTCGCCAACGGCTACATCGAGCCGGGCGCCCGCGGGCGGGTGGAGATCTCCGCCGCGGACACCGGGGTCGAGTTCTCCGGCCCCTGCGAGTGGGTGGAGGTCTCCCAGGCCGCACCGGTCGACGTCGGCGACGAGGTCGGCGCCGGCGTGTGGTCCGTGGACGACGAGGTCCAGCCCGGCACCTACACCACCGAGGCAGGAGAGGACGAGTTCGATTCCTGCTACTGGGAGCGCCTGGCCGGCTTCTCGGGCGACTTTGACGACGTGCTCGCCAACGGCTACATCGAGCCGGGCGCCCGCGGGCGGGTGGAGATCTCCGCCGCGGACACCGGGGTCGAGTTCTCCGGCGACTGCGTCTGGACCCGACAGTAGCTCCGGTGGGCACGACTGCGCCAGAGTCAGTTGATCTTGTGGCTCCGTCGCTACGATCGGTGGTTGTGAGCGGGATCCGACCGCGGTACGCGCCCGAGGTGGCGGCCGCGCTCGCCAGCGGCGCCCCGGTGGTGGCGCTGGAGAGCACTCTGGTGGCGCACGGCCTGCCGCGGCCGGACAACCTCCGGGTGGCCCGCCAGGTGGAGCAGGTGGTGCGGCAGGAAGGCGCCGTCCCGGCGACCATCGGCATGATCGGCGGGGAGCTGGTGGTCGGCCTCGACGATGCCGAGCTGGCGCACCTGGCCAGTGCCCCGGAGGTCCGCAAGCTGTCCATCCGTGACCTCGCGTTAGCGGCCGCAGCCGGCGTCGACGGCGCCACCACCGTGGCGGGCACCAGCGCGGTGGCTGCGGCCGCCGGCATCGCGGTCTTCGCCACGGGCGGGCTGGGCGGCGTGCACCGCGACGCCCCGCTGGACGAGTCCGCCGACCTGACGACCCTGGCGCGCACCCCGATCGCCGTGGTGTGCGCCGGGGTCAAGTCCATCCTGGACATCGGCGCCACGCTGGAACGGCTGGAGACCCTCGGAGTGGCGGTCGCCGGCTACCGGACCACCGCCTTCCCCGGTTTCTACGTGAGTGACAGCGGCTTCCGGGTCGACTGGTCGTTCGACTCGCCGCAACAGGTGGCGCGGGCGCTGCACGCCCGCCGCGCCCAGCAGGTGCACCCCGGCGCGATCGTGGTGGCCAACCCGGTGCCGCCGGAGGCGCAGCTCGACCCCGAGCTGCACGACCGGGTGCTCGCCGACGGGCTGGCCCGCATGCGCGCCGAACAGGTCACCGGCAAGGCGGTCACGCCGTACCTGCTGTCGCACTTCCACACCGCCACCGCCGGCGCGAGCCTGGAGGTCAACATCCGGATCATCGTCAACAACGCCGAACTGGCCGGGCGGGTCGCCGTCGGGTACGCCGCGCACCCGGCTGAAACGAGCCGGACGGATACCTGGGTGGGCGCGGGATGAGCCGTACCCGGGTGATGGTCGTCGGTGACCTGGTGACCGACGTGGTCGCGGTGCTGTCGGCGACGCTGGAGGCCGGCAGCGACACGCCGGCGCAGGTACGCGTGGGACCCGGCGGCCAGGGCGCCAACACCGCCGCATGGTTGGCCGAGACGGACACCCCGGTCACCCTGGTGTCGGCCGTGGGCGACGACCACCCGGGCGAACAGCGGCGGACCGAACTGTCCGGCGTCGACCTCGAGGTGCGGGTGGTGTCCGGCGCCCGTACCGGCACGGTGGTGGTGCTCAGCCACGACGGCGACCGCACCATGGTCAGCGACCGGGGCGCTGCCGCGGACCTGCGGCCGGACGACATCGACGTGGCGCTGTCCCACTTCCCGGACACGACCCACCTGCACCTGTCCGGCTACGTGCTGCTCGACGACGGCTCCCGGGCCGCCGGGCGACACGCGCTGGCCACCGCCCGCGCCCGCGGGCTGTCGACCAGCGTGGACGCGGCCTCGGCCGCACCGCTGCGGGCGGTGGGCGGGGAGTTCCTCGACTGGGTCGCGGGCACCGACCTGCTGCTGGCCAACGCCGACGAGGCGCAGGTGCTCGGTGGCGACGTGTCGGCGGCGCTGATCGCGGCCGCGCACACCGTCGTGGTCAAGCACGGTGCGGCGGGGGCGCGCTGGACGGGCGCGGACGGGACCAGTGTCCAGGTGGATCCCGTACCCGCGATCGTGGTCGACCCCACCGGCGCGGGCGACGCGTTCGCCGCCGGTCTGCTCAGCGCCTGGCTGCCCGGCGGCGACCCGGCGTCGGCACTGTCCGCCGGTGCCCGGCTCGGGGCCCGGGCGACGGGGCTGGCCGGGGCGCGCCCGTGACCGGCGTGCGTCGGTGGTCAGGCGGGCAGGTCGAGTTTGAACCCGGTGTGTGAGGCCACGAAGCCGAGCCGCTGGTAGAATCGGTGCGCGTCGGGGCGGCGGTTGTCGCTGGTGAGTTGCACCAGCGCGCAGCCCCGCGCCCGCGCCTGCGCGACCGCCCACTGCACCAACTGGCCGCCGACCTGCTGGCCCCTCGCTGTCGACGCCACCCGGACCCCTTCGATCTGGGCACGCCAGGCGCCCCGGCGCGACAGACCGGGGATGAACGTGAGCTGCATTGTCGCTACCACCGCGCCGGCCAGCTCGCCGACCGTCAACAGCTGGTGGGGATCGGAGTCGATCGCCTCGAAGGCGGCCTCGTACCGCCCGTGGTCGGCCGCCGACTCGCGTTGGCGCCCGAGGGCGTCATCGGCGAGGAGGGCGACGATGGCCGGTACGTCGTGGCTGGTGGCGCGACGGATACGGAGGTCCACCGGTTCAGGAGATCACAACACGCACCGCGACCACCTCGCCGGCCGGACCAGGCCCGGATCCGCCGACTTCGACCCGGACAATCTGCAAGTCACCCCTGAACAACTGTTTCTCCGCTGGCCCGGAAACCCGCACCCGTGGCTGGGCACCGCATCCTGCGCCGCCCGCTGGCCTGAGCCCGACGCTGGCTGATCACTCAGGGAGCGACAGTGGTGTCGGGCTGGAAGGCGACCCAGGCGTGCCAGAAGGTGTCGACATGCCGGTACGGCGTGAGCTGCTCTCCTGCCAGCGGGCCGTCGGTGGCCTGGCCGAGCACGTCCCAGGTGGTCCCGGTCTGCTGGTCACGGAACCCGTCGTCGGCCGGGGTGAAGGTGAGCTGCTGGCCGCCGGCTTCCGGGATGAACACGCCGACGGTGCCTATGTCGCGACCGCCGGAGACCCGGGCGTCGTCCAGCGCGGAAGCCTGGCCGGGCCGGTGCCAGGCGACCAGGTCGGTGTCGCCGATGGCCAGCTCCAGCACCGCGGCGTCGGCGAGCTGGTCGCGCACCACAGCGACCGGGGTGCCGTCGCCGTCGTCGTCCTCGATGCCGATCACGCGGGTCTGGGCGGGCAGCCGGGCGTCGTCGGTGGGCGGGTCGAACAGCGGGTCCCGGTCGGGCCGGTCGTAGGCGACGTACGGGTTGCGGCCGTAGTCGCGGTTGTGGCCGGTGTCGCGCGACAGCACCCACGCGTCCGGGTGGGCCTGCCGGAACTCGCTCCACGACAGCAGGGAGGCCAGGTGCGGGGTCAGTTCGGCGCCGGTGAGCACCCCGACCGAGGCGGTGAACGACATCTGTGGCCACAGCGACTCGGTCTGCCGGTCGTACATCACCAGGTTGTTGGCCCACAGCCGCCCGGACGTGCCGAAGCTGAGCACCCGACCGTCGACCTCACGCTCGAAGGCCAGCCCGGAGTTGCACAGCGGGCAGTAGGTCACGGCCACCGGAACGCCGCCGACGGTGTCGTTGACGATCTCGTGCCAGGTCATGATCTGGACCGGGTAGCCGCGGGTCTCCCCACCGATGGTGAAGGCCAGGATCGCCTCGGCGTCGTCGAGAAAGTCCACGTCGCCGGCCTGCAGAAACGTCGGCTCGTCAATGGGTGGGATGCCGTCCGGCGGCGGCCCACCGGAGATGATCTCGGACGGGTCGACCAGCGGCTCCGGGAAATCCTCATGGCGCATGTCCTGCAGCGCCGAGGGCACATCCTCGGGCGGGTCGGCCTCCACCTGCGGCAACGCCACCGGCTCCGGCGGTTCCTGCTCGGGCGAGGCATCCGGCGGCGCCGGCGACGTGCAGCCCGCCACGAGCACGGCGAAGCACGCCGCGGCGGCCAGGGCCGGGGTCGCCGGGCGAAGGAGAGTCCGGGTGGTAGCCATCAGTGGAATCATCCGCCCGCTCTCCCGGCGGCGTCGGTGAGCCAGCTCACACAAAGCGCACGGCGATGACGGGGAAAGATCATTTTGCCCGATCGTGCGGGACCGGCTGCCAGGGCGCCGGAGTCATATCAGCCGTGCAGCAGCGTGGCGACCAGCGCCGGCAGGTTGTCGTCGGTGGCGGTCGGCGCCGGGTAGACACGTGGCCACGGCACCGAGGCACGGTTGATCCAGGCCGAGCGCAGCCCGGCGGCCTGGGCGCCGGCGCAGTCCCACGGGTGCGCTGCCACCAGCACCAGCCGTTGCGGCTCCACCCCCAGGTGTTCGGCGGCGTGCCGGTACGGCTCCGGAGCGGGCTTCCAGCGGCCCACCGTGTCCGCCGACAGGTTCTCCCGTATGTAGCCGTCGAGCCCGGCACCGACAAGCAGGCCCTGCACCGCCTCGACGCTGCTGTTGGTCAGCGTCAGGGCGGGTACACCGGATTCGTGCAACAGCTGCAGTGCCGGCTCGACATCAGGGTGCGGCGGCATGGTCCGGAACGCGGCCAGCACCCGGCCGACCGCCTCGTCGGCCAGCTGCGGGTTGATTCCCTGCAGGCTGTCGGCGGCGAGCTCGGAGAACGGCCGATGGTCGCCCATCGCCGCCAGGGCGAACCCGTCGCGCAGCAGCCGCGCGAACCACAACGGCACCGCCGCCGGGTCCAGCCCGACCTCGGCGAATGCCGGCCCCAGCGGCTCCAGTGAGAACAGGGTCTCGTTGACGTCGAACAGCACCGCGTCGATCGCATGCTCTGCCACGGTTGTCCCCTTGGCGGGTTGGCGTCGTCGTGGTGCCAGCCTAGCCTCGGCATGGGAGGGGATGTCATGGCAGAGGTCGAAGGCACGGCGAGCGCCGGCGGGCGGGTCCGGGTCGAGCACGGCCGCAAGCGGGTCCGGGCCTTCCTGGACGGGCAGCTGGTGGCCGACACCGTACGACCGTTGCTGGTGTGGGAGGTCCCGTACTACCCGGCCTACTACCTTCCGGCCGAGGACGTCGTCGCCACCCTGGCCGCCACCGGCCAGACCGAGCACTCGCCCGACCTCGGCACCGCTGAGGTGTGCGACGTGGTCGCCGGCGCCGCGACCGCACCGCGGGGCGCCCGGCGTTTCGCCGACTCACCCGTGGCGCGGCTGCGCGGCACGGTGCGGCTGGAGTGGTCGGCCATGTCCGAGTGGCTGGAGGAGGACGAGCCGGTGTACGTGCATCCCCGCAGCCCGTACACCCGCGTCGACATCCTGGCCAGCAGCCGCCACGTGCGCATCGAGCTGGACGGGGTGACGCTGGCCGAGTCGCGTTCGCCACGGATCCTGTTCGAGACGGGCCTACCGCCGCGCTACTACCTGCCGATCGCCGATGTCCGCATGGACCTGCTGCGGTCGTCGGATCGGCGCACCGGCTGCCCGTACAAGGGCACCGCCAGTTACTGGTCGGTGGAGGTGGGCGCACAGCGGTACGACGATCTGGCGTGGACATACCGTACGCCGTTGCCGGAGAGTCAGAAGATCGCCGGGCTGGTCTGCTTCTACGACGAGCGCGTCGACGTCCACGTCGACGGCCACCGGCAGGACCGACCCCGGACCCAGTTCAGCCGCTGATCCTGTCGCGGGCGGCCGCCCGCAGCGCGGGTTTCTGGATCTTTCCGGTGGACGTCTTGGGAAGCTCCTGGAAGAACACCCGGTCCGGGGCCTTGAAGTGGGCCAGCCGGCCACGGACGAACCCGATCAACTCCGCCTCGGTGACCGCCTCGCCGGCCGGGGCCACGAACGCCACCGGCCGCTCGCCCCACCGCTCGTCCGGCACCGCCACCACCGCCGCCTCGCGCACGTTCGGGTGGGACACCAGCACCTTCTCCACCTCCACCGAGGCGATGTTCTCGCCTCCGCTGATGATGATGTCCTTGCCGCGGTCGACCAGTTCCACGTACCCGTCGGGATGGGTCACGCCCAGGTCGCCGGTGTGGAACCAGCCGCCGCGGAACGCCTCGGCGGTCGCCGCCGCGTCGTCGAGGTAGCCGGCCATCACGGTGTTGGACCGCACGGCGATCTCGCCGACCGTGCGCCCGTCGGCCGGCAGCGGACCGCCGTGCGGGTCCACCACCCGCACGTCGTCCACCGACACCGTGGGCACCCCCTGGCGGCTGATCCGCTGCGCCAGCTCGTCGGCGGGCAGGTCCTGCCACCCGCGCTGGTATTCGCACACCAGCGACGGCCCGTACGTCTCCGTCAGCCCGTACAGGTGCGTCACATGTACGCCCATGCCCTGGACGGCGGCGATGGTCTGGGTGGTAGGCGGTGCCCCGCCGACCGCGGCCCGCACCGGACGCGGCGCGACGAACCCGCGGGCGGTGCCGACGCGTGCCAGGTCGCTGAGCACCACCGGGGCCCCGCACAGGTGCGACACCGGATAGCGGGCGATCAGCTCCAGCGCCCGCGCGGCCTCGAACGAGGGCAGGCACAGGTGGGTGGCGCCGACGGCGGTCACGCCCCAGGTCAGCGACCAGCCGTTGCAGTGGAACATCGGTAGTGTCCACAGGTACCAGCTGCCGGCGGTCAGCTCCATCTGCAGGGCGACGCTGAGCGCGTTGAGGTACGCCCCGCGATGGGTGTACACGACGCCCTTGGGGCGACCGGTGGTGCCGCTGGTGTAGTTGACGCTGATCATGTCGTTCTCGTCGGCCGGAGGCTGCATACCGGCATCGCCGGTGTCGTCGGCGTTGGCGAGCCAGTCGCGATACGAGCGTGCGCCCGGCAGCGGCGCCTCCGGGCCGCCCGGCCGGTCGGGCAGCAGCACCACCGAGTCGACCGGCAGGTCGGCGGCCCTGTCCGCACCCAGCGCGGGCACCAGCGCCGGGGAGACCAGCAACACCCGGGCCTGGGAGTGCGCGAGGATGTCGCGGTATTCGGCGGCGGCCAGCCGGGTGTTCAGCGCCACCAGCGCCGCACGTGCCCCGGGTACTCCGAAGTGGGCGGCCAGCAGCCAGCGACTGTTGTGGTCGAGCACCGCGACCCGGTCGCCGGGCCGTACGCCCGCGGTGCGCACCGCGCCGGCCAGCGCGTCGCAGTCTGCGGCCAGTTGGGCGTAGGTGACCTCGGTGCCGTCCACGTCGACGACGGCGGGGCGGTCCGGGAACGCGCGGCGGGCCCGGGCGAGAAACGACAACGGGCTCAACGGCACGTGGTTGGCGGCATCGAGCACAGCGCCTCCCTGGTGGCGAGGGCGCGGCCCTCCCGGAAGATGGATCAACGGTAGGAACCGACCGAAACGCTTGTCAACGGTTGCCGCACCGCCGTACGCCCCACGAGGGATCGCCCTGCTCGTACCTGTCGCCCGCGATGTGAGCCGCGTCCAGCAGCGCGCCCTGACGAGCTAGCGGCCGAACGGTCGACCGGCCCGAAGGAGTCGTTGTGTTTTTGGCGGTTAGGCGGGATCCTCGACCTGTGGCGGACAGCGAACGCGACCTGTGGACGACCGGTGAGGCGGCGGCACTGCTGCGGTCGTCGCGCCAGCATGTGGTCGACCTGTGTGAGCGGGGGCTGTTGCCCTACGTCAAGGTGGGGGCGCATCGACGGCTGCCACGGGCCGGTGTGGAGGCGATGATCAGGCCGGAGCTGACTCGTGATCAGCTCAAGGCGCTGTGGCTGCATGCCGCGGTGGCGGGCCGGCTGGTCCAGGACCCGGAAGGGGTGCTGGCGAAGGCGGCGGACCAACCTGCACCGGCTGCGCCGGGTCCACCCGCAGGAGATGGCCGCAATGTGGCTGGACCGGTGGCACGCGGTGCTCGACGCCGGGGTCGACGCGGTGCTGGAGGTGCTGACATCCCGGACGCCGCACGCGGTGGAGTTGCGACAGAACTCACCGTTCGCTGGGGTGCTGCCGGAAGCGGACCGTCGCGCGGTGTTGGCGGCGTTTGCCGAGCGCCGGCACGGCGAGCACGCGGCATGAGACGCGATCAGCTGGAGCATGTGCTGCGGGCGGCGAGGCTCCGGCCATGAGTGAGCGGAAGGTCGACAACGAACAGTTGCAGACGGCCCGACTGTCCTTGCGGCGCCCGACCCCGGCCGACATCGACGCGATTTTCGACATCCACCGCGATCCGCGAGCGTGCGCGCATAATCCGTCCGACATGCTCACCACCCGCGGCGAGGCCGAGGACCTCTACCACCGGTGGCACGCGCACTGGCAACGCCACGGCTTCGGCTACTGGGTGATCCGCCGGCGTGACGGTAACCAACCTGACGTGGTGGTGGGGTTCTGCGGCGTCAAGCTGATGAAGCTCGATGACCTTGACGTACTCAACCTGCTCTATCGCCTCGACCCGTCGGCGTGGGGCGACGGCGTGGCCACGGAGGCCGCCACCGCGGTGGTGGCGTGGGCGGCCGCGCATGTCCCCGACTGTCCGGTCATCGCTCGTGTCCGGCCCGACAATGTCGCGTCGATCCGGGTGGCGGAGCGGGCCGGTTTGCGTCGCGCCGAGCACCGCGACACCCACGGGGAGGACGGACTCGACTGGATCTACATGTCCGGTCCGCCGGTTCAGGTGCGGCACGCCACATAACCCGACGACGGGGCCTGATCTGGGAATACTGCATTGGGTGGGGCATGATGGGCCGGCATGGGACGCACGTCGGATGTGGATGAGACAGCCGGGAGCCAGAGTCAGACCGACAACCTCGCTCGGGCCAAGGCGCTGCTGGGTGCCCACCCGCTGGTGGACGGACACAACGACCTGCCACACGCGATGCGGCTGCAGGGTGGGTACGACTTTGACGCGCTGGACATCTCCCGGCCGGCGCCGACGCTACAGACCGACATTCCGCGACTGCGGGCCGGCGGAGTGGGGGCGCAGTTCTGGTCGGTCTACGTGCCGAGCCGGCTGCAGGGCGACCACGCGGTGTCGGCCACGCTGGAGCAGATCGACGCGGTCACCGCGATGGTGGGCAGGTACGCCGACACCTTCGGGCTGGCGCGCACCGCCGACGAGGTGGAGGAGGTGTTCGCGTCCGGCCGGATCGCCTCGCTGATGGGCATGGAGGGCGGGCACTCGATCGACTGCTCGCTGGCGACGCTGCGGGCGATGTACGCGCTCGGCGTGCGCTACCTGACGCTGACCCACAACGACAACGTGCCGTGGGCCGACTCGGCCACCGACGAGCCGCGCGTGGGTGGCTTGTCCGACTTCGGTGAGGACGTCGTGCGGGAGATGAACCGGCTCGGCATGCTGGTCGACCTGTCCCACGTCTCGGCCGACACGATGCGGGCGGCGCTGCGGGTCAGCGAGGCGCCGGTGATCTTCTCGCACTCCTCCGCCCGGGGGGTGTGCGATGTGCCGCGCAACGTGCCCGACGACGTGCTCGCGAGCCTGGCCGGCAACGGTGGGGTGTGCATGGTGACCTTCGTGCCCGGCTTCGTGTCCATCCCCTGTGCTCGGTGGCGGGCCGAGGCGGTGGAGGCCGCTCACAGCAGCGGCGTCGACACGGCCGACCTGGAGGCGTTGTCGCGGTTCGCCCGCACCTGGCAGGAGCAGCATCCGCGGCCGCAGGCGACCGTCGAGGACGTGGTGGCGCACCTGGAGCACGTGCG
>SLSW01000272.1 GCA_007130245.1 Micromonosporaceae bacterium
ATAAGCGGCAAGATTCGCCAGCGACGAGGCGAGTCCCGCGGCGTGGTCTTTCGCGCGGATGCCGGCGGGGACGTCGTCGGCGCGGATGTCGACCCGAGTCCAGCCCTCGACAGCCGAGACCTCCCAGGCCATGGTCATCGTGCCCGCGTAGGCCGGGTCGTCGGAGACGAAGTCCACCGCCTGCACGACCCGCACACCAGGAACGATGTCGACGAAGCGGGCTTCAACGACGTCGGAGTCCGCAGTCGCCTTTCCCGGCGCGGTCGACGCGTCCGCGTAGGTCAGGACCATCCGGTACGACCCGCCCGGCCGCGCGTCGAACCGTTCGAGCCTGCCGCTCATCCCGTCCGGGGGCAGCCAGACCGTGAGCGCGTCGGGGTCGACGAGTGCGGCGTAGACCCGTTCAAGCGGGGCGAAGATCACGCGGGAGGCGGTGTCGGTCCGTGTCATGGTGGCCACCCTAACCACCGTGGCGGACATCGCGACGCCTCCGCGAGCGCTCGCAACGCCTCACCCGGCGGCAGCCCGCGGGCCGGCAACGGTGGGCGCGGCTACTCGACGGTGACGGACTTGGCGAGGTTGCGGGGCTGGTCCACGTCGTGGCCGCGGGCCGAGGCGATCTCGCAGGCGAGCACCTGCAGCGGCACGGTGGTCACCAGTGGCGCCAGCAACGTGGGCGTCCGGGGTACGCGTACCAGATGGTCGGCGTACGCCGCGACCGCCTCGTCGCCCTCCTCGGCGATCACGATGGTGCGCGCCCCCCGCGCCCGTACCTCCTGCAGGTTGGACACGATCTTGTCGTGCAGGACGCTGCGCCCCACCGGCGACGGCACCACGCACACCACCGGGGTGCCGTTGTCGATCAGCGCGATCGGGCCGTGCTTGAGCTCGCCGGCGGCGAACCCCTCGGCGTGCATGTAGGCCAGCTCCTTGAGCTTCAGCGCGCCTTCGAGCGCCACCGGGTAGCCGACGTGGCGGCCGATGAACAACACCGACGGCGACCCGGCCAGCTCCCGGCCCAGCTGGCGCACCGGCTCCATCACGTCGAGCACCGAGTCGACCTTGCCCGGCATCTCCTGCAACTGGGACACGATCGTGGCGACCTCGTCGGCGTACATGATGCCGCGCACCTGGGCCAGGTGCAGACCCACCAGGTAGCAGGCGATGAGCTGGGTCAGGAACGCCTTGGTGGACGCGACCGCGATCTCCGGCCCGGCGTGGGTGTAGAGCACCGCGTCGGACTCGCGCGGGATGGTGGAGCCGTTGGTGTTGCAGATCGCCAGCACCCGCGCGTGCTGCTCCTTGGCGTGGCGCAGCGCCATCAGCGTGTCCATGGTCTCGCCGGACTGGCTGATCGCCACCACCATGGTGGTGCGGTCCAGCACCGGGTCGCGGTAACGGAACTCGCTGGCCAGCTCCACCTCGCACGGGATGCGGGTCCAGTGCTCGATGGCGTACTTGGCGACCAGGCCGGCATGGTACGCGGTGCCGCACGCGACGATGAAGATCTTGTCGACGTCGCGCAGGTCCTGCTCGGACACGCGCACCTCGTCGAGCATGATCTGCCCGGTGTCGCTCAGCCGCCCGCGCAGGGTGTCGGCGACCGCCCGCGGTTGCTCGGCGATCTCCTTGAGCATGAAGTAGTCGTAGCCACCCTTCTCGGCGGCGGTCGCGTCCCAGTCCACGTGGAAGTCACGCCCGGCAGCCGGCTCACCGCGGAAGTCGGTGATCTCCACCGCGTCGGCGGTGATGGTGACCACCTGGTCCTGGCCGAGCTCGACCGCCTCGCGGGTGTGGGCGATGAACGCCGACACGTCGCTGGCCAGATAGTTGCCGTCCTCGCCCCGGCCGACCACCAGTGGCGAGTCGCGCCGGGCACCGACCACCACGCCGGGCGCCTCCTTGTCGACCACCAGCAGCGTAAACGCCCCCTCGAGGCGACGGCACACCCGCCGCATCGCCTCGGCCAGCACCTCGCCCGGTTTTGAGGAGGGGACCCGGCTCACGTGCTCAGCTTGAACAGGGGACCCTTCCTCAAACGAAACGCCCAAGAGGGGGCCCTTGTTGGGAACCGTTCCTGAAGCCGGGACCCCTGCTGGGGCTGGAGCCTGATGAGGGGACCCCTCCTCAAGAGCGGTGAGCTCGGCGGCGAGCATGTGCGCCACGCACTCGGTGTCGGTATCGCTGGCGAACTCGACGCCGGCGGCCTCCAGTTCGGCCCGTAGGGTCGCGAAGTTCTCGATGATCCCGTTGTGGATCACGGCGATCCGCCCGTTAGTGGACTGGTGCGGATGGGCGTTGCGGTCGGTGGGCGGCCCGTGGGTAGCCCACCGGGTGTGCCCGATGCCGGTGGTGCCGGTGACCAGGCCCCCGTCGCCGCCGTTGGCCGACAGCTCGGCGAGGGCCTTGTCGAGGTTGGTGAGTTTGCCGGAGCGCTTGCACGACAGCAGCCCGGAGTTGATCACCGCCACGCCCGCCGAGTCGTACCCGCGGTACTCCAGCCGTCGCAGTCCGTCCAACACGATGCCGAGCGCCGGCCGGGCGCCCGCGTAGCCAACTATTCCGCACATGGCAGGTAGCCTAACCCGCTTTCGCTCAGTTGTGGTGCGCGAAACCACTACTTTCGCGCAGCAGATGTGATTGAAACTACCGTGAGCCGCGGCATCGGCCCGTCCGACATACCCCGCGCGCCGGTCCCGTTAACCCGCAGGCAGGGAGCCCAACGGCGAGGGTGTGGTGACGGTGTTGCTCGGCGGGTTAGTTCTCGCAACCCCGCCTACCCTGGACGGGACAACTCCCCCATGCCCTCCGGATGGCCATGACCGCAGCACCGACCGCCACCGCGCAGCACCGTGCGAGCCGCGACGAGCGGGCTGCGCGGTGGGAGCAGCGGCTGGCGCTACCGGTGATCGTCGCGGCGATGGTGTCCGTGCCCGCCGTTTTTCTCACCGTCGCCGCCGACGAGCGCTATGCGCTGGCCGGTCACGCACTGAACTGGGCATCGCTGGCGGTGTTCACCGGCGAGGCGATCGTGCTGTTCATCCTCAGCGGCGACCGGATCACCTGGGCACGCCGACACTGGTGGAAGCTGGCGATCACCGCGCTCGCGATCCCCGCCGTGATCCTCGCCATCGGGCCGGTGCAGGTGCTGCGCCTGATCCAGTTCGTAGGTGCGCTGCGCATCCTGCGTGCCAGTCGGATCATCAAGGCCGGACGGGTGCTGGCCCGCCGCCTGGGGTTGAGCGGTCGGTGGCGCCACCTGCCGGTGCTCGCCGGATCCACCCTGGCGGCGGCGTTCGTCGCCGTGGTGCTCGCCGACCCGACCTCGACCACACGGCAGTGGCTCGAGGACGCCGACCCGGCGGTGGCGACCGGGCTGGTAGTGCTCGCCGGGGCGATCCTCGCTGCGGCCACGTTCGTCGTCCTGCGCTACCGGAACCCCCGCCGGGGCCCGGACAACCCTCGTTGATCTAGGGATTGTTCACGTGATTTGAGATCAAATCACGTGAACAATCCCTAGATCAACGAGATAGTGGTTGAGCCATGGATCAACGGGTGGTGGCAGGGGCGGGGCTGGCGGCGTGGACCACGGCGGCGATCTTGTCGGCGGCCTCCTGTGCCTCGTCCGCGGTAGGCGCCTCCACCATCACCCGCACCAGCGACTCGGTGCCCGACGGACGCAGCAGCACCCGCCCGGACTCGCCCAGCGCCGCCTCGGTAGCCGCCACCGCCTCCCGCACCGGCGGCAACGATGCGGCCGCCGCCCGGTCCGCGACCGGCACGTTGACCAGCACCTGCGGAAGCCGGGTCACCACCGAGGCCAGGTCGGCGACGGTATCTCCGGTCGCCGCCATCCGCGCCAGCAGGTGCAGGCCGGTCAACACCCCGTCGCCGGTGGTGGCGAACGCCGGCATGATCACATGCCCGCTCTGCTCGCCACCCAGCGCGAGCCCGGAGGCGCGCAGCTGCTCCAGCACGTAACGGTCGCCCACCTTGGTCTCCACCACCGTGATACCGGCCTCGCGCATCGCCAGCCGGAGCCCCTGGTTGCTCATCACGGTGACCACCAGCGCGTCGCGCGTCAGCGTGCCGGCCTCGCGCATCGCCAGCGCCAGCACCGCCAGAATCTGGTCGCCGTCGACGACCCGGCCGGCGGCGTCGACGGCCAGCAACCGGTCCGCGTCGCCGTCGAGTCCGAGGCCGACGTCGGCACCGTGCGTGAGCACCGCCTCGGCCAGCGGCGTCAGGTGGGTCGAGCCGCAACCATCGTTAATGTTCAGCCCGTCCGGCTCGGCGCAGATCGCCACCACCTCGGCCCCGGCGCGCCGCAGCGCCTCCGGCGCCACCGCCGACGCGGCGCCGTTGGCGCAGTCGACCACCACCCGTAGCCCGTCCAGCCGGTGCGGCAGCGACGACACCAGGTGGTCAATGTAGTGACCGGCACCTCCCGGCAGATCCTGTACGCGGCCGACACCCGCCCCGGTCGGGCGTTGCCACTCGGCGCCGGTGCGCACCATCGCCTCGATCGCGTCCTCCTGCGCGTCGGGCAGCTTGTGCCCGCCGGCGGCGAACAGCTTGATGCCGTTGTCCGGCATCGGGTTGTGCGACGCGGAGATCATCACGCCGAGATCGGCCCCGGACCGGGCGGTCAGCACCGCCACTCCGGGGGTGGGTACGACACCGGCACGGAGCACGTGCGCACCGGCGCTGGCCAGGCCGGCCACTACCGCCGCCTCCAGCATCTCGCCGCTGGCCCGCGGATCCCGCCCGACCACCGCGGTGGGCGGGCCGGTCCCGTCAGCCTCGGCGAGCACGCGCGCGGCCGCCGCCGCGACCGCCATGGACAGTTCGGGCGTGAGGTCCGCGTTGGCGCGCCCGCGGACACCGTCGGTGCCGAACATCCGGCCCATCGGCCGTCAGCGCTTCGAGTACTGCGGCGCCTTACGGGCCTTCTTCAGCCCGTACTTCTTGCGCTCGATCACCCGCGCGTCGCGGGTGAGGAAGCCGGCCTTCTTCAGCGCCGGACGGTGCTCGATGTCCAGGTCGCACAGGGCCCGGGCGATCGCCAGGCGCAGCGCGCCGGCCTGACCGGTGGTACCCCCGCCGCGCAGGTTCGCGAACACGTCAACCGACTCGACCCGCTCGGTGAACACCAGCGGATCTTTGATCAGCTGCTGGTGCACCTTGCTGGGGAAGTAGTCCTCCAGCGGCCGGCCGTTGCAGGTGATGGCGCCGGTGCCGGGCACCAGGCGCACCCGCACCACCGCCTCCTTGCGCCGGCCCACGGTCTGGATCAGTCCGCTGGCCGACCGGCGGGCCCGCCGGGTGGGGGCGGGTGACGCCTCCGCGGTGGCACCGACCGCGGTCGGGCTCGGCCGCGCGGCCTCATCAGCGGCGGCGGCCTCGGTCGCCTCGGTCGCCTCGGTCGCCTCGGTCGCCTCGGTCGCCTCG
>SLSW01000012.1 GCA_007130245.1 Micromonosporaceae bacterium
GCGGCCGCCGCGGCCACGAACGGGCGCAGTGCCGGCGGCGCGGTGAGGTCGAGGCGCTCGCCGCCGGCCGCAGCCAGGTCCCGGGCCCGGGCGAGGGCGGGGTCGGTGAGGGTGGCGCTGAGCAGACCGGCAAGCTTCACAGGCGACTCCAGGCACGCGCAACAGCCCCCACGCCACGCGCGGCGGGGGGTACGTCGGAAAGGGTACCCGGGGTTCGACGGCGCGTCGGCGGTACGAGCCGGGATGAAACGACGTATTACGCATCCGAACACGCAACGTGTTACGTTGGGTTGTATGGCCACAATCACGATCCGTACCGATCCAGCGGTCGACGAGGCGCTGGAGGCGCTGACCAGCGGCGACAAGACCCGCTCAGAAGCCGTACGCGAGGCGATCCTGCTCGCCTACCGGCAGCAGCGCCACGAACGGCTGCGGGCGGAGGCCGAGGCCCTGCATGACGATCCCGAGGACGCCGCGGCGTCCCGCCGGCTGGCCGAAGACATGGAGTCCATCCGTGCGTGGTGACATCTACCGATTGCGCGCCCCGAGCCACGCCCGTGGGCATGAACAGGATGGTCCGCGGTACGCGGTCGTCGTGCAGTCCGACCATCTCCCTCTGTCGACCTGGCTGGTCGCCCCGACCTCCACCGGGCGACGCGCGGCCTCCTTCCGGCCGGAGATCACGATCGCCGGGGATCAGACCCGCGTGCTGGTGGAACAGACCAGCGCGGTCGACCCGGAGATCCGGTTGGGCGAGTTCGCGGGACGGCTGACGGCCGCCGAGTTGCGCTCGGTCGACCATGCCCTGCTGGATGTGCTGGGCCTACGCTGACCCGGGCGTCGTTGTGATTCAATAGGTCACATGGGGACCCATGACACCACAGTTCAGCGCTCTTTCCGCCTGTCGCGGCGGACGCTAGAACTTCTCGACGCGATGGCGCAGGCGGCGGGTGGGTCGCGTAACTCTCTCGCGGACCGCCTACTCGGCGAGGCCATCCGGACCGAGACCCATCCGTTGATCCGGTTCCAGACCGGGGCCGCCGGCCGCCGGCAGCCGTTGCTCGTCGGCACCCGGCTCTACGTCCACCAGGTCATCGCCACGCTGCGCGCCAGCGACAATGACGTCCGGGCGGTTGCTGACTACCTGGGGATCCATCCGCGGCAGGTGCAGGCGGCGCTCGCCTATTACGCGGACTTCGCCGAGGAGGTCGACGAGGACGCGGCCGCCGCCAGGCGGCTGGAGCAGGAGGAACGGGCAAGGTGGGAGCGCCAGCAGCAGGTTCTGGCATGAGGCTGGCGCTCGACCACCACTACTCGCCGGCCATAGCCGAGCAGCTCCGGGACAAGGGTCACGACGTCGTGGCCGCCGTGGAGCAGGGGTGGGAGCGAGAGGACGACGAACCGCTGCTTGCTGCCTGCGCTGCCGAACAGCGGTCCCTGGTCACGAACAACGTCTCCGACTTCACCGCCATTGCACGAAGCTGGGCGGCGCAGGGGCGCTCGCACCACGGACTCGTGTTCACGTCTGATGCGAGCCTGCCGCGTAGCCGCGCGATCATCGGCCGCTACGTGCACCTGCTGCACGACCTGCTCACGTCGAATCCCCGTCCCGACGCGATGGTCGACCGGATCCACTGGCTGTGACGGCCGGCCAGGTCGGCCACCCCTCTCACTCGGGGTTGGGGGTTGCGTAGAGCACGAACGGCGCGCCCTGGTGGACGATCTCGCGCAGGAAACTCATGCCCAGCCGTTCCATCACCGCGCGCGAGCGCAGGTTGGTCACCTCGGTGAACGCCACCACCGCGTCCGCGCCCAGCTCGTCGAAGGCGTACGCCATCCCCGCCCGACCGATCTCGGTGGCGTAACCGTTGCCCCACAGGTCCGGATGCACCGTCCAACCCACCTCCAGCCGCGGCGCACCGTCCACCTCCGCCCGCGACACCCCGCCGCGGCCCACCAGCTCGCCGGTGCCCCGGTCGTAGGCCATCCACTTGTTCACCCCGTCGACCTCCCATCCGCGCCTGGCGCGCACCGCCCGCCGCAGCGCCGTGTCGGCCGTGTAACGCCCCCAGAGCCACGTCGCCACCTGCGGGTGCTGGTGCAGCCGCCACAGGTCACCGGCGTTGTGTGGACCGATCGGGTCCAGGCGCAGCCGCTCGGTGAACCGGGTGCGCACCCCGCGCGCGACCACATCGCGCAACCGGCGGTCGCCGTCGGTGCGGCCTTCCATCATCAGGTCCAGGTTGTCGCGGCCGATCCAGGCGTACGCGTCATGCTTGCCGGCCTCCAACCGCGGGGCGGCCAGGTCGCCGTCCACCTCGACCAGATAGTCACGCTCGGCCCGCACCACACCCTCGTGTTCCCACTGCCAGTCGGCGACCACCGCCTCGACTCGGCGTAGCGTCCAACCGGTCTCTTCGGCGATCTCACGCGCCAGCGCCTGTTCGGCGGTCTCTCCGGGCTCCACATGCCCCCCGACAATGTCCCAGATGCCCGGATACAGCCGCCGCTCGGGGCTGCGCCGGTGCGCGAAGACGCGGCCGGCGGCGTCCCGCACCAGCGCGCCCACGCAGTCTGGCTCGCCCATGCCTGGCACCGTAGCCATGGCGCGCCACCGCCCGGTCGGCCGCCCCCGACGGGTTTCGCACCGGCCCGGCTGACGCATGTGTGTCCATCCGGTCGACATGAATGAGCGTCGTGATCGCGATACTGGCCGGCATGGTGACGAACGACGTCGTAGTGACGCGACCGGTCCCGCAGCTCCTGCGGGTGATGGTGACGACCGAGGCGGCGGTCGTCGCCTGGGCGACGGTGCTACTGCTGCTGCTACCCGCCCGCGTGGCGGAGCAGTGGTGGGCATGGTCGATCGCCCCGTTCCACGCGCGTTACGTGGGCGCTGTCTACCTCGGCGCGTTCGTCCCGCTGCTGCTGTTCGCGCTGCGCCCGTACGTCGTACCCGGCCGGGTGGTGCTGTGGATGGTCCTGACCTTCAACGCCACCGTCTCGGTCGTCATGCTCTTCTACCGCGACGAGTTCGCCTTCGACCGGCTGCACGCCTGGGTGTTCTGGATCCTGTACCTCGCGATCACGGTCGTGTCCGCCTTCTTCCTCTACCGGCTGCGGGGATTGCGGGACTCGGGCGAGCCACCCACCGACCGGGTGCGGCGCTGGTTCGTCACCACCGTCGCGGTGGTCACCGGCGCGTACGGCGTCCTGCTGCTGGCCGCACCGACCGCGGCGGCCGGGTGGTGGCCCTGGCCGGGCGACACCTTCCACTCGCGGCTCTACGCCGCCACCTTCCTCACCGCCGCCACCGGCACCTGGCTGCTGCGCCGCGTCGGCGCGCGACTGTCCTGGCTGGCGGTCGGCGGCAGCGTGGCCGGTTTCGGTCTCGGGGCGGTGGCCGGCACGCTCCTCACCGGCGCCACCCGGTCGCTGGAGCTGGCCGAGGCGGCGCCGTTCCTCGCCGCCCACCTGCTCGTGGGCCTGGCGGGGGTGGTGATGCTGGCCTGGGCACGGAACTCATGATCCGGTCCTCTTGAGGTGCCTGCCCGCCCCGGCCGGGTGACCATTGACCCATGGAGACATGGGACGCGATCACCTCCCGTCGCAACGTGCGCGACTACACCGACCAGCCGGTGACGGCTGCCGATCTCGAACGGATCCTGGAGGCAGGGCGTCGGTCGCCGTCGTCGCGCAACTGGCAGCCGTGGGACTTCATAGTGGTCACCGACCGCGACCAGCTGGCGCGACTGGCCACGGTGTGGCGCGGCGCCGCCCACGTGGCCGGCTCCGCAGCGACCATCGCGCTGGTGGCTCCGGCGGACCCGGCCACGTGGGACACCGCGCAGTACGACCTCGGGCAGGCGACGATGTGCATGATGCTCGCCGCCGCCGACCTGGGCATCGGCTCGGGTCATGCGTCCGTGGTCGACCAGGACCGCGCCCGGGAGATCTTCGGCCTACCCGAAGACCGCCGCTGCGCGTACCTCATGGCCCTGGGTTACCCGGCCGACCGGCCGCTGCGCCCGGTCCGCAGCCCGCGGCGACGGCCGCTCGACGAGGTCGTGCACGACGGCCGGTGGTGAGCCGCGAGAGCCCCGGCCGCGCCGGACGGGGTCGCTGTAGCGTGCCGGCCTATCCTATGACGCGGCCACGACCACCCCGCCTGCAGTTGCCGGTCAGCGTGGCGCGATGTTCTGGTTGAGCCGGAAGGTGTCGCCGGGGGCGGGATGCCGCGTGGCGCGGCCCCACCGCTCCTGCAGCACCAGCAGGCTCGGCAGCACCAGCACCGCGGCCACCAGCGAGAACCCGATCACGAACACGATCACGTAACCGAGCTGCTCGAACGGCACCAGGGTGGAGGTGGTCAGCACGCCGAAGCCGATCGCGGTGGTCAGCGCGGAGCCCACCAGTGCCCCGCCGGTGCGCTCCGCGGTGCGGCGCAGTGCCGGCACCACGCCGTCGGCCGCCCGCCGTTCCTCGACGAACCGGGAGGCCACGTGCAGCATGAACGGCACCGCGATGCCGATCGACAGCGCGGCGAGGGTCGCGGTGACCGGGTTGAGGGGGATGCCGGTCGCGGCCATCGTCCCGAACGTCCAGGCCAGCACCAGCCCCACCGGCAGCAGGGTCAGCACCCCCAGCAGCGGGCGCCGTTCGGTCAGCCAGTAGTAGACGACCAGCAGCGCCATCGCCGCCAGCAGCGCGGTGACCAGGGAACGCAGCTGGGTGTCCTCAATGGCGTCGCTCACCTCCGCCTGCGCGATCTCCTGTGAGGCCGGCGTCACCTGCACCCCGAGGTCACGCACGGGCGTGAACGCCTCCCGCAGGTCGGCGGCGAGCTGCTCGGCACCGGCCAGGCCTGCGTCGGTCTGCAGCACCACCCGTCCCAGGTCGGCGCGCAGCTGCTGCTCCTGCACCGCGTCCACGGCCGGCAACGCGGTCGCCCGTGGCAATGAGGCCGCCAGTGCCTCCTCGACCGGCTGGCGGTCCAGGTCTCCGGCCAGCCGCACACTGGTCGTCTCCTCGAAGCCGCCGTCGAACTCGTCCACCAGCCGCTCGTAGGTCGCCAGCATCGGCTCGTCCTGCGACACGAAGTCGGTGAACTCGAACCGGGTGTCCAGCTGGGTGAACCCGTACCCGCCGACGACGGCCAGTCCCAGCGCCACCAGCAGCGTCGGCACCGGCGCCCGCTCGGCCAGCCAGGCGGTGTGCCTGGCCGCCCGGAGAAGCCCGCGCCTGGACTGGCTGGCCAGCGCCTCCCGCGGCAGCCGGCCACGTGAGGCCGCCCGGCCGTCGAGCAACACCCGCACCGCCGGCAGGAAGGTGAGGGTCAGCACGAACGCGGCGACGATGCCCACCGCGGCCAGCACCCCCAACGTGCGCAGGAAGTCCACCGGGCTGGTCAGGTTGGTCAGGAACCCGATCGCGGTGGCGCCGCTGGCCACCGCCAGCGTGACACCGATGGTGGCGGCCGCCCGCCGGTAGGAGCTGCCGGGGGCACCGGAGCCGCCCACCTCGTCGCGGTAGCGGGCGAGCAGGTGGATGCCGAAGTCGACCCCCAGCCCGACCAGCAGGATCGGCACGATGTCGGTCTGCGGCGAGAAGTAACCGATCAGGCCGAGGTAGTCGGGGCCGAGCAGCACCCCGATCCCCTGCATCCACACCACTGCCAGCACGATCACAACCAGGGTGAGCCCGACGTCGGCGGCGGTGCGGCGGCCGATCCGCCACCGCTGCCCCGCCTGCGGCCGCAGCCAGTACACCACCGCCAGCACCACCAGGATCACCGCCAGCGCGGTGCTGAACAGCCGCGCGATCTCCGGGCCGATGTCCTGGCCGGTGAGCATCAGCTCGAAGCTGAACGGCTCCACGCTCACCCCGTCCGGCACCGGCACCTCCGCCACCAGCTCGGCCAGCGCCCGCTGCTGGGCCAGCGCCTCGTCCGGGCCCAACCCGGTGGTGTCCTGGAAGACGAGCAGCAGCCCGGAACCGGGTGGGTCGGTGTCGGCCAGCAGCCCGTCGAGCATCCTCCGCTGCTCCGGAGGCGCCTGCGCGATCGCCTGTTCGCGCCGCTCGCGCACCTCGACGTCGTCGGCGGGTTCGGCCTGCTCGACTCCGGCGAGGAAGCTGACGATGGCCGGTGGCGCCGCGTCGTCGGCGAGCGTGTCAGCAAGCTCGTCGGCGCGGATCGCCTGCTGGATCGCCCGGGACGCCCGCCACGCCGGCACACTGCGCACATCACCGTCGACGCTGACCACGATCTGCAGCACCGAGCGTTGCTCGCCGAACTCGGCCTCCAGCTCATCGAGCACCCGGGTGGTCTCGTTGTCCACCTCGGCGGCGTCCACGGTGACCGCCTGCGTGGCCATGCCCGCGAGGGCGGCGCTGAGCAGCAGCACCACCAGCGCCGTGGCCGCCGGGCGGCGGCGCACCACATCGGCGAGACGCCCGAACATTGCGGGCAGGACCTCGTGTCGACGCGTCAGCGAGGGCACGCGAAGATCGTCCCACCGGCGCCCGATCACCGACGGCGAAAGCCGCGAAACGGCTTCGGACGCGGGTAGCATCGGCCGCGCCGGGACAGCGCCGTCCCCGTACCGTGGAGGGCGAGGGGGCGTGACGTGACCAATCCGACCGACCACGACTCAGGCGCGGCGCTGCGGGCGGACATCCGCCGGCTGGGCAACCTGCTCGGGCAGACCCTGGTCCGGCAGGAGGGGCAACCGCTGCTGGATCTGGTGGAGGAGGTACGGGCGCTGGTGCGCTCCGACCCGGAGCGGGCGGCGGCGCGGCTGGGCGCGCTCGACGTGGCCACCGGCACGAAGCTGGCGCGTGCGTTCTCCACGTACTTCCACCTGGCGAACATCACCGAGCAGGTGCACCGCGCCCGGGATCTGTTCCGGCGGCGCGCGGCCGAGGGCGGGTGGCTGGACCGGGCCGCAGCGTTGATCGCCGAGCGGGACGTGCCGGCCGAGGAGGTGGTCGCCGCCGCCGGGCGACTGGCGGTGCGGCCGGTGTTCACTGCCCACCCGACCGAGGCCGCCCGCCGGTCGATCCTGTCCAAGCAGCGCGCGGTCGCAGACGAGCTCGACGCCGAGGCCGCGGCGACGGCGCTGTACGGGGTGGCCGCCGCCAGCCGCGAGCAGCGGCTGGCCGAGCTGCTGGACCTGATGTGGCAGACCGACGAGCTGCGGCTGACCCGCCCGGACCCCACCGACGAGGCCCGCAACGCCGTCTACTACCTGCGCGACCTGCACGAGGACGCGGCCGGGCGGGTGCTCGACGACCTGGCCGGCACGCTGCGGCAACTGGGTGCCCCGCTGCCGCCGACAGCGCGACCGCTGACGTTCGGTTCCTGGATCGGCGGTGACCGCGACGGCAACCCGTACGTCACGCCCGAGGTCACCCACCAGGTGCTGTTGATCGCGCACGAGCACGGTATCCGCGCCACCGAAGCGGCACTGGACCGGTTGATCGCCGAGCTGAGCGTGTCACAGCAGGTGCGCCCGGTCTCGGATGAACTGTCGGCGAGCCTCGCCGCCGACCTGGCGGCACTGCCGGAACTGGACGAACGGTTCCGGCGGGTCAACGCGGCCGAGCCGTACCGGCTGAAGCTGCGGGCGATGAAGGTCAAGCTGGCCAACACCCGGGCGCGGCTGGCCGCCGGCGCCGCCCACCGGCCCGGGCGGGACTACCTCGGCGTGTCCGAGCTGCTGGACGACCTGGAACAGATCCGCACCTCGCTGACCGCGCACGGCGGTGAGCTGACCGCGGCCGGCACGGTGGCCTCGACCGTGCGCACCGTGGCCGCGCTCGGGCTGCACCTGGGCACGCTGGACGTGCGCGAGCACGCCGACATCCACCACGAGGTCCTGGCGCAGCTGTACGCCGGAGTGGGGGAGATCGGGGACTACCGGTCGCTGTCGCGGGACCAGCGCGCCAAGCTGCTGGCCGAGGAGCTGGCCGGCCGGCGCCCGCTGTCCACCCCCGACAGCGATCTGGACGACCAGGCCCGGTCGACCTACGACGTGTTCGCCACCGTCCGCCGGGCCCAAGACCTGTTCGGTCCGGAGGTCATCGAGTCGTACATCATCTCCATGACCCGCGGCGTCGACGACGTGCTGGCCGCGGTGGTGCTGGCGCGCGAGGCCGGGCTGGTCGACCCGCACCACGGCCGCGCGCGGATCGGGTTCGTGCCGCTGCTGGAGTCGGTGGCCGAGCTGGACGCCGGCGGGGCGATCCTGGACGCGCTGCTGTCGGTGCCCGCCTACCGGGCGGTGGTGCGCGCCCGCGGCGACGAGCAGGAGGTCATGCTCGGCTACTCGGACTCCAACAAGGAGGCCGGCATCACCACCTCACAGTGGGCGATCCACCGAACCCAGCGGGCGTTGCGCGATGTGGCGGCGGCGCACGGCGTACGGCTGCGGCTGTTCCACGGCCGTGGCGGCACGGTCGGCCGCGGTGGCGGGCCGACGCACGAGGCGATCCTGGCCCAGCCGTACGGGACCCTGGACGGCGCCATCAAGGTGACCGAGCAGGGTGAGGTGATCTCCGACAAGTACACGCTGCCGGCGCTGGCGCGCGAGAACCTGGAGCTGACCGTGGCCGCGGTGCTGCGGGCCACGGTGCTGCACACCGCCCCGCGGCAGCCGGCGCAGGTGCTGGCCGGCTGGGACGCGGCCATGTCCACCATCTCCGACGCCGCCTACGCCGCCTACCGGGACCTGGTCGACGACCCGCTGCTGCCGGAGTATTTCTGGGCGGCCACCCCCACCGAGCTGCTGGGCGAGCTGAACATCGGCTCCCGGCCGGCGCGCCGGCCCGACAGCGGCGCCGGGCTGGCTGGGCTGCGGGCGATCCCGTGGGTGTTCGGCTGGACCCAGTCGCGGCAGATCGTGCCCGGATGGTATGGCGTAGGCACCGGCCTGGCGGCCGCGCGCGAGGCGGGTCTCGGCGACGTCATCGGCCAGATGCACCGCGACTGGCACTTCTTCGGCACCTTCATCTCCAACGTGGAGATGATGCTGGCCAAGACCGACCTGGACATCGCCCGGCGGTACGTGGAGACGCTGGTGCCGCCGCACTTGCGGGGGGTGTCCGAGCGGATCCGCGACGAGTACGAACGCACCGTGGCCGAGGTGCTGGCGGTCACCGGGGAGGCGGCACTGCTGGACGACCAGCCGGTGCTCAAGCGTACCCTGGCGGTGCGAGACACCTACCTGGAGCCGCTGCACCACCTGCAGGTGGCGCTGTTGCGGCGGTTCCGCGACGACGGCGGCGACGACCCGGCGTTGCAGCGGGCGCTGCTGACCACGGTCAACGGCATCGCCGCCGGCATGCGCAACACCGGCTGACGGCTGAGCCTCCGCGCATGCTCCAGTCGCCCGGTGTCAGCCCCGGTCCGATGGCAGGAGCCGGAACGCTTCGCCGCCGCGAAGAGGTCGGACGGCGCAGAAATGGCGCTCGTCGGTGCTCAGCAGGTCCACGGTGCGGTAGCGCGCCGCCACGACCGCCACGGACGCGTCGGTCACCCCGATGCCGAACGAGACCAGGGTGTAGACGCCGGCGTCTACGGCCTCCAGCAGCTCACACTCGGCGCGGACACCGAGCCGTTGCTGCACCAGGTGGTCGACCTCCGCCAGGACGAACGGGGAGAGCACGAACGGGCCCGGATCGGCGTCAACAACTGCGCGGGCGGCCGGGTGGTGGCGATCGTCGGCGTCCAAGAACGCATAGAGCCCTCCGGTGTCGAGGACGATCACCGGCCGAAGCCCCCGGCGAGGCTCTCGTCGACCCGCTCGGAGATGTCTGCGTGCCCGCTCCTTCCGAGAGGGCGTGGCCGGGTGATCGCCCCACTCTCGGCGCTCAGCATCCGCCGGATCGCCTCCCGGATCAGGTCTGTGCGGGACGAGCCACGGCGAGCCGCCGCCTTGGTGAGCAACTGGTCGTCGGCGTCATCGAGGTAGATCGTTGTCTTTCGCACGTTCGTAGAGTGCCATACGGATGGCGACCTGCGGAGGTTACGATTGACGCGGGCAGCTCACGCGGGGACATAGAAGAAGCCGCGCCCCCGACGCTGCTCCCGGCCCGGCCGGAGGACGCCGTCGCGTTCGAGGTCATCTAGAAGAGTACGGGCACTGTTGACAGATCGGTCCAGTAAGGACGCCGCCTCGGTCGAGGAGATACGCCCGCGTTGGCGCGCGTAGTCGGTCAGCAGCTCGGCCGGCGGCGGGGGTTGGTGCCGCCGCGAGCCGTTGATGTCGAGGACATGCCTTGTCGGTCCACTAAGTTGGCACGCGGCCTCGTACGCGTCCCGGCCGGTACGGGGATCACCGTCAACAGGCATCAGCGCCGGCAGATGCAGTGGCGGTCGCCACCCTGGACCCACCGGTAGTGCGCGCACATGGTCTTGAGCGGCGAGTCTGTCGAGGACGTCGTTTGTCTCCTCCCGGGAGCGTTGCAGCACCCGGGAGGCGGTGTCTCCGCTCACCCACCCGCGCCGGGCCGTGAGGTCGAGGATCAGCAGAAAGTCTAGGTCGTCGGCGGCCGACGGCGGATCCAGCGACCTGAGCAACAACAACCAGCTGCGCGCGGGCGGGCCACCGAGCAACGTGGTGCGGACGAGCGGGCCGGGTAGCTCCTCGATCACCGGCGCCGCCAGCCCGAGACGCAGCATCTCCCGGTGCATCCGGTCCACGCCGATACCCTGCCGCTCCGCGACCCGCAGCATGGCCAGGGCCTGGGCGAGCCGCGGATAGCGGGGCGCGGACGGGTGGGTGATGATGTTCTCGGGTGACACGCCGCCGACGAAACCCCCCGGGGAAGTGACCGCGAAGCGGTCGCCGACGTGCTCCACCTCCGTGGCCGCCGGCGACAGCCAGTCTCGGTGGGTGATGCCGTTGACCAGTGCCTCCCTAGCGGCGAGGTCCGGCACCCGGTTCGCCTTCCCCCGCGCCCATTCCTGGTCGAGCTCGATCTGCGGGTTTGTGGATACGTACCGCGTCGATCACGTACGAGAGCTGCTCCAGCAACGAGCGACCTGACACCTGCACCCGGGTGACCGCGTCCCC
The DNA here is from genome assembly GCA_007130245.1 of Micromonosporaceae bacterium. Classification (GTDB taxonomy): domain Bacteria; phylum Actinomycetota; class Actinomycetes; order Mycobacteriales; family Micromonosporaceae; genus Natronosporangium. The sequence continues at coordinate 11,076 of SLSW01000012.1, forward strand.
GCCGGCCACCTCGCGCCGCCGGTAGTCGATGACCGCCGGTCCGGCGCAGAGCAACAGCGCGCCGGCGTTGACGAGGCGTCCCTGGTCGTCGCAGAGCCCGAGGCGGCGTACCAGATCGTGGTCGGAGGCCTTGGCGAGGTCCGCTGCCGCGGACTCGCTCGACCCCCTGAGGAAGTCCCGCGCCGCCTCGAGCGCACCGGCCCGTACCTCCGACAGGTCGCGGCTCGACGGCTCGGCCGACCAGTCATGGCCGGAGCGTCGCTGATGGTGCTGGGCCCAGGTGGCAGCGTCGATCTCAACGCAGTTCGCACCGACCGGTGACGGATCGATTTGGTGGGCAGGCGCCCCGCCTGCCAACGCCCGCATGACGTCGCTCAGCTCGGCGCGGACTACGGGAGGCCCGGTGAAATTGTCAGTCATCCTGGCGCCACCAGATATCTTGATGATTTTCTAGAAGAAGTGGTAAGGCTGAACCCGAGGACCGTCAGACACTTCCCTTTTCGATGGCAGCATCCCCGGCGCCTTCGGCGGGCAGCAGCGTGAAGGACACACCGAGCGCGGCGTACGTCGTCGCGGCCCGCCGGTCCCGGGTGACCAGGCCGACTCCCGCGTCGCGGGCGGCGAGTGCCACCAGAGCGTCGTATACCGCCCCGCCCGCGACGCCGCACGAGGCGAGGTGGGTCACCAGCGTGGAGCGCGTCTCGGTCGCGGGGTGGACCACCGGCGCGAAGTTGGACTCAAGCAGCCGCACCGCGTCCGGTGGCGCCAGCCGTGAGTCGCCGGGAAGCCGCGTGAGGACTGAGTAGGTCTCGACCAGCGAGTGACCGGTGAGCACCAGCTCGAACCGGCCCAGCTCCCGGCGCACCTCATCGTGTGACCGGTGCGAGCGCATGAGGTACGGCACGGCGACGCTGGTGTCGACGGCTGCCCGGGTCATCGCCGCCCGGCGTCGATCAGTGAGAACACGGTCTCGTCGGTCACCTCGGTGTCCGAGTCCGCCACCAGCGCTCCGTCGATCTCGACGAGCCGCGCGGTGCGACCTCCGGGAGTCAGCTGCAGCCCGGTGCCGTACAGGCTGACGTCGACAGAGCTTCCCGGCTGCAGGCCGAGCGCCTCCCGCAACGGCTTCGGGATGACCACACGCCCCACCGAATCCATCGTGGCTTCCACTCCCAGAATGCTACCAGCGATTTCCCTCCGGCCGGCTCCGGCAAGGGGATCACCGCCAGCGATGGAGCGCGGCCAGGACCTCGTCGACGGCGTCGGCGACCCGGGGCAGGAACGCGACGACCTCGTCCAGCGCGGAGCGCAGCCGCCGCACCCGGCTCGCTTCGCCGGGAGCCAGCGGCGCCCGCCGGTCGTGCCAGACCGGCAGCACCTCCCGGTGCGCCTCCCGGAACGAGTCCACCAGGTACGAGAACAACCGGCCCTCCTGCTCCACCCGCACCAGCGCGAGCGCCAGATCCTGCGGGAGCACCACCAACGCCTCGGTCCGCAGGATCGGACCCAGGTCCGGCATGTCGGAGCGGACCGACTCGCCGGCCCGCTCCCAGTCGTCGTCGGACAGGTCCTCGGGTGCGTCCGCATCCAGCCACGCGTCCAGCGCTTGACGGTTGATCGCCAGCTTCTCGCCAGCGGCCCGGATCATCGGCGCATCCTCGGCCAGTAGATCCCGCAGGTGGTTGAGATGGCCGCGCACCCACTTCGCCGCCCGCCGCCGCTCCCGCAGGTTCTCCGGGCCGAACGCGAGGAAGGCGGCCGCAAAGACCGCCGCGAACTGCAGCACGATCGCCAGCGGGTTCATGGACGGCAGGGTAACCGCCGCCGTCCACCTGCCCCGCACGCGACACCGAGCCACCTGCGGCGACGAAATCCGGCACCTCACCGGCTCCGCCGCGCGATAGTGGGCGGGAGGGATCCACTCCGTCCGGCGTGGCACACGCCCCGCCCGGCGGCGACACAGGGGGATGCACGATGACCGCGATGACCAGCCCGACCGACGCGGTGGCGCTCTACCGGGCCACCAGCGAGGTGTTTCACGAGAAAGTGCACTCGATCCGGGACGACCAGTGGGACGCACCCACCCCCTGCCCGGACTGGACCGTGCGCGACCTGGTCAACCATGTGGCGGTGGAGGACATGTGGGCACCGCACCTGCTCGCCGGCGAGACAATGACCGACGTCGGCGACGCGCTCAACGGCGACCAGCTCGGCAACGACCCGGTCACGACCTGGGACAGCGCGATCGCCGCGGCACGCCGGTCAGCCACCGCTCCCGGCGCGGCCGAGTCGACCGTGCACCTGTCGTACGGCGACGACCGCGCCTCGGCGTACCTGATGCAGCTGGCCGCCGACCACCTGATCCACGCCTGGGACCTCGCCAGCGCCATCGGCGCCGACCAGCACCTGCCCGACCACCTGGTGCAGGCGTGCGCGGACTGGTTCACCGAGGTCGAGCCGATGATGCGCGACGCCGGCGTGATCGCCGAGCGCCCGCCGGTGGCTGAGGACGCCGACGCGCAGACCCGGCTGCTGGCCGCCTTCGGTCGCCGAGCCGGCGACTGGCGTACCGCGTGAGCGACCACTTCACCGAACCGGTGCGCGGGATCAACGCCGACCCGCGGCCGCTCGGCATGGCCGGGCTGGACGCGACGCTGGCCTACGTCCACGGCTCGCTGCCGGCGGTGCCGGTGCACCACCTCACCGGGCTGCGCCCGACCGAGGCCAGCCTGGGCCGCTCCACCTTCGCCATGCCGGTCACCTCCTGGCTGGCCGACAACGCCGGCATCATCGAGCCCGGGATGCTGGCCTTCGTCGTCGACGCGCCGCTCGCCTCGGCGATCTACACCGGGCTGCGCCCCGGGCAGGTGGTGACCACCTCGGAACTGTCGCTGACGTTCATCCAGCCGGTGCACCGCGACGCCTCCGGTCTGTCGGCGCGCGCGTCGGTGGTGCACGCCAACCGCCAGGTGGGGGTCAGCGCCGCCGAGGTCGAGGACAGCTCCGGCCGGTTGCTGGCGCACGCCACCACCCGGTGCGTCATCCACACCGTGCCGGGCGACGCGGAGCAGGCGGCGGCACCCGGCGCGGCGCCCGTGGCGGCGCCGGAGACGAACGACCTGCCGGACCGGTACCAGCGACCCGCCCGCGGCACCGTCTACCCGGCCGAGTTGTGGGACACCATGGCCGGGCTGCAGTTCTGCCAGGCCCTGGTCGACGGGTCGCTGGACCACGGTCCGGCCGGCTACCTGCTGGGCACCCGGATGGTCGCCGCCGACGAGGGCACCACTACCTGGCGGATGCCGACCAGCCGGTGGCTGTGCGCCGCCGGCCCGGCGCTGTACGGCGGGGCGGTCGCCTGCCTGGCGCAGCTGGCGCAGGACCTGTCGATCATGACCACCCTGCCGACCGGGACCGTGTTCGCGACGCTGGACCTCAAGGTGCACTTCCTGCGCCCGGTGCTGCCCGGCACCGGGGACCTGACCGCCACCGGCGAGGTGGTGCACCGCGGGCGCTCGATCGCGGTGTCGCAGGTACGCATCACCAACGACCGCGGTAAGACCGTGGCGATGTCGTCGGGCTCGGCGCTGCTCGTGCCGGACGGCGTCCGCCGGATGCGCGGCGGCGAGCTGCCGACGCCGGTCGTCGAGGGGTGACGCGCCGGGCCGGCACCGGCGGAGGCCCTACCGGCACCGGCGGAGGCCTACTCGAGGCCGGCATTGCGGGCCAGGTCCCGCACCGCGTCGGCGATCCCCCGGTAAAAGGTCGGGTAGGCGTACATCATGTGCCGCAGGTGGGTGACCGGCACCCGCTCCTGCACCGCCAGCGACAGCATCGCCAGCACCTCACCGCCGGCCGGCCCGGCGGAGGTGGCGCCGACCAGCACACCGGCATCGGTGTCGCCGACCAGCTTGAGGAAGCCCTCGTTGCCGGGGCCGTGGATCCAGCCGCGGGCGACCTTGGGCAGTTCGGTCATGCCGGTGGCCACCTGCAGGCCGGCGTCGCGCGCCTGCGCCTCGGTCATGCCGACCACGCCCACCTCGGGGTCGGTGTACGTCACCCGCGGCAGGGCGCGATAGTCGGCCGGCGGCCCCGGCTCACCGGTAATGTCACGCACCGCGATCATCGCCTGGTACGTGGCGACGTGGGTGTGCTGGCCGCGCCCGGTGAGGTCGCCCACGGCGTACAGCCCGTCGCCGGCCCGCATCCGCTCGTCCACCTCGACCGCGGCCGCGTCCGGGTCGAGCCCGACCGTGTCCACCCCGAGACCGGCCAGGTCACCGCGCCGCCCGGCCGAGACCAGCAGCCGCTGGGCGGTCACGGCCGGCCGGTCGGCGAACTCGACCCGGAACTGCTTCCCATCGTGCGACACCCGCTGCGCGGCAGCCGAGGTATGCACGGTGATCCCGTCGGCGGCCAACGCTTCGCTGATCAGGGCGGAGGTCTCCGGTTCCTCAGCCGGCAGCAGCCGGTCGGCGACCTCGACGACCGTCACCGGGACCCCGAACCGGGCGTAGGCCTGCGCCAGTTCCAGCCCGACCGCACCGCCGCCGAGCATCGCCAGCGACTCCGGCAGCACGTCGGCCTCGACGGCCTGCCGGTTGGTCCAGTACGGGGTGTCGGCCAGGCCGTCGACCGGCGGCACCACCGGGCGCGTACCGGTGGCGAGCACCACCGCCCGGGACGCCTCGTACACGGTGCCTTTGACCTCTACCCGACCCGGACCGGTCAGAGTGCCCCGGCCACGTACGAACCGGGCGCCGGTGCTGCGGAAACGTTCCACCGCGGCGCTGTCGTCCCAGTCGGACGTGCCTTCGGAGCGGATCCGCTGCGCCACCGGACCCCAGTCGGGATCGATCTGAGCATGTCCGGCCATGCCGTCGATCCGCCGGCCCTCCTGCAGCAGGTTCGCCGCCCGGATCATCATCTTGCTGGGCACACACCCCCAGAACGGGCACTCGCCGCCCACCAGGTCGGCCTCGATGCCGACCACGTCCATACCCGCCCGGGCGAGCTTGCCACCGACGATCTCGCCGCCGACACCCAGGCCGAGAACGACCACGTCCACCTGTTCGACCATTCGACACACCTCCAGTCACGGACCTGCCACCGGTGAGCGCGCCCGAAACGTCACCGCAGTGGCACGCTTGTCGGGGCACCGCGCTGACACGCGGGCGGCGATTCGCCGTTAAGCTCGGCGCTACCGACCCGGGGGGATGAACCATCGCCGATAGAGAAAGGTGGCAGCCGATGTCGACGGACACCACCAATACCGGTGCGCCACGCGCGCGGTACCGGGCGATGCACGCGCGGCACCTCGACCAGGTGCTTGCCGACCGCGCCGGCTTCGACGAGGCGGAGCGCCGCCGCAGCGCCGCGGTGGCAGCGGTCTTCCCGTTCCGGACCAACCAGTACGTCGTCGACGAGTTGATCGACTGGTCGGCGGTGCCGGAGGATCCGATGTACCGGCTGGTCTTCCCGCAGCCCGGAATGCTGTCGCCGGCGGACCTGGAGCGCATGGAGCAGCTGATCGCCGAGGGCGCCGACGACACCAGGGTGCGCATGGCCGCCAACGAGATCCGCTGGCGCCTCAATCCGCACCCGTCGGGCCAGACCGACGAGAACGCCCCCGCACTCGACGGCGTGACCCTGCCCGGGCTGCAGCACAAGTACGCCGAGACGATGCTGGTCTTCCCGAAACAGGGCCAGACCTGCCACGCGTACTGCGCCTACTGCTTCCGGTGGCCGCAGTTCATCGGTGAGCCGGAGCTGAAGATCGCCACCGACGACGTGGCCGCGATGACGGCGTACCTGGCCGCCCATCCCGAGATCACCAGCGTGCTCATCACCGGCGGCGACGCGTTGATCATGAACACGGCGGTGCTGCGGCGCTACATCGAACCGCTGCTGTCGATCGACTCGGTGGAGTCGGTGCGGCTGGGCACCAAGGCGCTGAGCTACTGGCCGTACCGGGTGCTGTCCGATCCGGACTCCGACGATCTGCTACGGCTCTTCGCGCAGGTGGTGACCGCCGGCAAGCAGTTGGCGCTGATGGCGCACTACTCGCATCCGGTGGAACTGTCCACCGATGCGTCCCGACAGGCGGTGGCGCGCGTCAACAGCACCGGTGCGGTGATCCGGGCGCAGGCGCCGCTGATCCGTGGCGTCAACGACAACGCCATGGCCTGGGCGCAGATGTGGCGGGACCTGACCCGGCTGTCCGTGGTGCCGTACTACATGTTCGTGGAGCGTGACACCGGCCCGCAGGGCTACTTCGCGGTGCCGCTGGCGCGCTGCTGGGAGATCTTCCGCGACGCGTACGCCGAGGTTTCCGGCCTTGCCCGCACCGTGCGCGGCCCGGTCATGTCGGCACACCCAGGCAAGGTGTGTGTGGACGGTGTCACCGAGATCGCCGGCGAGAAGGTGTTCGCGCTGCGGATGCTGCAGGCACGTAACCCGGACCTGGTGGGTCGGCCGTTCTTCGCCAACTACGACCCGGACGCGATCTGGCTGACCGATCTCAAGCCGGCGCTGGGCCAGGCCACGCTGCTGCCCGGCATGGAGGTGTCCTGACCGTTCGGTCAACGCAACAGACCGCGGCGGTAGCCCGGTACGTCGCGGCTACGGCGCCTCCACCGCGGCGATGCGATACCTGGCCACGTCGGCGTGCCGGATCACCGCCGCCTGCTCCGGGTCCGGCCCGCTGCCGCGGAAGCTCTCCAGCTGTTCGTCGGACTCCCACCGCTCGTAGACGTTGATGCGGCCGGCGTCGAGCGGATCGGCGGCGAGCACGAAGTCGTGGCAGCCGGATGCGGCGCGGGCCGCCTCGATGACGCCCCGGCAGCCGGCCAGGTAGTCGTCGCGGACCTCGGCGTCCACGTGGATCTGCCCCGAGATGATGATCATGACGTACCCCCGTGATCGCCCGGCGGCACCGGCGCCGCGTGTCCCGCGCACGGTACCGCGCCGCGCCCGTGTCGCCGCGCGACCCGGTCCGCCAGTGCGACGGTCGCCACAACGACGGCCAGGAACGCCCCGGCTGCGGCGAGCAGTGTCTCCTCCGGATAGCCGGTGGCGACGACAGCCGCCGCGGCCACCGCAGCCGTGGTGCCTGCCAGCCCGGCCGAGAGCAGGCTGCCCAGCCAGGTGCTGACGGTGCGGGCGCCGGCCGGGCGCGGCAGTCGACCGTAAGCCTCCCGCAGCGCCGCCCCAGCCGCGACCGACGCGACCGCGAGCGCCGCCACGCCGGCCCACGTCATGGAGGCGAAACCGAGCGTGTACCGCAACGGCAGGGCCGGCACGAAGAACAGCGCCGCGAACCTGCCGACCGCGGCAGCGACGCTGTCCACACCGGCCCCAGGGCGACGGGCGACAGCGCGGCGGTGGTGTGCGGCCAGGCGGGCACCCAGCAGCGCCGCCAGGGCCACCATCGCACCGACCCACCGGTCGCCGAGCCGGGCGAGGTTGTAGAGCAGCGCGGTGTCGTACACGACCAGCAGCAGGTAGCCGAGGGCACCGGCCGACAACCCGAACAGCGCCAGGTCCACTGCGTCGCGGGTCGGGGCGTCGCGGCCGCCACCGCCGGACCGCC
>SLSW01000016.1 GCA_007130245.1 Micromonosporaceae bacterium
AGGCCAGCTGACCGCTACGCGAGGCTGACCGCTACGCGTTGACCTGGAAGGTCGGGCGGATGATGGCCCGACCCAGGGTGTGGAACGCGAGGTTGAACCCGACCGCGGCCGGCGGCGTGTCCGGCGTGACCGGCAGGTGATCGACGTCGACCGCGTGCACCACGAACACGTACCGGTGCGCCCGATCCCCGGGTGGCGGCGCCGGCCCGCCGTATCCGCGTTCGCCGAAGTCGTTGCGCACCGCGTACGCCCCCTGCGGCAGCTCCGCGCCGGTGGCGAGCTCGGTCACCGTGGCCGGCAGGTCGACGACCATCCAGTGCCAGAATCCGCTGCCGGTGGGCGCGTCCGGATCCAAACAGCTGACCACGAAGCTGCGGGTCTGCTCGGGGTGACCGGACCAGGACAGGTGCGGCGACAGGTTCTTGCCACCGACGCTGGGGTGGGCGAACCGGACGTCCATCGGTGTCCCGTCGGCGACGTCGTTGCTGTTCAGCAGGAACGTCGGGACTGGGGGGAGCAGCGCGTACGGGTCCGGGGCTACCGGGCGGTCCAGGCTCATGGCCTCTCCTTCCACTCAGGGAGCGTGCTCGGCGTCATCGTATGATCCGGCGGCGCGGTCTGCAGGCAGACGCGCGTCAGCCGCCGGAGTGCTCCAGCTCGGCACCGACCGGCACCGTGTCGTCGTCGCGCGCGTCCAGCCAGCCGTACGGCAGGTGCACCTTGCCGGGCGAGTTGGTGCGGCCGCGCGGGCGGCCCAGCACCTCGGTCGGGTACGGAGCGTCGACGTCCAGTTTGCCCAGCAGGTCGTCCAGCTCGCCCAGGGACGAGGCGGAGGCCATGGCACGGCGCAGCAGCGAGCCGACCGGGAAACCCTTCAGATACCAGGCGACGTGCTTGCGGAAGTCGGTCACGCCGCGCGCCTCGTCGCCGTACCAGTCCGCCAGTAGCTGCGCGTGCCGGCGCATGATGGACGCCACCTCGCCGAGGGTGGGCAGCTGCCGTTCCGGACGGCCGGCGAACGCGGCGGCGAGGTCGGCGAACAGCCACGGGCGGCCGAGGCAGCCGCGTCCGATCACCACCCCGTCGGCGCCGGTGTGCGCCACCATTTCCAGCGCGTGGTCGGCTTCCCAGATGTCGCCGTTGCCCAGCACCGGGATGTCCAGCCCCTGCTTCAGGTCGGCGATGGTGTTCCAGTCGGCGACCCCGGAGTAGCGCTGCGCCGCGGTGCGCGCGTGCAGCGCCACCCAGCTGGCGCCCGCGTCCTGGGCGGCCAGCCCGGCCGCGCGGTAGGTGAGGTGGTCGGCGTCGATGCCGGTGCGCATTTTGACCGTTACCGGGACGCCGGCGGGGGCGGCGGCACCGACGGCCGCGGCGACCACCCGGGCGAACAGTGTCCGCTTCCAGGGCAGCGCGGCGCCGCCGCCGCGGCGGGTCACCTTCGGCACCGGGCAGCCGAAGTTGAGGTCGACGTGGTCGGCGAGGTTCTCGTCGACCACCCGCCGCACCGCGCGGGCGGTGATGTCGGGGTCCACGCCGTACAGCTGCAGGCTGCGCGGCCGCTCGCCCGGCTCAAAGGTGATCATGCGCAGGGTCTTGGGGTTGCGCTCGACCAGCGCGACGGTGGTGACCATCTCGCACACGTAGACGCCGGCCCCGAACTCCCGGCACAGTTGCCGGAACGGCGCGTTGGTGATGCCCGCCATGGGAGCGAGCACCACCGGGGGATCGACCGGGCCGGTCGGCAGCGTCAACGCCATCCGGGCAGGATCGCACAGCGCTGGTGATCATCCCGGAGCGCCGTCGTGCGACTCGCCACCACCATCACATTCCGGGCGGCGGTGCGCGTAGGATCGCAGAGGCGTTTTAGGCACCGGTGCCCGGGAGGCAGCAGCATGACCAAGTACGTGTACGCCTTCGCCGAAGGCAACAAGGAGCAGAAGGACCTGCTCGGCGGCAAAGGGGCGAACCTGGCCGAGATGACCAACCTGGGGCTCCCGGTGCCACCGGGGTTCATCATCACCACCGAGGCGTGCAAGGCGTACCTGGACACCGGCGACGAGCCGGCGGAGATGGCCGACCAGATCGCCGAGCATGTGGCGGCCATGGAGCGGGCGATGGGCAAGCGGCTGGGCGATCCGGATGACCCGCTGCTGGTGTCGGTGCGCTCCGGCGCGAAGTTCTCGATGCCGGGGATGATGGAGACCGTTCTCAACATCGGGCTCAACGACGCCAGCGTGGCCGGCCTGGCCCGCACCAGCGGCAACGACCGGTTCGCCTGGGACTCCTACCGGCGGTTGATCCAGATGTTCGGCAAGACCGTCTCGGGCGTGCCGGGGGAGAAGTTCGAGGACGCGCTGGAGGCCGCCAAGCACGCCAAGGGTACGACCAACGACCTCGACCTGGACGCCGACGACCTGCGTGCGCTGGTCGACTCGTACAAGAAGATCTACTCCGAGCACACCGGCCACGACTTCCCGCAGGACCCGCGCCAGCAGCTGGACATGGGCGTCCGGGCGGTGTTCGACTCGTGGAACGCCGAGCGTGCGGTGCTCTACCGCCGCCAGGAGCGCATCCCGACCGACCTGGGCACCGCGGTCAACGTGATGCCGATGGTCTTCGGCAACCTCGGGTCGGACTCGGGCACCGGCGTGGCCTTCACCCGCGACCCGGGCACCGGGGCGCAGGGCATCTACGGCGACTACCTGTCCAACGCGCAGGGCGAGGACGTGGTGGCCGGCATCCGCAACACGGTGCCGTTGCAGGATCTGGAGCGCCTCGACAAGACCTCGTACGACCAGCTGCTGTCGATCATGGCGACACTGGAGGGGCACTACAAGGACCTGTGTGACATCGAGTTCACCATCGAGCGCGGCAAGCTGTGGATGCTGCAGACCCGGGTCGGCAAGCGCACCGCGGCGGCCGCGTTCATCATCGCCACCCAGCTGGTCGATGAGGGCGTCATCGACGAGCACGAGGCGCTGCAGCGGGTCAACGGCGACCAGTTGGCGCAGCTGATGTTCCCGCACTTCGACCTGTCGGGTAACCCGACCGAGCTGGCCACCGGGCTGAACGCCTCGCCCGGTGCCGCGGTGGGCAGGGCGGTGTTCGAGTCGCACCGGGCGGCGGAGGTCGCCGCCGACGGGGAGCGGGTGATCCTGGTGCGCAAGGAGACCAACCCCGACGACCTGCCCGGCATGATCGCCTCCACCGGCATCCTGACCAGCCGCGGCGGCAAGACCAGCCACGCGGCGGTGGTAGCCCGCGGCATGGGCAAGACCGCGGTCTGCGGCGCCGACGCGTTGGACGTGGACATCAAGGGTCGCAAGTTCACCACCAACGGCCAGGTCGTCAACGAGGGCGACATGATCTCGATCGACGGCTCCACCGGCAAGATCTACCTGGGTGAGCTGCCGGTGGCGCCCTCGCCGGTGGTGCAGTATTTCGAGGGCACCGTCGCCGCCGAGTCCGACCCGCTGGTGCACGCTGTGCACCGCCTGATGACGATCGCCGACGCGGAGCGGCGGCTGCGGGTGCGCACCAACGCCGACACCGCCGAGGACTCCGCGCGGGCGCGGCGGTTCGGTGCCGAGGGCATCGGTCTGTGCCGCACCGAGCACATGTTCCTCGGTGACCGGCGGGAGCTGGTGGAGCGGTTGATCCTGGCCGAGACCACCGCGCAGCAGGAGGCGGCGCTGGAGGGGCTGCTGCCGCTGCAGCGCGGCGACTTCGTCGACATTTTCCGGGCCATGGACGGCCTGCCGGTGACCGTTCGGCTGATCGACCCGCCGCTGCACGAGTTCCTGCCGCCGCTGACGGACCTGGCGGTGAAGGTGGCGTTGGCCGAGGAGCGCGGCGAAGACCCGGGTCATGACAAGACCCTGCTGGAGGCGGTGCACCGCATGCACGAGCAGAACCCGATGCTGGGTCTGCGCGGGGTGCGGCTGGGCGTGGTCATCCCGGGGCTGTTCGCGATGCAGGTGCGGGCGATCGCCGAGGCCGCGGTGGAGGTGCGCAAGTCCGGCGGCGACCCGAAGGCGGAGATCATGGTGCCGCTGGTCGGTGCGGTGCAGGAGCTGGAGACGGTGCGCGCGGAGGCCGAGCAGGTGCTGCGCGACGTGGCGGAGAAGTCCGGCGTGGACGTGCCGGCCATCATCGGCACCATGATCGAGGTGCCGCGGGCGGCGCTGACCGCCGGTCAGATCGCCGAGGCGGCCGAGTTCTTCTCGTTCGGCACCAACGACCTGACCCAGATGGGCTGGGGCTTCAGCCGCGACGACGTGGAGGGTTCGTTCTTCACCCAGTATCTGGAGGGCGGCATCTTCGGCGTCTCGCCGTTCGAATCCCTGGACACCGAGGGCATCGGTCGGATGGTGAACATCGCGGTCGAGGAGGGCAGGGCGACCCGCCCGGACCTGAAGATCGGGGTGTGCGGCGAGCACGGCGGCGACCCGGCGTCGGTGCACTTCTTCCACCACGCCGGGCTGGACTACGTGTCCTGCTCGCCGTTTCGGGTGCCGGTGGCCCGGCTGGAGGCCGGCCGCGCGGCCGGCGCCGCCACCACCTCCGACAGTCGGTGAGCACCGGCCGGCAGTAGGCTCGCGGACGTGGCCAGCAGCGACCCCGACACGCAGCGGTACGTGCCGGAGCCGCCGAAGGACAGCGGTGTCGGGCGCAGTCCCTTCCAGCGGGACCGCGCGCGGGTGTTGCACTCCGCCGGCTTCCGCCGGCTGGCCACCAAGACGCAGGTGCACACGGCGGGCTCGGCCGAACCGGTCGACGGGGCCGGCACCCGCGGCGATCCCGGCTTCCTGCGCACCCGGCTGACCCACTCGCTGGAGGTGGCGCAGATCGCCCGGGAGATCGGGGAGCGGCTCGGCTGCGACCCGGACGTGGTCGACACGGCGGGGCTCGCCCACGACCTGGGTCACCCGCCGTTCGGCCACAACGGCGAGGACGCGCTGAACGTGGTCGCCGGACCGTGCGGCGGCTTCGAGGGCAACGCGCAGACGTTGCGGGTGCTGACCCGGCTGGAGGCCAAGGTGCCCGACGCCGGGCTCAACCTGACCCGGGCCAGCCTGGACGCGACCTGCAAATACCCGTGGTTTCGGCGCGCCGGCGAGCGCAAGTTCGGCGTGTACGCCGACGACGCGGCGGTGTTCGGGTGGCTGCGCACCGGGGCCGAGACCGGCCGCCGGTGCCTGGAGGCGCAGGTCATGGACTGGGCCGATGACGTGGCCTACTCGGTGCACGACGTCGAGGACGGGTTCCACAGTGGTTACGTCTCGCTCGGTCCGCTGCAGCGTGACCCGGACGAGCGGGCCGCGCTGTGCGCCGATGTGGCCGAGATGTACTCGCCGGAGTCGACGTCCGATCTGGCGCGGGTGCTCGAGGAGCTGCGTGCCGACCCGGTGCTGGCGCCGCTGTCGGA
>SLSW01000372.1 GCA_007130245.1 Micromonosporaceae bacterium
CTTGGTCGTCTTCGCTTCCCGGCCCTTGCGGACCAGCTGCTGGATCGTAGGCATCCGGCTTCCACGTCTCCTAAGTTCTACCGCTCTCCTGTGCCGACCCCCGCGGTCGGGCGTGTCGCCTGCGCCCCGGCCGCGTTGAGCTTCCACCCGGGGGTTCGGCTTGTGCCGCGCTCTGCCGCGTTCGCGCAATGTTCGCGCGCGCGACGATCGCCCGGGCGCGCCCGGGCACGAGGGCTAAGCTTACCTACCCTACGCGCACACGTCAAAACCGGGGCCCGCCCCGTGGGGCACCGTTGCTTAAGGGTACCGCCTCGGTCGAGCGCCCGGCACCGCGAGCTCACATCGCCTGAACCAGGGTCGCCAGCCCGAGCACGCAGACGGTGATGAGCAGCCCGGCTCCGCCGCAGACGATCCCGGTCACGGCCATACCCCGTCCGCCGGGCGTCATCGGGTTCCCGCCCGGGCCACCGGGCGGCGCCAGCGCGGAAGGCGCGGGCGCCGCGTGATATCCGTACGCCGCCTGCTGGCCCGGGTGGTGGCCGTACGCCGTTGCCTGCTGGCCCGGGTGGTGTGCGTACTGCGGTGGCCGCTGGGCCGGACGCTGGCGGGTCTGCCGGACACCGACGATGCCCAGACCGACGGCGGCGATTCCGAGCGCGCCGGCGAGCAGCGCGAACGCGCCCCCCACCCACAGCCCCCAACCGTCGCCCGCGCCGGCCAGCCCGAAGCAGGTGACCAGCATCGCCACCAGCACTGAGGCGATGCCGCACACCAGCGATCCCACCGCCGCCCCGGAGGTCGTGGCGGGGGGGCCGAGGATCGCCAGACCGTAGGGTGTGCCCGTCACCGGCTCGATCCGCACCGGTGGCGCCCAGGCCTCCGGCGGCGGTGGTGGCACCGGTGCGGCAGCTTCCGGCCGCTGTGGTGGCGCCGGCTCACGTGGCTGCTCCGGGCCGGACGTCGGTTCCGGGCCGGACGTCGGTTCCGGGCCGGACGGTGGTCCGGTGTCTTGCCGGTTCGCCTGCTCGTCCACGGCAGGATCCTCTCACTCGCCCGCTCGGGCGGGCAGCGTCGGTCAGTCCACGTGCGGGGGGAAGGTGGGTCCGGGTGGGCCGGCGGCGACCTGGAACAGCCCGACCACGACAGCGGTCACCAGCGCGGCCGCGGCCAACGTGATCCCGCCCCAGGCCAGGCGCTCGCCGCGGCGCACCAGCGCGGCCCCGGTCAGGAAGCCGTCGGAGTGGTACGCCTCCCGGCGGAACTGGCCGGCCAGCATCAGGGCCACCGTGGCCGGCACGAGCCCGCCCACCAGCGGACCGGTCAGCACCGACGCCAGTCCCAGCCACCACACCGTACGCGCCTTGCTGGCACGCGCCGGCTCCGGATCGGCGGGATGCCGCGCCGGTGGGTTGTCCCGGTCACCCCCGCCGGGCACGGTGGCGCCGGAGGGGCCGATGCGGTGGTGGCGGTCGTCCGGCCAGGACACCTCCGCCACCACCGCGCCACCCCGTTACGAGTACGAACCGAAGTCGAAGTCGTCCAGCGGAACCGCCTGGCCGCCCGCGGGCCCGAAGCCGTAATCGGCCTCCGCGTACGAACCCATGGCGTAGACCTTCGTCTTCGCTTCCTCGGTCGGCTCCACCCGGACGTTGCGGTACCGGTTGATGCCGGTGCCCGCGGGGATGAGCTTACCGATGATCACGTTCTCCTTGAGCCCGATCAGCGCATCGCTACGCGCGTTGATCGCCGCATCGGTAAGCACCCGGGTGGTCTCCTGGAACGAGGCCGCCGACAGCCACGACTCGGTGGCCAACGAGGCCTTGGTGATGCCCATGAGCACCGGGCGCCCGGCCGCCGGCTCGCCACCCTCGGCGACCACTCGCCGGTTCTCGGCCTCGAACAGGGCCCGGTCCACCAGCACCCCGGGCAGGAACTCGGTGGCGCCGGAGTCGATCACCTGCACGCGCTTGAGCATCTGCCGGATGATGATCTCGATGTGCTTGTCGTGGATCGGCACGCCCTGCGACCGGTAGACCTCCTGCACCTCGTTGGTCAGGTGGACCTGCACCGCCCGCGGACCCATCACCCGCAGCAGCTCGTGCGGGTCGATGGTGCCCTCGGTGAGCTTCTCGCCGACGTCGACGTGGTCCCCGTCGGCCACCCGCAGGCGGACCCGCTTGGAGATCTTGTCGTGGACGATCTCGTCGGTGCCGTCGTCCGGGATCAGGATGATCTTGCGTACCCGGTCGCCCTCCTCGATGCGGATCCGGCCGGGCAGCTCCGCGATGGGTGCCTTACCCTTCGGGACCCGCGCCTCGAAGATCTCCTGCACCCGGGGCAGACCCTGGGTGATGTCCTCGCCGGCGACGCCGCCGGTGTGGAAGGTCCGCATGGTCAGCTGGGTGCCGGGCTCACCGATCGACTGGGCGGCGATGATGCCCACCGCCTCGCCCACGTCGACCAGCTTGCCGGTCGGCAGCGACCGGCCGTAGCACGCCGCGCACACCCCGAGCTTCGACTCGCAGGTGAGCACGCTGCGCACCCGCACCGAATCGGCGCCGGCCGCCACCAGCTGGTTAACCACCAGGGAGGTGAGGTCGGTGCCGGCCGCCGCGACCACCGTGCCGTCGGCGTCGGTGACGTCATCGGCGAGGGTGCGGGCGTGCGCGCCGGTCTCGGCGTGCTCGTGCGGCTGCAGCGGCGACTCGGCCCCGTCGGCACGCTGCCCGACGGCCATCGGGATCGAGCGGTCGGTGCCGCAGTCCTCCTCCCGGATGATCACGTCCTGGGAGACGTCGACCAGCCGCCGGGTCAGGTAACCGGAGTCCGCGGTCCGCAGCGCCGTGTCGGCCAGACCCTTGCGCGCGCCGTGGGTGGAGATGAAGTACTCCAGCACCGACAGGCCCTCCCGGTAGGACGACTTGATCGGCCGCGGGATGATCTCACCCTTCGGGTTGGCCACCAGGCCGCGGATCGCCGCGATCTGCCGCAGCTGCAGCAGGCTGCCCCGCGCGCCCGAGTGGATCATCTTCCACAGCGGGTTCTCCTGCGGCAGGGCGGCCTCCAGCTCCTGGGCCACCTCATTGGTCGCCCGGGTCCAGATCTCGATCAGCTCACCGCGCCGCTCCTCGGCGGTCATCAGGCCGCGGTGGTACTGCTTGTCGATCCGGTCGGCTTCCTTCTCGTACCGCTCCAGGATCGCGGTCTTGCCCGGGGGCACGACCACGTCGTCCATGCCGATGGTCACTCCGGACCAGGTGGCCCAGTGGAAACCGGCCTCCTTGAGCGCGTCCAGCGACGCCGCCAGCGCCACCTTCGGGTATTTCTCGGCCAGGTCGTTGACGATCGCCGACAGCTGGCCGCGCCGGACCTCGTGGTTGATGAACCGGTAGCCCTCCGGCAGCGCCTCGTTGAACAGCACCCGCCCGAGCGTGGTCTCGATCGTCAACGGGTCACCCGGCTGCCACCCCTCCGGCGGGGTCCAGGCGGACCCGTCACCGTTGTCGACCTCGGTGTAGCCGCGCAGCCGCATCTGGACCGGCGCCTGCAGGTGCAGCTCCCTGGCGTCGTACGCCATCCGCGCCTCGGCGTCGGAGCTGAACGCCCGACCCTCACCCTGGGTGCCTGGCCGGACGTGGGTGAGATGGTACAGCCCGATGATCATGTCCTGGGTGGGCATGGTCACCGGCTTACCGTCGGCCGGCTTGAGGATGTTGTTGCTCGACAGCATCAGGATCCGGGCCTCGGCCTGGGCCTCGGCACTCAGCGGGACGTGCACCGCCATCTGGTCGCCATCGAAGTCGGCGTTGAACGCGGTGCAGACCAGCGGGTGGATCTGGATTGCCTTGCCTTCGACCAGCTGCGGCTCGAAGGCCTGGATCCCCAGCCGGTGCAGGGTCGGCGCCCGGTTGAGCAGCACCGGGTGCTCGCCGATGACCTCCTCCAGCACGTCCCAGACCACCGGACGCTGCCGCTCCACCATCCGCTTGGCGGACTTGATGTTCTGCGCGTGGTTCAGGTCGACCAGCCGCTTCATGACGAACGGCTTGAACAGCTCGATCGCCATACCCTTGGGCAGGCCGCACTGGTGCAGCTTGAGCTGGGGACCGACCACGATCACCGACCGACCGGAGTAGTCGACCCGCTTGCCGAGCAGGTTCTGGCGGAACCGTCCCTGCTTGCCCTTGAGCATGTCCGACAGCGACTTCAGCGGGCGGTTGCCCGGACCGGTGACCGGGCGGCCCCGGCGGCCGTTGTCGAACAGCGCGTCGACGGCCTCCTGCAGCATCCGCTTCTCGTTGTTGACGATGATCTCGGGTGCGCCGAGGTCCATCAGCCGCTTCAGCCGGTTGTTCCGGTTGATCACGCGACGGTAGAGGTCGTTCAGGTCGCTGGTGGCGAACCGGCCACCGTCGAGCTGCACCATAGGGCGTAGATCCGGCGGGATCACCGGCACGCAGTCGAGCACCATCCCCATCGGGGAGTTGCGGGTGTTCAGGAACGCCGCGACCACCTTCAGCCGCTTGAGTGCCCGGATCTTCCGCTGACCCTTGCCGGTGCGGATGGTCTCGCGCAGCGCCTCGGCCTCGCCGTCGAGGTCGAGATTCTCCAGCAGTTCTTTGATCGCCTCCGCGCCCATGCCGCCGGTGAAGTACTCACCGAACCGGTCGCGCAGCTCCCGGTAGAGCAGCTCATCGGTGATCAGCTGCTTGGGCTCCAGTTTGCGGAAGGTCTCCAGCACCTCCTCGAGCCGGTCGATCTCCCGCTGCGCCTTGTCACGGATCTGGCGCATCTCCCGCTCGCCGGACTCCTTGACCTTGCGGCGTACGTCGGACTTGGCGCCCTCGGACTCCAGCTCGGCCAGGTCGGCCTCCAGCTTCGCGGCGCGCTTTTCGATCTCGGCGTCCCGCGCGTTCTCCGCCTGGCGCTTCTCGGCGGCGATCTCACTTTCGATCGTCGGCAGGTCGCGGTGGCGGCCATCGGCATCGACGCTTGTCACGACGTACGACGCGAAGTAGATGATCTTCTCGAGATCCTTCGGTGCCAGGTCCAGCAGGTATCCCAGCCGGCTCGGCACGCCCTTGAAATACCAGATGTGGGTCACCGCGGCGGCAAGCTCGATGTGGCCCATCCGCTCCCGGCGCACCTTCGCCCGGGTCACCTCGACGCCGCAGCGCTCACAGATGATCCCCTTGAACCGGACCCGCTTGTACTTACCGCAGTAGCACTCCCAGTCCCGGGTCGGGCCGAAAATCTTCTCGCAGAACAGCCCGTCCTTCTCCGGCTTCAGGGTCCGGTAGTTGATCGTCTCCGGCTTCTTGACCTCACCGTGCGACCACTGCCGGATGTCCTCCGCCGTGGCGAGGCCGATCCGCAGCTCATCAAAGAAGTTGACGTCAAGCACGTTGCA
>SLSW01000096.1 GCA_007130245.1 Micromonosporaceae bacterium
AGTGATCAAGGCGTTGAGCTGGACTTCGGTGGGGTGACCGACGGGATTCGAACCCGCGACATCCGGGACCACAACCCGGTGCTCTACCTGCTGAGCTACGGCCACCATGACGTGCCCGGCCCGGAGTGTCCGGGAGCGAGACGCCGACCCATGATAGCCGTTTCCGGCGGTGCGCTGTCGACCGGTATGCCGAGCCGGGCCAAGCGGCCGGGAGCCTTACAACCCGGCAGCGATCTCCTTGGACTGCTCCACGTCCGGGCCGGGCATCGGCACGAACACGGTGCGCCGGTAGTACTCCAACTCCCGGATGCTCTCGCGGATGTCAGCCAGCGCCCGGTGCGCCAGGCCTTTGGCGGGTTGGGCGAAGTAGACCCGCGGATACCAGCGCCGGCACAGTTCCTTGATCGATGACACGTCGATCATCCGGTAGTGCAGGTGGGCGTCGAGTTCCGGCATGTCGCGGGCCAGGAAGCCGCGGTCGGTGGCGATCGAGTTGCCGCACAGGGGCGCGGTCCGCGACTGCGGGGCGTACCGCGTCACGTACTCCATCACCATGTCCTGCGCCTGCGCCAGGGTGACCGTGGAGCGGCGCACCGCCTCGCTCAGCCCGGACTGGTCGTGCATCTGCCGCACCACCTCCGGCATGCCGGCCAGCGCCGCCTCGTCGGCATGGATCACCACGTCGACACCCTCGCCGAGAACGTTCAGGTCGGCATCGGTGACCAACGCCGCCACCTCGATCAGGGCGTCCTTGCCGACGTCAAGGCCGGTCATCTCGCAGTCCACCCACACCAGGACGTCCGTGCCCGTTGCCGCTGTCACGTGTGACAGCTTACGGGGCGCATCCCAGCCTCATTAAAACGCTATATTCATAATTAAAGACGACACACAACGCAGCGGGTACGATACTAAGTGGCAAGCGACCAAAAGGGGATCACAAGACGTCCTTCCGGTTACACCGTTCCCCCGGTGAAGGTGGCCCTTCGCGCTCCGCGCGCGGAGGGCCACCTCGGTGCGATCGGGCCACGGCTAGTCGAGCGGCACGACCACCGAGACCGACGCCTGGTCGATCTCGGAGACCCGCAGCGTGAAGGTGAACTCCCACTCGCCAGCGACCGGCAGCGACACCTCGCCGAGCGCATGATTGTCGGCGATCGGCAGCAGCGGAATGTCCATCGGCTCGATCCCTTCGGCCGGCAACGCCGCGGTGGCGAACCACTCCTCCACCGGCAGCGGCTCACCCTCGGGGGTGAACGAATACATGTGCACCGTGTTGCTGCCCTGCTCGGCCGGTTCCACCACGACCTGCAGCGAAAACAGCGCGCTGTCGAGCGTGGTGGCGAAGTCGGTGCTGGTCACGGCCTGGGACCCGGCCACCGCGGTGCGCGCCGGGGTGGTCTGGACCAGCACCGCCGACATCCCGACCACCACCGCTAGCAGCACCGCCTCCAGCGCCACCGCCGCGCGCATCGCCCGGGGCCGCGAACTCGCCACCCGCTGGCGCACCAGCCGGCGCGAGTACGCCGCCACCGCGATCACCACCGCCACCAGGCCGACCTTGGCCAACAGCAGCTGTCCGTACGCCGTACCGATCAGCGCATCGGGGGTGCCGACCTCGATCAGGACCAGCACCAGCCCGGCCACCAGCAGCGCCGCCACCGCCGCGGCCGCCCAGCTCGACCACACCGGCAGGATGGCGCCCAGCTCGCGCTCGTTGGCCCGCCGCAGCAGGAACCCGGCCAGCACCACCAGCCCCCCGATCCAGAACGTGACCGCCGCCAGGTGCACCAGCGTGACCACCATCGACACCGCCGGCAGCGGCGAGGCGACGGCATGGCCGGACGCCGGCCAGGTGGCCAGCCCCACCAGCGCCAGCACACCGAGCACCCCCAGATCGGAGCGGCGGGCGCGGCCGGCCGCGACCGGCCGCAGCAGCAGCACGGCGGCGATCAGCACCGCCAGCCGCACCAGGTGTGCCTGCCCGTACGTGCTGGACAGCACGTCCCGCACGTCGCCCACCGAGACCTCCGACAGGGCGGCGCCGGTGGAGTACGGTGCCTGCAGCCAGAGCCCGGCCAGGGTGCTGGCACCGACCAAGCCCGCACCGGTCCACAGCAGCCTCCCCACCGGTCGCCGGGACAACCGCTGCGGCCACAGCAGCGCCAGCATCACCGCTGGGCCGACCAGCAGGACCAGGCCGGCGTACCCGGCATACCTGGTCGCGCTCATCGCCGCCCGCAGCGCCGGGTCGCCGGCGTCGTCGCCGGTGGGCACCGACGGAGTCTCCGAGGGCGCGCCCACGGAGAAGGTGAGGCTGCCGCCGACCGGGTGACTGTCGACCGAGATCACCCGGTAGCTGACCAGGTACGTGCCGCGGGCGCCGGCATCATCCCCCAGCGGGATGATCACGTCGGTGCCCTCGGTGGTCACCTCCCCGGTGTCGACACGCTCACCGTGCGGGTCGACCACGATCATCCGGTCGGCCACCGGGCGCACCTGCTCGGAGAACGACAGCACCACCTTGTCCGGTGCGCTGGAGCGGATCTCGCCACTGGCCGGGTCGCTACCCACCAGGTACGCGTGGGCAGCTGCCGGCGTGGCGGGGCCGAACAGCAGGATCAGCGGGACCAGCAGGACCAGCAGCAGCCCACCGGCGGCAGTCCGGGCCGTACGCCGTCGCGGGATCATGGCACCGATGGTGCCCGACCCCGCCGCCGACCCTGCCGGCGCCCTCACGCCGGGACGACCGCCGCGCCGTGCAGGCGCACCGGTGGCTGCGTGCGCGCCAGCGCCCACAGCAACCCAGCCTGCACGATCGCGGCCAGGTGCCCGGCCTCGTGCCACGGGTGGGCCGTGGCGCCCAGAACGTCCACCACGCCGATGACGGCCAGTCCGCCGGCGAGCACCACCGCCATCGGCACGAACGCCCGGGCCCACTGGGGTCGCCAGGCGGCGAACGCGAATCCGACCGCGAGCGCCAGCTCGAAGACCGCGATCTCCCGCGCCACGTGCAGGTCGGCCCCGAACAGCAGCGGCAGCGCCAGCGCGAACTGCACCATGGCCGCGGCCGCCACGGCGATGCGCAGGGCGCTACGCCGGCGCCTGCGGCGACCGTGGTCGCGCCGTCCGGCGGCATGCGTGTCGGCGTTCACCGCCGCCAGTACGGTGGCGGTCAGATCGGGCACCCGCACCGCCTGCAACCGCACCTCGCGGGTGACGTCCTGCGCCCGCGTCGCCCATCCGGCACAGGGCGCGCAGGCCGCCAGGTGCCCGTCGAGCGGCCCGGTCGCCGTCGACTGGTCCTCTCCGTCGATACGCGCCGACAGTGCCTCGCGTGCCTGCTCACAGTTCATGCCTGGTAGGTCGCTTCCCGCCCGGCGACAGTTCCCGCGTGCCCTGCGCGTGGGTAGGGTGAGGGCCCGTGAGTGTCGATGAGGCCACCGGCTGGGCGCTGGCGGCGCGCGCCGGCGATCAGGTGGCCGCCGCCGCGTTCGTACGGGCGACCCAGCCGGAGGTGTGGCGCTTCGTCGGAGCGCTGGTCGATGTCGGCAGCGCCGATGACCTCACCCAGGAGACGTACCTGCGCGCGTTCCGCGCCCTGCCGGCGTACGAGGGGCGCGCCAGCGCCCGCACCTGGCTGTTCGGCATCGCCAAGCGGGCATGCGCGGACCACCTGCGCGCCCGGACGCGCCAGCGCCGCCTGGCCGAGCGGTTGGTCAGCCACGCCGCCACCGGTGGTACCGGTGGCTCCGGCACGGACGGCGTCTGCGGCACGGAGGGTGACCCGGCCAGTGCGCACGGAGCCGCGCAGCTGATCCGGTCCCTGGCGGAGCCGCGGCGCACCGCGTTCGTGCTGACCCAGTTGCTCGGCCTGTCGTACGCAGAGGCGGCCGAGGTCGAGGGCTGCCCGGTGGGCACGATCCGTTCCCGGGTGGCGCGGGCGCGCGACGAACTGATCCGTGCGGTGCAGGCGGCGCGTACGGCGTGAGATCCGCCATCGACCGGACAGTCGTATGACACATCATTGCCCTACCCGCGCTACCCTGTAACACGTTCCCGGAACTCGGAAGCCGCGGTCACCGACTGACTGGATGTGAACGTGTCCACTCGTACCACCCCCACATCCCGGTGGTGGCAGGCCCAACCGTGGCTGAGCACCGCGGTGCGGCTCGGGCTGGGCGGCGTCTGGCTGGCCGCCGGAGCTGTCAAGGTCGGCGACCTGCCCGCCTCCGCCCGCGGGGTGCACGCCTACCAGCTGACCCCGTACGAGATCTCGGCGGTCATCGGCAGCGCGCTGCCGCTCGTGGAACTCGCCCTGGGAGTGCTGCTGCTGATAGGCCTCGGCACCCGGGTGGTGGCCACCGCCTCGACGGCGCTGTTCACCGTCTTCCTGGCCGGCATCGCCTCCGCGTGGGCGCGTGGCCTGGCCATCGACTGCGGCTGCTTCAGCCCCGGCGGCGAACTGGCACCCGGCGTCGAACCGACCTATACCCTGGAGATCGTCCGTACCACGGCGTTCCTCGGCCTCGCGGCATTTCTCCTGATCTTCCCCACCACCAGGTTCTCCCTCGACGCCCGGCTGGGCGTCGCACCCTCGTCCGAGGAGCGATAGTGAACAAGAAACACCAGAGCCGGGACGCGCGCACCGCCAAAGCCGCCCGGGCCGCCAACCTCGCGCGGCAACGTCAGCGCCAGCGCACCTTGTGGATCTCGGTCATCGCGGTGGTGGCGTTGGTGCTCGCCGGCCTCACCGGCTGGGCCATCTACGCCAGCCAGCAGCCGGTCGACTACGCGGTGCCGGCCAACACCACCGCCGACGAGGCCGGCCTGGTCGACGGCGACGGGCCGGTGACCGTCGAGATCTGGCTCGACTTCCACTGCCCGGCCTGCCAGACGTTTGAAGAGGCGTCGGCCCCGGCGCTGGACGCGCTGGTCGACGAGGGCACCATCACCCGCGTCTACTACCCGGTGTCGTTCCTCGACCGGGCCTCCACCACCGAGTTCTCCACCCGTTCGGCGGCCTCGGCCGCATGCGCTGCCGACGGCGGGGCGCACGAGCAGTACGTGCAGGCGCTGCTGGCTGTTCAGCCGCCGCAGGGCGGAGCCGCGCTGAGCAACGACGATCTCATCCAGGTCGGCGAGTCGGTGGGGCTGACCGACCCGGCCTTCGCCGAGTGCGTCCGGGACCAGCAGTACCGGTCCTGGACCCGGCATGCCACCGATCACGCCGCCCAGCAGGGCGTAACCCGCACCCCCACGGTGCGCGTGAACGGCGAGGAGGTCCCGCCGCTGACCGAGGCGGTGCTGGAGGCGGTGGAGGACGCGCAGGCCGGCTCGTGAACCAGCAGGGCGCCCCTGCTAGGGGGCGGGCGCTACAGTGCAGGGCATGACCGATGTGCGCCTGCGACCCGGCGACCCGGCGCCGGATTTCACCCTCACCACCGACACCGGTGGGACGCTGTCGCTGTCCGCGCTACGCGGGCGCAAGGTGATCCTGTACGCCTACCCGGCGGCGATGACCCGGGGTTGCACGACCGAGGCGTGCGACTTCCGCGACTCGCTCGCCTCCTTGCAGGCCGCCGGGTACGAGGTGGTAGGGATCTCCCCGGACCAGCCGGACAAGCTGGCCGCCTTCCGGGAACGGGACGGGCTGACGTTCCCGCTGGCATCGGACCCGGACCGCAAGGTGCTGACCGCCTACGGCGCGTGGGGTGAGAAAACCTCTTACGGCCGCACCGTGACCGGGGTGATCCGCTCTACGTTCGTCATTGACGAGCAGCAGACCATTGTCGAGGCGCTCTACAACGTCAAGGCCACCGGCCACGTGGCCAGGCTGCGGCGCGACCTCGGCCTGGAGTGACCGTGCTGCCGGGAGGAGGGCGACGACCCTGCCCGGCGCGCCAGCGGCTCGACTACACTGCGATGCGCTCGGCGGGAGTGGCGTAACTGGCAGCCGCGCCAGGTTTAGGTCCTGGTGCCCGAAAGGGCGTGGGGGTTCGAGTCCCCCCTCCCGCACCGCAACCTCGATCACAACGGGTGTCGATCTTTGTTCGTGGCGTAATCACCGGTTAAGCTTTCTCCGGGGGATCGTGGAATCGCCTAGCCTCGGTTGTCACGCCCCCTGAGCGCACAGAGCGAGCACGGGGCCGGTGGCCGATGACAGACACATCCGCATCCGCACGGCACGCCGGTGACGTCGACTGGACCACCGCCGTGCAGGAAATGTTGGACGCGGTCCCGGGCAACCACGTGCTGATGCTGCCGGTGCTGCATCCTTCCGGCGAGGTGCGCGACTACTGGATAGCAGCGGCCAGCCCCGACACGGTCGATGCATACGGCCGCACCGCGGACGAGATCATCGGCGTACGCATCCGGGAAGACTACGGCGAGGCGGTCGACGGGCCGGTCTGGACAGCGTTCCGGGACGTGTACGTCGACGGGGTGCCGCGCACCGTCGGTCCGTTCCCATACCCTCGCCGCAACTCCGACCTGCCGCCCGCCCAGTTCACCGTCACCCTGCGCCGGGTCGGCGCGGGCGTGCTCAACACCTACACCCGCGCCGACGACATGGGCCGGACCGATGAACGGATCGCACTCACCGAACGGCTGGCCAACCTCGGCTGGGGCGAGCGGCACATCCCGACCGACAACACGAGCTGGTCGGATCAGCTTTACCAGATCTTCGACCACGACTCCGCCGAGGAGCCGCTCACCGACGAGGAGATCGAGGCGCTGGTGGTGCCCGCCGACCGCGCGCTGTTCCGGCGCGCCCAGGACCGGGTTCGCCAGGCCAGGCCGGTGGACGTCACCTTCCGGATCCACGTCCGCAGCGGGGTCAAGCACATCCGAGCCGTCAGCGAGACGGTCTCGGATGTGCACGGCCGGCCGCTGCGCATGGTCACCGTTGTGCAGGACATTACCGCCCGGGTGACCAGCGGCACCAGGCTCGCCTCGGTCGAGCGGCAGCTCACCGAGCATCAGCAGAGTCTGGCGGCGGAGAACCTGCTGGTGGCGCAGCTGCAGCAGATCATCCTGCCGATCCCGGTGGTCCCGATCGACCTTCGGGGGCTGCGGGTGGCGGTACGCTACCTGCCCGCGGAGGAAGCCAACCGGATCGGCGGGGACTGGTATCACGCCGGCCCGGCGCTCGACGGCAGCGTGGTCATCGCGGTCGGCGACGTGGCCGGCCACGGCATCCGGTCGGCGGCCACGATGGCACAGATGCGCAGCGCGCTCACCACCCTGATCGCCACCGCCACCGCCGACCCTGCGGAGCTGCTGCGCTACCTCAACCGGCTGCTGCACAGCGGTGATGAACCTACCGATCTCGCCACCGTGGTGGTGGCACGCTACGACCCGTCCACCGGCGAGCTGCAGTGGGCGCAGGCGGGCCACCCGGCACCGTTGCGCACCCGCGAAGGAAACACCACCGAGCTGGCCCGCCCGGCGGGCATCATGCTCGGCGTGCTCCCCGATCCGGTCTTCGAGACCAACACGCTCCCCGTCCGACCCGGCGACCTGCTGGTGTTCTACACCGACGGATTGATCGAACGCCGTGACCGCGGCATCGACGAGGGACTCCAGTCGGTCATCTCCATCCTCAACCGGCTGTCCGCCGAACGCCGCCCCGCGCCGCTCGCCGACCTGCTGGCCCAGCTGGACCGGGCCAACCCGAACGACGACACGTGCGTCGTCGCCGTCCGGCCGCTCCCTGCCGACGAGCACTCGGCACCGCCCCTGCAGACGATGGCCGCGCCGACGCCGATGGCCACCTCCGGGGCGGTCCGGTCGTTCACTCCCCCGGCCCGGGACCCCGCCGGCGCCTCCGGAGGCTAACGGTCGGGCAGGACCGCTACCGGGTCCCCGACCCGGATGCCGTCCAGCCGCGCGTCCGGAATGAGCAGCACCCCGAACAGCAGCTTCTGATCGAACGACCGGTACCGCGCCAGGACGGTCAGTGGCTCGCCACCCCGTTCACCGGTCTCCTGGTCGGTGGTGGTCACCACACACCGCCCGCACGGCTTGGCCACCCGGAACGTCACCGAGCCGATCCGTAGTCGGTGTCCGAGCCAGCTGTCCTCCGCCCAGGCCTCGGCGCCGGCCACCACCACGTTGGGGCGGAACCTGGTCATCGGCACCGGCCCCTCCGGGCTGCCCGACTCCAACAGCCATCCGTTCAGCGCGTCCAGCGAGGCCTGGTTCGTCAGCAGCAGCGGGAATCCGTCGGCAAAGCCGACCCGGTCCGCCGGGTCGGCGTACGCCGGATCGACCCCCCGCCGGGTGGGGTCGTCGAGCCACACCAGCCCCACCGGGCGGTCCAGCACGGTGCTCAGCCAGGCATCGGCAGCGGCGCCGGCCGGCGTGGCCTTGACGGTGCTCGCCCAGACGGTGACCTCCCGCAGCGGCCCGGTCGGCGGCGGCGGCACCTCGAGGTCGGCCGCTCCGGCGGACCGCAGGGTGATGCCGCCGTCCGGCGCGGGTTCCGGCCGGATCCGGGTCAGGACCGGCGCCTCCCGCTGCGTCACCTGATCGCCGGACCCGTCCACCACCAACCACCGGCGGTCACCGGCCAGTCCCCACGGCTGCACGGTGGCGGTCTGCTGGTCGACGCGGTGACAGCTCTTGACCGGGTACGTGTGGATCGACATCAGACGCATGGACGTTGTCTACCAGCCGGGCCGGCACGCCTGCCCAGGGGTTGCCCGCCGCCGCCCGGCCCGCGGCTACAGTCAGGTGCATGGGCGCCAACGATGCCGCACCCGCCGGAGGCCTGTGCCATGTCTGAGCCGAACCATCCCGTACGCGCACCACGCGGCACCAGCCGCACCGCCCGGGGCTGGCCGCAGGAGGCCGCGCTGCGGATGCTGCAGAACAACCTCGACCCGGAGGTGGCCGAGCGTCCCCAGGATCTGGTGGTCTACGGCGGCACCGGCAAGGCCGCGCGGGACTGGCCATCGTTCCATGCGCTGGTGCGCACGCTGACCACCCTGGGCGACGACGAGACCATGCTGGTGGCCTCCGGACGGCCGGTCGGGGTGTTGCGCACCCACGAGTGGGCGCCGCGGGTGCTGCTGGCCAACTCCAACCTGGTGGGCGACTGGGCCAATTGGCCGGAGTTTCGCCGGCTGGAGCAGCTGGGCCTGACCATGTACGGGCAGATGACCGCCGGGTCGTGGATCTACATCGGCACCCAGGGCATCCTGCAGGGCACGTACGAGACGTTCGCGGCGGTCGCCGAGAAGCGGTTCGGAGGGTCGCTGGCCGGCACCCTGACGCTCACCGGCGGCTGCGGCGGTATGGGCGGCGCGCAGCCGCTGGCGGTGACCATGAACGGCGGGGTATGCCTGATCGTCGACGTCGACGGGGCCCGGCTGGCCCGCCGCGTGGCCACCCGCTACCTCGACGTCCTCGCCGACGACCTGGACAGCGCCGTCGAGCAGGCCGTCGCCGCCAAGCGGGGCAGGCGGCCACTGTCGGTGGGTGTGGTGGGCAACGCCGCCACCGTCTTCGGCGAACTGCTGCGACGCGGCGTCGAGATCGACATCGTCACCGACCAGACCAGCGCCCACGACCCGTTGTCGTACGTGCCGGAAGGGGTCGACGTCGCCGACGCGCCGGACTACGCCGCGGCCAAACCGGAGGAGTTCACCGACCGGGCGCGCGCCAGCATGGCCAGGCACGTGGCGGCGATGGTCGGGTTTCTCGACGCCGGCGCGGAGGTGTTCGACTACGGCAACTCCATCCGCTCGGAGGCGCAGCTGGGCGGGTTCGAGCGGGCGTTCGCCTTCCCCGGGTTCGTGCCGGCCTACATCCGGCCGCTGTTCTGCCAGGGCAAGGGTCCGTTCCGGTGGGCGGCGCTGTCCGGCGATCCGGCCGACATCGCCGCCACCGACGCCGCCATCCTGGAGCTGTTTCCCGACCACGAGCCGCTGGCGCGCTGGATCCGCATGGCCGGCGAGAAGGTGGCCTTCCAGGGGTTGCCCGCGCGCATCTGCTGGCTGGGCTACGGCGAGCGGGACCGTGCCGGGTTGAGGTTCAACGAGCTGGTCGCCTCAGGGGAGATCAGTGCGCCGGTCGTGATCGGCCGCGACCATCTCGACGCCGGGTCGGTGGCCTCGCCGTACCGGGAGACCGAGGCCATGGCCGACGGCTCCGACGCGATCGCCGACTGGCCGCTGCTCAACGCGCTGGTCAACACCGCCTCCGGCGCGTCCTGGGTGTCGATCCACCACGGTGGCGGGGTCGGCATCGGCCGGTCGATCCACGCCGGCCAGGTGTGCGTGGCCGACGGCACCGACCTGGCCGCCGCCAAGATCGAACGGGTGTTGAGCAACGACCCGGCCACCGGCGTGCTGCGACACGTTGACGCCGGCTACGGACTGGCCGGCACGGTCGCCGAGCAGCACGGCCTCGCCATCCCCGTGCGCGGCGATCTTGCAGTTGCGCACCAGACGAATGAGCACAAATCCGGATGAGTCAGCGTGCACAAGTGCAAGATCGCGCAGCAGGGGGCGGGCGCGAGCCGTTCCGCGCGATGTGGGACACACTGCTGCCGATCGGGCGGGATCCGGACGGCGCCGGCTGGGTGCGGTACGGCTTCTCGCCGGCGGATCTGGCGTGCCGGGACTGGTTCACCGAGCAGGCGACCGCACGGCGGCTCAGCGTGGAGACCGACCGTAACGGCAACCTGTTCGCCTGGTGGGGCGACCCGGCCGCCGGCGACGCGGTGGTCACCGGAAGCCACTTCGACTCGGTGCCGCACGGCGGCGCGTACGACGGCCCGCTCGGCATCGTCTCCGGCCTGTTGGCGCTGGACCTGCTCAGGCAGCGCGGCGCCGAGCCCCGCCGTCCGGTGGCGGTGGCGGCGTTCGCCGAGGAGGAGGGCTCGCGGTTCGGCGTGGCGTGCCTGGGCTCGCGGCTGCTGACCGGCGCACTCGACCCGGACACGGCGCGGGGGTTGACCGACTCCGACGGCCTCACCCTCGCCGCGGCAATCACCGGCGCCGGGCACGACCCGGAGGCGCTGGGTGCGGACCCGCAGCGGCTGGCGCGCATCGGCGCCTTCGTCGAACTGCACATCGAGCAGGGGCGGGCGCTGGCCGACCTGGACGCGCCGGTCGGGGTGGCCAGCGCCATCTGGCCGCACGGTCGCTGGCGGCTGGACATCACCGGCGAGGGCAACCACGCCGGCACCACCCGGATGGCCGACCGGCGGGATCCGATGCTGACCGCCGCCTACGCGGTACTGGCGGCGAACAAGGAGGCGCGGCTGCGCGGCGGGCACGCCACGGTCGGGCGGATCGAGGTCACGCCGAACGCCACCAACGCGGTGCCGGCGGCGGTGTCGGCGTGGGTGGACGCCCGCGCTCCCGACGACGACACGCTGGCGGGGCTGGTGGAGGCGATCCGGGTACGGGCGGCCGAGCGGGCCGGTCGCGACGGTACCTCGGCCACGATGACGGCCGAGTCGCTGACTCCGGTGGTCGAGTTCGACACCGGCCTGCGCGACCGGCTGGCGGCGCTGCTCGGCGGAGCACCGGTGCTGCCGACCGGGGCCGGGCACGACGCCGGGGTGATGTCCGCTCATGTGCCGACCGCGATGCTGTTCGTGCGCAACCCGACCGGTGTGTCCCACGCGCCGGCCGAGGCGGCCTCCGACGCCGACTGTGCCGCCGGTGTGGTGGCGCTCGCCGACGTGCTGCAGGACCTGGCGTGCTGACCCACCCGCTCCCCCACCACCTCCCGCGATCTTGGACGGTCGGCGCCCCTATGTGGGCACGAATCGTCCAAGATCGCGGGAAGGGCGGGGATAGGCGATGACCGCGACCGCGACGGTGTACCACGCGGAGCTGGCGTGGCTGGACGACCGGCCCACGCCGGACGTGCGGATCGAGGTCGACCGGGGCCGCATCACCGCGGTCGAGCCACAACAGGCACCGGGGCCGGGAGCCACACGACTGTCCGGGCTGACGGTGCCGGGACTGGCCAACACCCACTCGCACGCCTTCCACCGGGCGCTGCGCGGACGCACCCAGCACGGCGCCGGCACCTTCTGGACCTGGCGGGAGCAGATGTACGACGTGGCCGGGCGACTCGACCCGGACACCTACCTGGCGCTGGCCACCGCGGTGTACGCGGAGATGGCCATGGCCGGCGTCACCTGCGTGGGCGAGTTCCACTACCTGCACCACGCCCCCGACGGCACGTCGTACGACGATCCGAACGCCATGGGCCACGCGCTGGTCGGGGCCGCCGCGGCCGCCGGAATCCGGCTCACGCTGCTGGACACCTGCTACCTCGCCGCCGGAGTGGACGGTGCCCCGCTGGCAGGTGTGCAGCGGCGCTTCGGCGACCGCGACGCGCAGGCGTGGGCGCGACGGGTCGACCGGCTCACACCGGAGCCCGACGCCCACTGGCGCGCCGGCGCCGCCGTGCACTCGGTGCGGGCGGTGCCGGCCGATCAGATCCCGGCCGTGGCCGGCTGGGCCGCCGACCGCCACGCCCCGCTGCACCTGCACCTGTCTGAGCAGCGCGACGAGAACCAGGCCTGCCAGGCGGTTCACCACCGCACCCCGACCGAACTGCTGGCCGACCTGGAGGTGCTGGGTCCGCGCACCACCGCCGTGCATGCCACCCACGTCACCGACCTGGACCGTACGCTGCTGGGTGACCACGGTGCCGGGGTGTGCTTCTGCCCCACCACCGAGCGCGACCTGGCGGACGGGATCGGCCCCGCACGGGCGCTGGTGGACGCGGGCGCGGTGCTGAGCCTGGGCACCGACAGCCACGCCATGATCGACATGTTCGAGGAGGCGCGGGCGGTCGAGCTCAACACCCGGCTGTGGGACGAACGCCGCGGCCACTTCAGCACCGCCGACCTGCTGGCCGCCGCGACCGCCGCCGGGCACCGGGCGCTGGGCTGGCCCGACGCCGGCGCCATCGCACCGGGTCGGCGCGCCGACCTGGTGACCGTGGCGCTCGACAGTGTGCGCACCGCTGGCGGCGACCCGGCGGCGGTCGTGTTCACCGCCACCGCCGCCGACGTCACCCACGTGGTGGTCGACGGGCGGGTGGTGGTGCGCGACGGCCGGCACGTGGACGTGGATGCCCCACGCGCGTTGCAGGCGTCCATCAGCGACCTCACCGAGGAGCGAGCATGAGCATTCTGATCGACAACATCGGCGAGCTGGTGACCAACGACCCGGGTCTCGGCGACGGGCCGCTCGGCGTGATCAACGGCGCCGCGCTGGTGGCCGAGGACACCGGTGTGGCGTGGGTCGGGTCGGCCGAGCACGCACCGCCGGCCGACGAGCGCGTGGACGCGGCCGGGCGGGCGGTGCTACCGGGCTTCGTGGACAGCCACTCGCACCTCGTGTTCGCCGGCGACCGGGCGGCCGAGTTCGCCGCCCGGATGGCTGGCGAGCCGTACACCGGCGGGGGCATCCGCACCACCGTGGCCGCCACCCGCGCGGCACCGGACGGTGAGCTGCTGGACACCGCGACCCGGCTGCGGGCGGAGGCGTTGCGGCAGGGCACCACCACCATCGAGGTCAAGAGCGGGTACGGGTTGAACGTGGCCGACGAGACCCGGTTGCTGCGGGCGGCCTTCGAGGTCACGCCGGAGACCACGTTCCTCGGTGCCCACCTGGTGCCGGACGAGTACGCCGACCGCCCCGACGACTACGTGGCGCTGGTGTGCGGCGAGATGCTGCAGGCGGCGCTGCCGTACGCGAACTGGGTCGACGTGTTCTGCGAACGCGGCGCCTTCGACGCCGACCAGTCCCGCGCGGTGCTGTCGGCCGGCCTGAAAGCCGGCCTGTCCGCGCGGGTGCACGCCAACCAGCTCTCTGCCGGCCCGGGGGTGCAGCTGGCGGTCGAGCTGGGCGCGGCCAGCGCCGACCACTGCACCCACCTGACCGACGACGACGTGGCGGCCCTGGCCGGCGCGGAGACGGTGGCCACGCTGCTGCCCGGCGCCGAGTTCTCCACCCGCTCGCCGTACCCGGACGCCCGCCGGCTCATCGACGCCGGTGCCACCGTGGCGCTGGCCAGCGACTGCAACCCCGGCTCGTCGTACACCTCCTCGATGCCGTTCTGCATCGCGCTGGCGGTGCGGGAGATGCGCATGACCCCCGCCGAGGCGGTGTGGGCGGCCACCGCCGGCGGCGCGCGGGCGCTGCGGCGCGAGGACGTCGGGGCGTTGCGTCCGGACGGGCGCGCCGACCTGCTCATCCTGGACGCGCCGTCGTACGTCCACCTGGCCTACCGACCCGGTGTGCCGCTGGTGCACCGGATCATGCACAACGGGGTGATCCGATGACCACCGTCACCGTCGAGCCGACCGGGGTGAGCGCCGGCGATGTGCGCGTGGTGGCGCGCGACGGCGCCCGGGTGACGCTGACGCCGGCGGCCACTGAGGCGATGGCCGCCAGCCGGGCCATCGTGGAGGCGATCGAGCGCGACCAACGCCCGGTGTACGGGGTGTCGACCGGTTTCGGGGCGTTGGCGACCACGTTCATCGCGCCGCAGCGGCGGGAGGAGCTGCAGCACGCGCTGATCCGCTCCCACGCCGCCGGCGTCGGCCGGCCGATGCCGGCCGAGGTGGTGCGGGCGATGATGCTGCTGCGGGTGCGCTCGCTGGCGATGGGCCGCTCCGGCGTGCGACCGCTGGTGGCGCAGGCGCTGGTGGACCTGCTCAACCACGACATCACGCCGTGGGTGCCCGAGCACGGGTCGCTGGGCGCCTCCGGCGACCTGGCGCCGCTGGCGCACTGCGCGCTGGTGCTCACCGGAGAGGGGTGGGTGCGCGACGCCGATGGCTCGCGGCGCGACGCCGCCGGGGCGCTGCGCGCGGCCGGGCTGGCGCCGGTGACGCTGGCCGCCAAGGAGGGGCTGGCGCTCATCAACGGCACCGACGGGATGCTCGGGATGCTGCTGCTGGCGGTCGAGGACGCCGCGCACCTGTTCACCATGGCTGACGTCACCGCGGCGCTGGCGATCGAGGCGATGCTCGGCACCGACCGCCCGTTCGCGCCGGAGCTGCACACCATCCGGCCGCATCCGGGCCAGGCCGCGTCCGCCGCCAACCTGGCCCGGCTGCTGGGCGATTCGGCGATCATGGACTCTCACCGCGACGACTGGGAGCACGCGGTGCAGGACGCGTACGCGATGCGGTGCGCGCCGCAGGTCGCCGGCGCCGCCCGCGACGCCCTGGACTTCGCCTCGCAGGTGGCGGGGCGGGAGCTGGCCAGCGTGGTGGACAACCCGGTGGTGCTGCCGGACGGGCGGGTGGAGTCCACCGGCAACTTCCACGGCGCGCCGCTGGGGTTCGCCGCCGACTTCCTCGGCATCGCCGCCGCCGAGGTCGGGGCGATCGCGGAGCGGCGGGTGGACCGGCTGCTGGACGTGACCCGCTCGCGGGGCCTGCCCCCGTTCCTCACCCCGGACGCGGGGGTCAATTCCGGGTTGATGATCGCGCAGTACACCGCGGCCGGGGTGGCGGCCGACAACCGGCGGCTGGCGATGCCGGCCAGTGTGGACTCGCTGCCCACGTCCGGCATGCAGGAGGACCACGTGTCGATGGGCTGGTCGGCGGCGGTCAAGCTGCGGGCCATCCTGGACAACCTGACCAGCATCCTGGCGGTGGAGCTGCTGTCGGCCGCCCGCGGCCTGCAGCTGCGCGCCCCGCTGACGCCGTCGCCGGCCGGTCGGGCGGCGATCGACGCGGTGGCGGCCTTCGCCGGCGGGCCGGGGCCGGACCTGTTCCTCGCCCCGGCCATGGAGGCCGCCCGCGACCTGGTCGCCGGCCGGGAGCTGCGGGCACGCGTCGAGACCGCGGTCGGCCCGCTGGCGTGACCGGCGGTGGACCGGAAACCCCTCGACAGGACGTTCCGGACCTGCCACGGTGCTCGCATGGAAGATCTTGACCCGGCTGAACTGCGGCTGATGCAGGGATTGGCCCAGCAGGTGACCGCACTGCGGCCGGAGCTGGTGAACCGCACCGTCGGCGAGCTGGCCTGGGTCTGGGCCAAGGACTTCGACGCGCTCCACCAGTTCTGGCGGCACCGGTTGTGGTATGTCGACGGCCAGCTGGCCGGTTGGGCGTGGGTGTACCTGCCCTACCGGGTGCCGCGCAGCGACGGCAGATTCCTTGAGGTCAAGGCGGCCAACCTGATCTGGCAGGTGCATCCGGACCACCCGGAGCTGCTGGCCGAGATGCTGGACTGGTACGACGAGGTGGCGGGCGACGTCGACCGGTTGCTGACGGTCCAGGCCGCCGACGAGCACGCGCGTGCCAGCCTCGCCGCGCACGGGTACGAGTTCGACACCGAAGCCGGTTCGGACAACGGGGACTGGGTGCAGCTCAACGTACGGGATCTGGCCGACGTGCCGGATCCGGTGCTGCCCGAGGGCTACCGGTTTCTGGCGGCCGGGGACGTCTCGGTGGCGGACGCGGTCAAGGCGCACCGGGACGCGTGGTATCCGTCCAGTTTCACCGAGGCGGCGTTCGAGCGGGTCCGGCGGACTTGGCCGTACCGGGCCGATCTTCATGTGCTGATCGAGGCACCGGACGGCACACTCGTGGCGACCGCGATCGTCTGGCTGGACGAGTCGACCCGGACCGGCGAGTTCGAGCCCGTTGGCACACACCGGGACTTCCGGCGACGGGGGTTGGGCACGGCGTTGCAGCTGCACGGCATGCATCTGGCCAGGGCGGCCGGCGCGGACCGCATGCTGGTCGCCTGTCCCGGCGCGCCGGCGCGCCCGGCCGCCCGGAACATGTACCACGGCGTCGGCTTCCGCGAGCTGACCCGGGACCTACCCCACATCAAGGTCGCGAAGTAACCACCGCACCGGGCGCGCCGGTCGCTCAGGTCATGACGACCCGGCGCCCGGTCACCTCATAGCCGACGCGGGCGAACGAAGCCACCATCGGTGCGTTTCCTACGTCGGTGGCGTCGTTGACAACCTGTTCCCCGGCATCGGAGAAGAGGTGCAGGGCCTCGACGAGCAGGTCATCGCTGTAGTGGTGGCCGCGTTGCTCCGGGACCACGCCGAGGTACCCGATCGTCGCCGAGTGAGACATCCGGGTCGGCGCGACGAACCCGACCTTGGCGCCGGTCGGGTCGAGGGCCAGCCGCCACCAGTCCCGTCCGCCGGGCATATCCGCCAGCTCGTCGAGCGTGAGCTCAGCGGCACGTCGGCGGCCATGGCGTTCGACGTCGCGCTGGGCGTACGCGTCGAGAGTGTCCACGCACATCCGGTCCAACACGTCAACGACCTGCGCGTCGTCCGGGACGACGAACTGCAGCCGGGTCGAGCGGGCCGGCAGCCCGTGATCCGGCGTCCAACGCACGTTGACCCGCTCCACGAAATGGTTAAGGCCGGCCTCTTCGGCGGCCGTCATGCGGTCGGTGACGTCGGCGTGAGCATCCGGGCGGTCGCGCCAGTCGGCCGGCAGGAACAGGTGGTAGTCCGGCCGTCCACCGTCCGGGTGCGGCGGTGCCCAGTAGTCCGGTGGAGCCAGGGCCGTGTAAGCCGCCCTTAGCAGCGCGGCTCCGGTCTCGATCCGGTAGGGGCCTACCCCCGGGTCAAACCAGTCCAGGCTGTACGGATGGACGGCATCGGGCGGCCCGAAGAAGGCAGCTCGGGCAACGATGTCGTCGCCACGCTGCGCCACCCAGGTCCACCCCGGCCGGTAGTCGCCGTCGGCGACGAACTCGTCGAACGTGCGAGTGCGCGCTCCGACTCCGGAGGTTGGCGGGTTCGAGTAGCGATGGAACAGATGGAATTCGCCCGTACGCAACGGGCGGTAGATAAGTGCAGACAAAGCAAGCTCCAGGAGCTCGGGCGCTCCCTCGGCCGGCCGTCAGGCAGAGCCGGGCACGAGGTGGGAGCGCAGAACGGATGCGGTGTTCATCGACTCCTCACCTCCTTCGGTCGGGCCCGGCGTAGACCCTACCTTCGCTGGCGCAACCGGGCAAACGCCTTCGCGCCTATTTCTGCACGTCGTCGAGGTCGGTCCTAACGGGCCGGCGAGTCGCTGGGCAGGTCGCGGGCGACCAGGGCGGCCAGGGTGCGGAACGCCTTGCCGCGGTGGCTGATCGCGTCCTTCTCCTGCGGCGTCAGCTCCGCGTTCGTACGGCTCTGGCCCTCCCCGACGAAGATCGGGTCGTATCCGAACCCGCCGCTGCCCCGCGGCGCGCGGATGACCGCGCCGACCTGGCGCTCCTGCACCACGTGCTCGATGCCGTCCGGAAGCACCAGCGCCGCCGCGCATACGAACGCGGCGCGGCGGTGCGCGTCGTCCACGTCGGCCAGTTGCCCGAGCAGCAGTCGCAGGTTCGCCTCGTCGTCGCCGTGCCGTCCGGCCCAGCGGGCGCTGAACACGCCCGGCATGCCGGCCATCGCGTCCACCGCCAACCCGGAGTCGTCGGCCAC
>SLSW01000250.1 GCA_007130245.1 Micromonosporaceae bacterium
ATCGACCCGCTCTACGGCATGATGCGCCGCGACACGGTCGCCGCCCTGCCGCGCGTCAACTCCTATCGCGAGGACCAGCTGCTGGCCGCCCGGCTGGCGCTGGCCGGACCCTGGGGCCACGTGCCGGAGGTGCTGGCGTGGCGCCAGCGGCAACCGCAGACCGGCTCGCAGGTGGCGCACAAGCTCGGCCTGCCCGCGTGGCACGTGCGGATGTCGACCGCACTGCTGTGCCGGGACCTGCTGCGCCACCTGCGCGACGCCGACCTGCACGCCGCCGATCGGCGCCGCGCGCGGGCGGCGGTGGCGCGGTTCTACCTGCGACGCCACCAGCAGGTGGCCGGACGGCGGCTGCGCCGGCTGGCCGGCTATCCGGAACGGCCGGCGGCTCCGGCCGGTGAGCCCGGTGTTCCGGCGCGCCGGTGAAGGGTCGCACTTACCAGGGCGCTGACCAGGGCGCTGACCAGGGCGCTGACCGCACTGCGGGCCAGCCGCGGGCTGTGGCGCACCTGCCACCGCCGCAGCGCCTGCCGGACCCGCTCCTGCTCGGTCGGCGGGAGGCCGGCGTGGTCGATCGCCCGTCGCAGCTCCTGGGAGTATCGCCAGGTGGTACCCCGCTGCGGCGACGCCAGTCCGGCGTAGAAGCTGGCCCGGTTGCCGAGGGTCACCCGCTCCCCGTGCTGGCGCACGTAGAACAGGTGCCGCGGGTCGCGCACCAACGGTCCCTGCAGCGCCAGCTCGGCCAGGAACAGCCGGTCGGAGGTCCAGAAGAACGGGAGCATCAACCGGGTACGCGCCATCATCGAGCGCCGGTATACCCCGTAGGTGAACTGTGCGAAGTGACGGAAGGACGCAAGCTCACCAAAACGCACCGCCGGGTCGGGGTGATCGGCGTGGATGCGCTCCGGATCCGGCCCGAGCACCTGCCCGGCGGGGTCCATGAGCAGGATCTCCGAGGTGGCTGCGGCCGCATCTGGATGACCCCGCAGCAGGTTCACACAGGCGCGATAGAACTCCGGGTGGGTGAGGTCGTCGGCGGCGTGCCAGGCGAAGAACTCTCCGTCGGTCTCGGCGAACACCTGGTTGTAGTTGGGCACCAGCCCGATGTTGCGCTCGCGGCGCACGTAGCGGAACCGGGAGTCGGCGGACACCACCGCGCGCGCGATCTCGCCGGTGTGGTCGGTCGACCCGTTGTCCGCGATCACCACCTCGAACTCGGCCAGCGTCTGAGCCCGGATACCCGCCAAGGCCTGCGCCAGATAGCGCTCCCCGTTGAACACCGGCAAGCCGATGCTGAGCAGCTTCCCCATCTGACTCAGCATACTGCCCAGCTACCTTAATATGGTCTTAATCGGATATCACATGACAGTACGGTGTAGAGGGGAACTATGGGCCGCAGAGACGTCCGGTCGCGACGCCGTCGACCGCTGCGCAAGGGCGAGCTGGTCCGGATCCGTAGCCGGGAGGAGATCCTCGCCACGCTCGAGGCCGACGGCAGCCTCGGTGGGCTGCCGTTCATGCCGGAGATGCTGCAGTACGCGGGTCAGGAGATCAGGGTCCACGCACGCGCCGACAAGACCTGCGACACCGTCACGATGACCGGCACCTCGCGGCAGATGGACAACACCGTCCACCTGGAGGGCCTGCGCTGTGACGGCAGCGCCCACGGTGGATGCCAGGCCGGCTGCCTGCTGTTCTGGCGGGAGGAGTGGCTGGCCCGGCCGGGTGAACCCGCCCCGCCGTCCGAGCCGGCGCTGATCTCCGAGGACACGTTGCAGAAGGCGACCCACTCGGTGGACGGACAGGGCGACACCGTCTACCGCTGCCAGGCCACCGAGCTGCCCCACGCCTCCCGGCACCTGTCCGGGTTCGACCCGCGGCAGTACGTCAAGGACCTGCGCTACGGCAATGTCGGCCCGGCGACCATGGTGCGCGGGCTCGCGGTGACCGCCTTCAACAAGGTGCAGAGTCTCACCCGGCGATTGCCCCGATGGCTGCGGTTCCGCGACGGGGCGCACTATCCGTTCTACCAGGGCACCGGGGACGGGACCCGGACGCCGACGGTCGACCTGGCGCCGGGCGACCTGGTCGCGATCCGGGACAAGGACGAGATCATGGCCACGCTCAGCCCCGCCAACACCAACCGGGGGATGTGGTTCGACCTCGAGATGCTCCCCTACTGCGGCCGGCAGGCCCGAGTGGATCGCCAGGTCGAGCGCATCATCAACGAGGCCACCGGAAAGATGATCAAGCTGTCCGACTGCGTGGTGCTCGAGGGCGTGGTCTGCTCCGGGCGCTACCGCCGCTTCTGCCAGCGCGGGGTCACCCCCTACTGGCGCTCCGCGTGGCTGCGGCGGGTCGACGACCGGGCCGGCGGCTAGGGTGGCGGCTGGGGACCCGCAGGCCACACCCACGATCCCCCGCGGCACCCGGTTCCGGCCGGCACTGCTGTGGTCGTACGCGGTCAGTACCGGGCTGTACGTGATCACCGCGCTGATCACTTTCATACTCGCTGCCATCCTGGGGCCGGAGGAGTTCGGCCTGCTGTGGATGGCGATGGTCTGGGTCACCCTGGCCCAACTCCTGCTGCAGCACGGCCCTACCATCGCGGTGATCCAGCAGGAGGACATCACCGACGGCCACCTCGACGCCGCGTTCTGGACCACGGTCGCGGGCGCCACCGGTTTCGCAGTGCTGCTGGCCGCGGCCGCGCCGCTGTGGGCGGCGTTCACCCAGCTTCCCGAGCTGACCGCCCTGTGCCTGGCGCTGAGCCCGATCGTGCCGCTCTACGCGCTCAATGCGATCCCGGAGGCGGTGCTGCGCCGGCGGATGCAGCTACGCGGCATCGCGCTGCGTTACCTCGTCTCGGGCCTGTTGTCCGGCGTCGCCGCCATCGGCACGGCCCTGGCCGGTCTCGGGGTATGGGCGCTCGTGATCCAGCAGGTGACCATGACGGCGACCAACACGGTCCTGCTGTGGCTGATGATCTCCTGGCGCCCGCGGTTGCGCCGGTTCGGTGCCCAGTGGCGCGACATCCGGGCCACGTCGTTCAAGACCCTGGCGGGCGCGGTGGGCACCTTCGTGCACCTGCGCGCCGACGTGCTGGTCATGGGCGCGTACTTCGGCCCGGTCGTGGTGGGGGTCTTCCGGTTCGCGTTGCGGGTGCCGGAGCTGGTAATGGGCCTG
This sequence comes from Micromonosporaceae bacterium, assembly GCA_007130245.1. GTDB lineage: Bacteria > Actinomycetota > Actinomycetes > Mycobacteriales > Micromonosporaceae > Natronosporangium. Next base: position 3,184 of record SLSW01000250.1, read on the forward strand.
GCCGGACGCGGACTGCACGACGTGGCCCTACCCGACCTGGCCCGGCACAGCCTGGACCGGTGGGCGCTCGCCGGGCGGCTCACGCGCCTGGTGCACCTCGGCGCGGTGCTGTCGTTCCCGGCGCTGGGGGTGGTGGCGGCCGCTGCGGAGCCGTTCGTTCTGCTCATCGGTGAGCAGTGGACCGAGGCGGTGACACCGCTGCGGCTGCTGTGTCTCGCGGTCGCATTCACCCTGCTGAACAGTATGTTCGGTCCGGCGTTGCAGGCCGCCCAGCGGCCGGGACTGCCGGCGCTGATGACCTGGGTCAACGCCGCCTGCCTGGTGGGGGGCATCTACGTGGCGGCCCGGCTGGCGGCCGGCGCCTCCACCGCCGACCAGGTGGTGGCGGTGGCCTGGGCGGTCATCGCCGTCTACGCGGTGCTCGCGCTGACGCTCGGCTACCTGGTGTTCGGCCGGGTGCTGCGGGTACCGCCGTGGTCGACGGTCCGCGCCATGGTGCCCAGTGTGCTGGCCGGTGGTGGCGCAGCCGGATCCGGGATGGTGGTGCCGGCGGTGGTCCCCGGTGACCTACCGACGCTGTCGTGGCTGGCGCTGACGGTCACCGTCACGGGCCTGCTGGCCGCCGGGGTGCTGGTCACTGTGGACGGGCAGGTGCGTAGGTGGCTGCGGCAGGTGGTGGGCAGGCCGGGCCGGCAGACCGGGTCGGGCGCCCACTAGCCAGGCCTCATCGGGCTGCCGTCGTCCCACACGTTGCCCGACCACTCGTTACCGGGCGCGGCCGGGTCGAAGTAGGTCACCGGACCCCAGTATCCCCCGTCCGGCCACACCTGCCGGCTGAAGACATTGTCGCGGATGACGATGTCGCGCGGGTCCCGCCCGTCGGCTACCAACCCACCGCCGTAGAGGGTGTACCCGCCGCCGGCGAGCAGGTTGTGCTCGACGAGCACGTTCTGCACCGGCACCTGTTGCCCACCGCCGGCCTCATCGGACAGGAACACCGCGCTGGTCTGATTCTCGGTGTTGATGATCGTGTTGTTGCGGATCTCCAGCGGCAGCCCTTCCCGGGAGCCGCCCACCGCCTGGATCATGTCGGTGTGGTCCCCGTCGAAGTAACGCGGGGAGTGCAGGTAGCTGTCCTCGATGAGGCCGTGACTGGTCATGATGGCATCGGTGACGGAATGGATCTCCACCCGCCGCACCGTGATCATCCCGCCGTGGTTGTAGATCCCGGCGGAGATCTTCTCGGACGACTCCCGGTTGCCGAAGATCTCGCTGTTCTCCACCACCAGCCCGCTGAAGCCGCGGCGCTGCGCGACACCCCAGTAGAGCATCTGTTCCTGGTTGGTGACGCGTACGTTCCGGATCGTCACATCGTCGGCGTAGACCTCGATTGCACCGTCCACCACCAGCAGGTCCTCGATCAGGGCGCCATCCTCGCGCACGGCGAACCCGCCACTGGGTATGAGCTCGACACCGTCGGGCACGCCGGTGGTGCCCGCATCCGGGAAGGCGCGCTCCGCAGGCGCCACCGGTGTGGGGGCCGCCGCGACGCCACGCCCACCCGCCGGGCCCGGGTCCGGGCCCTGGCGTGACACCAGCGCCGACACCGCGGCCACCCCTGCTGCCACCACAGCCACGACCACGCACAGCACCAGCATCCGGCGCGGTGACCCCGGTCCCCGCCGCCTCACCCGATTGCCCAACACCTTTCGAGAATATGTGACACTATCTCCCACATGCCTAAAATGAGGCATATCGTGATTCTGGTGGCCAATCTGCCGGCAGAGCGGGACCGGCGGGTGATCCGCGAGTGCCTGACCCTGGAAAGCGCCGGCTACCAGGTGACCGTCATCGCGCCGCGCGGGGAGCGCGACCTGCGGATACTCCCGGGCAGCCGGAACACCCGGCTCAAGCCCTACCCGGTGGTCGTCACCGGCTCCGGCGTGGTGACCTTCGCCCTCGAGTTCGGCTGGTCCTTCGCCTGCATCGCGCTGCGCCTGGTCGGTGAGGTCATCCGCGGTCGCGCGCACGGGGTGCAGGTGTGCAACCCACCGGACGTCTACTGGCCGCTCGCCCTGCTGCTGCGCATGCTCGGGCGGCCGTGGGTGTTCGACCACCACGACCTGTGCCCGGAGGTCTACGCCACCCGCGCCGCTGGCCGGCC
>SLSW01000024.1 GCA_007130245.1 Micromonosporaceae bacterium
CCGTGGTCCTCTTCTTCGTGCCCGTGCCCGTGGCCGTGGTCCTCTTCTTCGTGCCCGTGGCCGTGGTCCTCTTCTTCGTGCCCGTGCCCGTGGTCGTGGTAGCCCTCGGTCTCGATCAATGTCACGACCTCGGCGACATCGAGGGCCCGCTGGGCGTGCTCGGCGATCGCGTCGTCGACGGCGGGCTGGAAACCGGTCAGGTAGACCACCAGGTCGGCCTCGGCGATCTCCAGCACCTGGGAGGTCGTCAGCTCCAGGTCGTGGGCGTCGACACCGGGCGGTGCGAGGGTGCTGACCGACACCCGATCACCACCGACCTGTTCGGCTACGAACTGCAACGGGTAGAAGGCCGCGACCACCCGCAGTTCGCCGTCGTCGCCTGCGGCGGTGGGTTCGGAGGCGCACGCGCCGGCGGCGAAGGCGAGCAGGCCGGCAGCAGCGAGCGCAGCATAACGGTTCGTCATGTCCGATAGCGTTCACCTAAATGACAATGATTGTCAACTTCGCATAACTGCACGCGTGTCGAGCAGGGCGACCCGAAGCATGGCGCCCGGACGGGCGAGCGTCAGCGGGGGCTCTCCACCGCAGGCTCAGGAGGGCCACAGCACCTTGGAGAGGCCCACGCCGACCAGCAGGGCGATCACCACCAGCCGCAGCACCCGCTGCTGGGTCGGCAACACCTGCCACGTCCGGCTCAGCAGCGCCACCAGTACAGCTGCGATCACCAGCACCAGCGCACCGCCGAGGAAGTCCGGCAACAGGAGGATCACGATGAACAACGCCACCGTGGCGACGACCACTACCGTCGGGTTGACGCTGGCCAGTTTCGCCAGCAGGTCACCGCGGCCGCCGTCGTTGTCGTTCCTCGTCATGGTCAACCGTCCTCCACCCGTGCACACCGGTTGGTTAGGCTCGACTGCGACCGTTCGTCCGATTCAGGGGAGGCCGCGGTGCTCGCTCTCAACCGCTTCGTCGTGGTGCCCGAGCGTACCGCCGAGTTCACCGGGCAGGCACACGCGGCGCTGGCCGCCCTGGCAGCCCGCCCCGGCTTCCGCGACGGAGAGCTGACCCGTTCCCTCGACCAACCTGATCAATGGTGCCTGGTGACCCGGTGGCAGTCGGTCGGCGCGTACCGGCGCGCACTCGGCGACTTCGACGTACGGGTCAACGCCGTACCGCTGCTGTCACAAGCGCTCAATGAACCGTCGGCGTACGAGACCCTCGCGGCCGCCGCACCCGGCGGGGAGATCACCACCACCGGCAGCGACCTTGACGCCGACGCGGTGCGTGATCACGATGGCTGACCCGTACCGCGGTCCACCGGGCGGCTGGCACCACTCCGCCTCCCCCACCATCGCGCCGCCCGCGCCCGCGCCCGCACCGGTGCCGCCAGGTCCCGGGGTGCGGCCGCCGTTCGCGGCCGCCCCGGTGGAGGGCAAGACGGCGCGGCTGTGGATCGGGCTGGGCGTAGCCGGCGCGCTGCTGGCGCTGTGCTGCGGTGTGGGCATCGCCTCGGTGGGCGGGCTGGCCCTCACCGGCATGCAGGCGCTGACCGAGCAGTCGCAACGCGCGGTGGATGACTACCTGTCGGCCCGGGTCGAGGAGGACTGGCAGGAGGCGTACGAGCTGCGCTGCGAGCAGGACCAGCAGGCCGAGTCACCGAGCCGGTATACCGACCGGGTATCCGCCGAGCCGCGCATCGAGTCGTACGAGTTGGGTGAGGCGGTGGACGTCACACCGCAGGCGATCCGGCTTCCGGGGGTGGTCGACTACGACGACGGCACCAGCGAACGCCTGCTCGTTCCGCTGGAGCAGGACCCCGAGACGGGACGGATGGAGGTCTGCGGGTTCGACCGCTGACGCCCCGGCGGGCCGGCGGGGTGCGTCACCCCGGCAACCCGGGTGCGGCGGTGACCGCCGGGACCGTACGCTTGGCGTACCGTTGATCCGATGTCGCCGCCGGCACCCAGCCGGTGGCACCACCTGCGAGGAGTAACAGTGGCGGAAGACCGCAGCAGTGGCGTGGACGCCATCGTCAATCTCGCCAAGCGCCGGGGGTTCGTCTACCCGTCCAGCGAGATCTACGGAGGCAGCCGGTCCGCCTGGGACTACGGCCCGCTCGGTGTGGAGCTCAAGGAGAACGTCCGGCGCCAGTGGTGGCAGTCAATGGTCCAACAGCGCGACGACATCGTCGGACTCGACTCGGCAGTGGTGCTCAACCGCGACGTGTGGGTGGCCTCCGGTCACGTGGACGCGTTCGTAGACCCGCTGACCGAGTGCACCTCGTGCCACAAGCGGTTCCGGGCCGACCACCTGGAGGAGGCGTTCGAGGAGAAGCACGGGCGGACCCCGGTCGGGCTCTCGGAGATCAACTGCCCGAACTGCGGCAACAAGGGCGGCTTCACCGAGCCGCGGCTGTTCAACGGTCTGATGAAGACGTTTCTGGGTCCGGTAGAGAACGAGGAAGGCCTGCACTACCTGCGCCCGGAGACCGCCCAGGGGATCTTCGTCAACTTCCTGAACGTGATGACCTCCGGCCGGCGCAAGCCCCCGTTCGGCATCGCCCAGGTCGGCAAGGCGTTCCGCAACGAGATCACCCCGGGCAACTTCATCTTCCGCACCCGCGAGTTCGAGCAGATGGAGATGGAGTTCTTCGTCGAGCCCGGCACCGACGAGCAGTGGCACGAATACTGGCTGCAGCAGCGCTGGGACTGGTACGTGGACCTGGGGCTGAAGCCGGAAAACATGCGCTACTACGAGCACCCGGCCGAGAAGCGCTCGCACTACTCCAAGCGCACCGTCGACATCGAGTACCGGTTCCGGTTCGGCGGATCCGAGTTCGCCGAGCTGGAAGGCATCGCCAACCGCACCGACTTCGACCTCACCACCCACACCAAGCACTCCGGGGTCGACCTGTCCTACTTCGACCAGTCGACCGGGCAGCGCTGGACGCCGTACGTGATCGAGCCCGCCGCCGGACTGACCCGTGCGCTGCTGGCGTTCCTGCTCGAGGCCTACGACGTGGACGAGGCGCCGAACGCCAAGGGCGGCGTGGACAAGCGCACCGTGCTGCGTTTCGACAAGCGGCTGGCGCCGGTCAAGGTGGCGGTGCTGCCGCTGTCGCGCCACGCCGACCTGTCGCCGAAGGCGCGGGACCTGGCCGCGACGCTGCGCAAGCGGTGGAACGTCGACTTCGACGACGCGCAGGCCATCGGGCGCCGCTACCGCCGCCAGGACGAGATCGGTACGCCGTACTGCCTTACCGTCGACTTCGACACGCTCGACGACAACGCGGTGACCGTGCGGGAGCGCGACAGCATGGCGCAGGAGCGCATCGCGCTCGACTCGGTCGAGCGCTACCTACTCGAACGCCTCTGATTGAGGAGGGGTCCCCCCTCACCCGCATGCCCTTAATAGGGGTCCCTTCCTCAACAAAAGTGCCCAAGAAGGGACCCTTCTTGGGCCCCGGCTTTTTGAGGAAGGGTCCCCTGTTCATGCTCAGGCCTGATCGGGGGAGCCCGCTTGGGTCGGCGGCGCCGACACGATTCGGATCCGCGTCGTCGCCCCGGAAGCGAGCCGTTCGGCACAGGCGCGCTCCACCACGCCTCGTACCGATCTCCTGCGCTGGCGGATCTCCGACGGCGTGAAGTGCAGGACCATGGCGCCGTACGAAGCCAGGAGATTGTGGCGCCGCATCGTGCGCTGCCACCCCTCGGGACCCAGGTGGTACTCGCGCGAATCCACCTCCAGCGCGATCCCGGCTTCGGGAATCCAGCCGTCCGGCGACGGCAGCGTGGTTCCGTCATCGGCCTCGAGTTTCGGGTTCCAGACGATCGCCGGCAAGCTTCCGTCATCCGGGAACAGCTCATGAAACTCCGCCTCCGGCGCCGACTGGGCGCCAGAGGCGACCTCGCGGATCGCCCGTCGGAGCAGGGCGGTGCGGCTGCTTCCCGCCATCGCCAGCTCGTGTTCCAACGCCGCCACGGTGGTCAGGTTCCGCTGCACCGCCTCCGCCACGATCGCGCGTACGTCCCTGATCGAGCCCAGGCCGCGGCACGCGTCGGAGACCGCGCGGGATACGGAGCACACGGCGTACCCGTCGGCGATGATCGCGCGCAGATCAAGCCGCAGAGTGCGGTGTACCCGGACGAACCCGCGCGAGCTGCGGCGAAGGTGATGCGGCACCAGGACGTGCAGGAGGGGGTCGGCAGGGCAGTGCCGGAAGCCGTGCCACACCAGTGCGGCGATGCCGGTGAGCTGGGCCCGCGGGGATGTGAACAGGGTGGCCGCCACCCGGCGCTGCTCAACGCTGATCGCGCCGGTGGTGTTCGCGTACAGACCGGGCAGCACCCGCTGCCACCGGCGGCCGCGCAGCTCGAGCCGGATGGCCTCGTCGTCGAGCCCGCTCGCCAGCAACTGTTTCCGCGTGGCCAGACCGTGCTGGCGGCCGAACAGCGGCTCGAGGTCCACTTTCGGCCGACCCGCCCGGTTGCCGATCGTCGCATAGGTCACGCCTGCAGCGTGCCTGGCGGCCCAGGCTCACCACGATGCTCGCGCGCGGCCTGTGGACACCGAGGCCCCCTGTGGACAACGCCCACCGGCGCCGGAGATGTGCTATGGACGCCCGCCTCAAATTGGGCTTCCGGGATCAGGCCGTGCCGGTCAGTGGGGTCCCCCTCCTCAACGAACCCGGCCCAAGAGGGGAGCCCACATCAAGGATGCGAACCCAGGAAGGGTCCCCTCTTGGGCGCTCTCCTTGAGGAAGGGCCCCTTCTTAAGGCTGTGGGCGTGAGAGGGGTCCCCTCCTCAAAACTCCGGGTGGGAGGGGCGTCGGGGAAAGCGGTGGCGGCTGGGGTTGGCGCCGTCTACGGTCAGCGCATGCTGACGGGCTTCCACCACATCACGCTCAACGTCAGCGACCTTGAGCGTTCGCGGCGGTTCTACCAGGCGTTGCCGGAGTTCGTCGTTGACCAGGACTTCCCGGACCGGGGCAAGGTGCGGTTCCGGGTAGGCGACCAGCGGACCCGTCTGGTGCTGGTGACGCCGGTGCCGGGCACGCCGGCGGGTGACCGGTTCAGCGAACGGCGCATCGGCCTGGACCACCTGGCGATCGGCGTGACCGGCGGCCGGGAGGCTCTCGAGACGCTGGAGCGGACGTTGCGCGATCTGGGCGCGGACACCGACGGCATCAAGCTGGACCGAGCCGGCGAGGCAGCGATGATCACGTTCCGGGATCCGGACAACATCCAGTGGGAGTTCTGCGAGGAGGCACCACCGCAGGCCAGCTGACCGCTACGCGAGGC
>SLSW01000212.1 GCA_007130245.1 Micromonosporaceae bacterium
GAGCAGAAGTACGAATGGAGGTTTCCCGCCGGGAAGTGCTACTCCGACGCCGACTTGCGAGCTGGGCGAGCGCTGCGGCAGATCGAATGCGATGGCGCTGCCAGACCCTTGCTCGTCACACACGAAATGCTGGCTCGCACGATGATCCGCTAGACGGTACTGGGGTGACATGCTGATTGGCCCGACCTTGTCGACATGTGTGGAACGCCCGTCCCAGCAAACCTGGTGATCACCCCTTCCGTCTAGCGCATAGTCATCGAAGCGCATTCAGTTCGTCGATCGCATGTTGGCCGCGTTCGACCACCTCTGGAACAAGGTCGTGGTGTGCCCATGACGAAGCCGATCAGCGCTCGGAGGGCTGCTTCCGCCGAGCAGTCCGGACCCGAACCCAGTGATCTTTCAACACCCCCCTCGCACTCCACCAACGGACCGGCTCTCCCTCATCGACTGCTCGAACAACAACGTCAATCAAAGCCCCCGGCGACTGAACCTCGATTTTGCGTCCGGGTGTGCGCGACACGGGAGTTGAGATGTCCTTGCTGACGCTGGCACCATCGACGTCGTCGAAGCGCGCCGCGACCTCACCCGTCGTCAATCCGCGAACGGTGAGCGAGAGCACGATCTCGTCAACACCCGTCAGGCGGCGTTGCCGCTGCTTCAAGACCTTCGGCTCGAACGAACCATCCCAGTCCGGCGGGACGTCGATCCGCACGGCACTGACCTCGGTCAGCACCGTCTTCGACCTCGTGCCGTTGCGGATATTTCCGCCCTCGGCTTGCCCGTGCTTCTCGGGACCGAGATGCTCGGTCATCTCCGCTTCGAGCGCCGTCTCCAGCACCTGCTTGGTGAGCCCGTTCGTGCGCTGCACTCGTTCGCCAAGAGCACCGCACTTCGCGACAGCTGCCGCAGCTCTGAGCTTGCCCTTCCGCACCTTACCCGCTGCGCTGGTCGTCCGCGGCCACGAAGTCGATCAGACGCTCGACCGCGTTGACCAGCGGTGTCTCCACATCGTGGTAGCTGTCCACCCGGGACAGGATCAGTCGCCACATCGCGTCCGGGTCGGCCACGCCCAACGCGCGGCACACCCCTTCCTTCCACGGCTGGCCGCGCGGCACCTGCGGCCAGGCGCGGATGCCGAGCCGGTCCGGCTTGACCGCCTGCCAGATGTCCACGTACGGATGGCCGGTGACCATCACGTGCGGGCTGGCGACACCGGCCACGATGCGACTCTCCTTGGACCCGTCCACCAGGTGGTCGACCAGGATGCCGAGGCGCCGCTGGGGGCCCGGCCGGAAGGCGGCGATGTCGGTGGCGAGGGTGTCGATGCCGCCCAGTGGCTCCACCACCACGCCTTCCACGCGCAGGTCGTCGCCCCAGATGCGTTCGACCAGCGCCGCGTCGTGGACACCTTCCACCCAGATGCGGCTGTCGCGGGCGACCCGCGCGCGCAGCCCGTCCACCGCCACCGAACCCGACGCGGTGCGAGATGGACCCGGCGCCGATGCCGGCGCCGCCGGCCGGCGCAGTGTCACCGGCCGGCCATCGATGAGAAACGCGGCCGGGTCCATGGGAAAGTGTCGCCTGGCACCGTGCCGGTCCTCGAGGACCACCGCGCCGTGCGCGAACCCGACCACCGCGCCGCAGAACCCGGAGTCGGCGTCCTCGGCGACCAGCCCTTCCTCCGCGTCCACCTGCGGCACCCGTGCGCCGCGGTGCCGGGCGCTGGTGGGCAGGTTGTCGCCGATCATGGCTCCGGACCATAGCCCACCAGCGCCAGGTGACTCAGGAGCGGGCCGCCGCGGGAGCGTCCTGCAGCGATCCCGACGCGACGACGCCGCCGGTGGCTTCCGGCCGGAGGTCGACGCGGCGCAGGAACTGGGCGTTGACGGCGACCACGATGGTCGACAGGCTCATCAGCATCGCACCGACGGCCATCGGCAACACGAACCCGGCCCAGGCGAGCACGCCGGCCGCCAGCGGGATCGCCGCCAGGTTGTAGCCGGCGGCCCACCACAGGTTCTGCAGCATCTTGCGGTAGCTGGAGCGGGACAGGTGCGCCACCGCCACCACCCCGCGTGGATCATCGGAGGCGAGCACGATGCCTGCGGACTGGATCGCCACGTCGGTGCCGGCTCCGATGGCGATGCCGACGTCGGCGCGCGCCAGCGCCGGTGCGTCGTTGACGCCGTCGCCGACCATCGCCACCGTGTGGCCACGCTGCTGCAGGTCCGCCACGACCGAGTCCTTGTCCTCCGGCAGCACCTCCGCGAACACCTCGTCGATGCCGAGGTCGGCGGCGACCGCTTCGGCGACCTGCCGCGCGTCCCCGGTGACCATCGCGACCGTGGTGCCCCGGCGGTGCAGGGCGTCGATGGCGGCGCGCGATTCGGGGCGCACCTGGTCCTCCAGCGCCAGTGCGCCGACGACCGCGCCGTCGCGCACCACGTGCAGCACCGCCGCTCCCCGCTGTTGCCACCGGGTCACCGAGTCGTGCAGCCCCCCGGGCGGGGCCAGGTCGCGCTCGCGCAGCAGCGCGGGACCGCCGACCGCGACCGTCGCACCCTGCACGGTCGCTTCCACGCCGCGGCCGGTCATCGGCCGGAAGTCGCTGGCCACCGGGATGTCGATGCCGCGGTCGCCGGCGTACGCCACGATCGCGCGTGCCAGCGGATGCTCGCTGTCAGTCTCGACCGCCGCCGCCAGCGCCAGCACCCGCTCGGTGTCTCCGTCGACGGCGGTCACGCCGGTGACCGCGTGCGCGCCGCGGGTCAGGGTGCCGGTCTTGTCGAACAGCACGACGTCCACCTGCCGCATCCGCTCCAGGGCCAGCCGGTCGGTAATGAGGATGCCGCTGCGGGCCGACTTGGCCGTCGAGATCGACGTGACCAGGGGGATCGCCAGTCCGAGCGCGTGCGGGCAGGCGATGATCAGGACGGTGACCGAGCGGGTCAGTGCCGCGTCGGGCTGTCCGAGCAGCGCCCAGACCGCCACCGTGATCGCGGCGGCGGCCACCGCCACATAGAACAACAGCGCGGCGGCCCGGTCGGCCAGCACCTGCGAGCGCGAGCTGGACTCCTGCGCCTGCGCCACCAGCCGCTGGATGCCGGCGAGCGCGGTGTCCTCGCCGACCGCGTCGACCCGCACCCGCAGTGAGCCGTCCGCGGCGACGCTCGCGGCGATCACCCGGTCACCCTCGCCGCGTGGGACCGGGTTGGACTCACCGGTGATCATCGATTCGTCCACCTCGGCGGCACCGCGCACGATCGTGCCGTCCGCCGGCACCCGGCTGCCAGGGCGCACCAGCACCACATCGCCGACCGCGAGGTCGTCGATCCGTACGCTGGTGACCGTGCCGTCCTCGGCGACCCGCTCGGCGTTGTCCGGCAGCAACTCGGCCAGTGCTTCCAGCGCGCTCTGCGCCTGACCGATGGCACGCATCTCCATCCAGTGGCCCAGCAGCATGATCACGATCAGCAGGGACAGCTCCCACCAGACCTCGACCGCGAACAACCCCAGGCTGGCGGTCCAGCTGGCGACGAAGCCGACGGTGATCGCCATGCCGATCAGCAGCATCATGCCGGGTTGGCGTGCCCGCACCTCGGCGTACGCGCCTTTGAGGAACGGCGACCCGCCGTAGACGTAGATGACCGTGCCGAGCACCGGCGCGACCCATTCCACGCCCGGGAAGTCGAGCTGGTAGCCGAACCACGTCATGATCGTTTCGCTGGTGGCGACCACCGGCACGGCGAGGACTAGCGACAGCCAGAACCGGTCCTTGAACATCCTCGGGCTGTGCCCGGCGTGCTTGTCGTGGCCACCGTGGCCACCGTGGCCACCGTGGCCACCGTGGCCACCGTGGCCGGCGTGGCCGCCCTGCGCGTGCCCGGCGTCGTACTGGTGTCCGCTTACTGCCTTCTTCATACGATCCAAGGTACCCCCTAGGGGTATCTCACACTACCCTTGAAACCGTACGGACTCCGCGCCCGCGCCCCACGGCCGTGCTCACGGTCGCCGCCTCCGCCTGTCGGATTCTCCTATGTGACGTAGTAGTTTGGGGCGGTCGATCGAACAGAGGAGTCGTCCATGCTCCGTACCCTCACAGCGCAGGCACGACCGTGACCGCGTCACGTGCGGTGCGCGGCGCACGCCGGCGGTGGTGGTCAGCCGGCGCCGCGGGGTTGCTCGCGCTGGCGGTGGCCGCGGGCCTGCTCGCCTGTGGCGACGGGGACGAGGTCGCTGCCACCGCGGAGTCATTCAGCCATGTGCACGGCGTGCAGGCACCGGTGTGGGCGCCGGGGACGGTGCTGCTCGCCACCCACCACGGCCTGATGCGCATCGAGGACGGCCAGTGGTCGTACGTGGGGCAGGAGCGACACGACTTCATGGGATTCGCCGCCCACCCTCGTCAGCCGGATGTGCTCTACGGCAGCGGCCACCCCGCCCACGACAGCGACCTGCGCGACCCGCTGGGTTTCATCGTGTCCACCGACGGTGGGCGTACCTGGGAGGTCCGCTCGCTGGACGGTGAGGCCGACTTCCACGCGATGACCGTCGGTGCCGGCGGTGCGGTCATCTACGGGTGGAACGTCACCGGCCGGGTCGGCCTGTACCGCAGCGCCGATGACGGGCACACCTGGCAGGTCGTCGACGCCGCGGAGCTGCACGCCTCCGAGGGGGTGCTGGCGCTGGCCGCCCACCCGGACGACGCGGAGGTGGTGTGGGCGGCAACGGTAGAGGGGCTCCTGCGCAGCGACGACGCGGGCGCCAGCTGGCAGCAGGTGCTCGACGGCGTGCCGGTGACCGCAGTCGTCTACGACCCGGCCGACGCGCAGCGGATGTTCGGCTATGCCGCCCCGCCCGGCGACGGCCTGCTGGCCAGCACCGACGGCGGACGGACGTGGTCGGCCACGGGATGGGCCCTGGACGCGCCGCAGGACGCTGTCGGCCACATTGCCGTCGATGCGGCCGACCCGGAGGTGCTCCACGCCGGCACGTTCGGCGAGGACCTCTACCGCAGCGACGACGCCGGTGCCACCTGGCGCGCCCTGGCGCGGGGCGGCGCGCCGATCGTTGATCACGGGTGATCACCGAAGCGTGGCGCTACCAAGAAATCGGACAAACTATTCCATACCATGGGTATGGGCCCGGTGAAGGAGGTGGACGAGTCATGGGTCACTGGGGTGTAGGTATGGGTGGCTGGGCCTGGTTGTTCCTGGTCCTGCTCATCATCGGGATCGTGGTGCTGGTCGTGGTGCTGGTGCGGGTCCTCGCCAGCGGGTCCGGTGGCAGCCCCGCAGCGCCGGCGGGCGGTGAACGCCCGGGCCGGGCGCGCGAGATCCTGGCCGAGCGGTACGCACGCGGAGAGATCAGCACCGAGGAGTACCAGGAACGGTTGCGGGTCCTGGAAGGCGGCTGACGTGCGGCCGATCAGCCGCCGCCGCGCCCTCCAACTGGGTGCGCTCGGCGCGGCCGGCGTCGTCGTCGGCGGGGTGGGACTGTCCGTGACCGGGCTACCCGCGTCCTGGCCGCCCGGGACGCGGCAGGTCGGCACCGACGGCCCGCTTTCCGAGCCGCCGGTGCTGCGCAGTGACAATGGCGTGCTGCGCACCGTCCTCGAGATCACCGAGCAGGAGGTGGAGCTGGCCGGCCGCCGGGCGGTGGTCCAGGCGTACAACGGCTCCGTTCCGGGGCCGACCTGGCGGGTGCATCCGGGCGACCGGATTGAGGTCCGGCTGGTCAACCGCATCGACGCCCCGACCAACCTGCACACCCACGGCCTGCACGTCTCACCGGAGGGCAACAGCGACAACCCGTTCCTGAGCATCGAACCCGGCGAGAGCTTCGACTACGAGTTCGAGCTGCCGGCTGACCACCCGCCGGGCACGTACTGGTATCACCCGCACCGGCACGGGCTGGTCGCCGACCAGATCTTCGCGGGCCTGTATGGCGCGATCATCGTCGATGACGACGTGTCGGTGACCCGGGAGCGGCTGCTCATCGTCTCCGACATCTCGTTGCGCGGCGACGACACCGTCCGGCCGCCCTCCCGGCCCGAGGTCATGATGGGACGCGAGGGTGACCTGCTGATGGTCAACGGCCAGGCGCAACCGGAGATCTCGATGCGGCCGGGGGAGCGTGAGCGGTGGCGGATCATCAACGCCTGCACCTCGCGTTACCTGCGCCTGGCACTGGGCGGCCAGCAGGTGCACCTGCTGGGTGTGGACATCGCCCACCTTGCCCGGCCGGCGCCGGTGGAGCGGGTCCTGCTCTCGCCGGGCAACCGCGCCGACGTCCTGGTCACCGCCCAGACCGGCACCAGTGAGCTGCGCACGCTCGGCTACGACCGCGGAGGCATGATGGGCATGATGGGCGGCGGGGCGCTCAGCGGACCGGCCACGCTCGCCACCGTACGCGTCGAGGGCGCCCGGGTCGCCGACGGCGGGCCGCTTCCGGAGCGGGAGGCGTTGCCGGATCTGCGGGACCGCGCGCCGGTGCGCCGCCGCGACGTGGAGTTCACCATGGGCATGGGCCCGGGCATGGGCATGCGGGGAACGGTGTTCGGCTTCGACGGGCGGGAGTTCGACCACGACCGCGTCGACCAGCGGGTGGAGGTGGACACCGTCGAGGAGTGGACCATCCACAACCCGACCCCGATGGACCATCCGTTCCACCTGCACGTGTGGCCGGTGCAGGTCGTCGAGGAGGACGGTCGCGCGCTCGCCGAGCCGGCCTGGCGAGACGTGGTCAATGTGCCCGCCCGCGGCCGGGTCACCGTTCGGGTCGCGTTCGACACCTTCGGCGGCCGCACCGTCTACCACTGCCACATCCTCGACCACGAGGACCTGGGGATGATGGCGGTCATCGACGCTGCCTGACCGCGCGGCCACCCATGACCTGGTCTACGCCATATACCGGCGCCCTCTACGGCCGCCTTCGACCGCGCGACACTTCCGGGCAGTCCAGCCGATCCTCGCCGAGCACGGCGCGTCGTACCGGCTGCTGCCGTTCGACTCGTGAGCTCGGGTGACCACGGTCGCCGGCCCGTGGCAGGGACGGCGACCGTGATCACCGGAACCGTCAGTAGCTGAAGGTCACGGCCCCGTCGTCACCGATCCACTGCCACAGCGGCACGGTGCCGGCGATCTCGGCGTTGGTGACCAGCTGGCTCTCCTCGAGCTTGCGCGCGTGGAAGCAGACCGGGCAGACCAGGTACCGCCCACCGGCTTGCTCGTAGCGCTTGGCCAGGTCCTGCAGCGGTGGGCAGCCGTCGCAGGCGACACCGTCGGCGGTGCCCTGCAGGGCGAGCCGCACCGCCTCCTTGGTCAGGAACATCCGGGTCGGCCGGCCCTCCTCGGCCGCGGCGACCGCCACCAGGAACGCGACCGTGACCTTCTCCGCGTCCTCCAGCCCGGTGGTCAGGCTGATCGCTGCCTTCTGCATCTCGGTTACCTCCACATGGTGGGACTCACAGCGTGCCGGGCCCAGTCTGGAGCCGGGCGGTCGCGGAGAAATCCGTAAGAGATACGGAGATCGGCCGGCAGTGGCCCGACACCCCGCGCCGCCGGTCATCGGTGCCGTCCGTAACCTCGCAGGTAGTGACGTCGGGCCGGGGGCGGGACCATGCCGGGGCTGTGGGGACGGGAGCGGGAGCAGCGACTCCTGCACGACCTCGTGGACGCCGCCGCCCGGGGCCGCGGCGCGGCGGCCATGGTCGAGGGCGAGCCGGGCATCGGCAAGACCCGGCTGCTGGACGATGCCGCCACCTACGCTCGCCGGGCGGAGTGCCAGGTGCGTGGCGCCGCGACCGACCCGATGCTGGGTGGCCGGCCGTTCGCTCTGCTGCGGGACGCGCTCGACATCCGGCCGGCGAGCGCTGACGCCCCGGCCGACGGCGTGGGCACCGAAGCGGCGGCCGTGGCGGCGTTGTTGTCGCCGAGCCACCCCGGACATCCGGACCTGGAGTTCGCCGTGGTCGACCGGGTCGTCGACCTGGTCGAGCGGGTAGCCGCCGAAAGGCCGCTGGTGCTGGCGTGTGACGACCTGCAGTGGGCCGACCAGTCGTCGCTGCGGGTGCTCTACCGGATCGCGCAGGTGGCGGCCAGTACCCCGGTGCTGCTGCTGCTCAGCCGCCGGCCCGCGCCCACCCCGCCCGGGCTCGCGCACCTCCAGCGCCTGCTCGAGACCACCGGCAGCCTCCGGCTCACGCTCGGCCCGTTGTCGCCGCCGCAGGCGCGGGCGATGGCCGCCGACCGGCTCGGCGCTCCGCTGGACGAGCGCCTGGCAGGGCTGGTGGCCCGTGCCAACGGCAATCCGCTGCTCATCGAGGAACTCGTCGATCTCGTCCGAGGTTCATCGCCCGGTAACGGCACCGGCGCCGCGCCGGACGCGCTGCCACCGTCGGTGGCTGATCCGCTGCTGGCGCGGGTCAGCTGGGTCGACGAGGGCGCGCTGGAGGTGCTGCGGGTAGCCACGGTGCTGGGCACGCCGTTCCGGCTGGCCGACCTCGCCCTGGTCACCGGACAGGACGTACCCGCGCTGCTGGATCTGCTGCGCGAGCCGGTGTCGCTCGGGGTGCTGAGCGCGCGCGGCGACGGGTACACCTTCCGCCACGACCTGGTGCGGGAGGCGGTCTACCGGGCGATGAGCGAGCCGGTGCGGGCGGCGTGGCACACCCACGCCGGGCGGGTGCTGGGCGAGGCCGGGAGGGACCCGTTGACGGTCGCGGCCCACTTCGACCGGGGCGCGTCCGCCGGTGACCCGGAGGCGCCGCGGTGGCTGGCCCGCGCCGCCGAGGCCACCCGTGTTCAGGCCCCGGCCATCGCGGCCGAGCTGCTCGACCGTGCGGTCGTGCTCACCGCGACGACGTCGCCGGACCGGACCCGGCTGCGGCTGGCGCAGCTGGAGGCCCGGGTGGACGCCGGGCCGCTGCCGGAGGCGGTGACGCTCGGGGAGCAGCTGCTGTCCGTGCACCTGCCGGGTGTGGCTGTGCCGGTGCGGCGGGCGCTGGCCGAGGCGCGGATGGCGCAGGGGCGCTTCGCCGAGGCGGCCGCACAGTTGGCGTCGGTGCTTGCCGGCGTGGCGTCCGATCCGGATCCCGCCCCGCCGGCGCACCTGCGTGCCTGGCACGCGTACCTGCGGGCCTGGAGCGAGCCCGACGCGGTGGATGCGCTGGTGCGAACGACGTGCGCGGACGCGGACCGCACCGGCGATCCGGACACCGTGGTCTACGCCCGGCTGGCCGACGCCATCCGGCTGTTGTTCGGGGGTCACTTCGCCGCCGCGGCCGACCGTGCCGAGGAGGCCGCGGCGGTGCTGCGCCATCGGTTCGACGCCGGCGAGGCGGTCCGGCTGGTGCCGCCGGTCATCTGCCACTTCGCCGCCCGGCGCTTCGACGACGTCCGGCACTTACTTAACCACCCACTATGGGCAGACCGGGCGCGGCAGCAGTCGCAGCGCCACGCGATGCTCGCCAGCATGCACTACCTCAGCGGCGAGTGGGACGATGCGCTGGCCACCGCGGACACGCTGGCGACCCTCGCGGCCGAGCAGGATCGCGAGCGCGACCGCCGGGTCGTGCCATGGGTACGAATCCTGGTGGCGCTCGGACGCGGGCGGCTGGAGCAGGTCGACACCGAACTGGCTTTCACCGAGCCGATAGCGGAGTTCCAGTGCCTGCGGGCGGCGCTGCTCTACGCCCGGGGGCGGGCCGACGAGGCCCGCACGATCGTCGCCGCCATCCGCGACGCCGTCCTCGCACCCCCGGAGCACCGGTTGACGATCCGTCCGCTGTGGCCGGTGTACCTGCCGCTGTGCCTGGCGGTGCACGAGCGGGACACCGCCGAGGACGTCGCCGCGGTGGTGGGCGAGATCGCGCAGCGGGCGGACACACCGTCCACCACCGCGGAGGGCCTGCACGCCCGCGGGCTGGTCGACGACGATCCGGAGGCGCTGCTGGCCGCGGTGGCGGCCTACCGGGACACGCCGCTGGCCGTCGAGCGGGCTGCCTGCCGGGAGGCGGCCGGTGCGACGCTGGCCCGGCGCGGCCACCGCGATGACGCCGGCGCCCAGCTGGTGGCCGCCGTGGAGTCCTACGAGCAGATGGGCGCCGCCCGGCACGCAGCCCGGGCCGAGGCGGCCCTGCGTGACCTCGGGATCCAACGCGGGCGCCGCGGGCCGCGCCGCCGGCCGGCGACCGGCTGGGACAGCCTCACCCCCACCGAGCTGTCGGTCGCCGCCCTGATCGCGGAGGGTCTGATCTACCGGGAGATCGCCGAGCGGCTGTTCATCTCCCGCCGGACCGTGGAGACCCATGTGGCGCACATCTTCGCCAAGCTCGGCGTCAAGAGCCGCTCCGAGCTGGCCGCGCACGCCCGCGCCCGCACCCGGTGACGGCGGTGGGCTGGCGCATCCGCACCCGCATCGGCGAGGCTGGCAACGGCGTGCGCGGTGAGCGGGACAAGCATCCCGGGCGAGGAGGTGGACGGCATGATGGCGGGGTCGACAGGGCGGGCCGGGCAGCCGCTGAGCTCTGATGACCCGGAGCATATCGGCGACTACCGGCTGTTGGCAATGCTGGGCGTCGGCGGCATGGGCCGGGTGTACCTCGCCGAGTCGCCTGCGGGCCGGTTGGTGGCGGTCAAGATGCTGCGCACCGACATCGCCGACAGCGAGCGGTTCCGCCGCCGGTTCCGCGACGAGGTCGCACGGGCGGCGCAGGTGCCGCCGTTCTGCACCACGGAGGTGCTCGATGCCGACCCGGATCACGACCCGCCCTACCTGGTTGTCGAGTACGTCGACGGACCCGATCTCGCGTCGGTGGTGCGGGACAGCGGTCCACTGAGTCCGGCCAATCTGCACGCCCTGGCGATCGGCGTGGCCACCGCGTTGACCGCCATCCACAGCGCCGGCGTGGTCCACCGGGATCTCAAGGCGGCGAACGTGCTGCTCGCACCGGGCAGTCCCAAGGTGATCGACTTCGGGCTTGCCCGCGAGGTCGACGCGTCGGTGCACCACACCACCACCGGCGAGCTGGTCGGCACCGTGGCGTACATGGCACCCGAGCGGCTCGAACCGGCGGGCCGGGAATTCACTCCCGCCGCGGACGTCTTCGCCTGGGGCGCGGTGGTGACGTTCGCCGGCACCGGCCGGGTGCCGTTCCACGCCGACACCCTGCCGGGGCTGGCGTACCGGATCATGACCGAGCCACCCGACCTGGAGGGCCTGCCCGACAGCCTGCGCGAACTGGTGGCGCAGGCGCTGGCCAAGGATCCGGCGGACCGGCCCGGCGCCCGCGAGCTTCTCGACCAGTTGCTGGCCACCGGGCCGGCCGGCGCAGGTGGCACCGCCGCCACCGTACGGAGTCCGGCACCGGCGCGGCGGCGGTGGGCGGGGGCGGCCCTAGCCCTCGTCGCGGTCCTCGCGGTGGGCGCGGTGGTGGCGGGGCAGTACGGGTGGCTGCCGGTCGCGGCGCCCTCCGCGCCGGTCGGGTCACCGTCACCGCCGTCACCGTCGCCGGTGCCGTCGCCGACAGCATCACCGGGCGGGTCACCGGCGCCCGGGATGATCCCGGCCGGCACGCAACTGGTCGTGCGGGACGACCTCACCGCCGCCGTCCACTGGGAGGAGCGCACCGACGAGGCGACGGGCACGACCTGCGCCTTCGCCGACAGCCTGGTGGCCACTACCGGGTCAGAGTCCTTCCGGTGTCCCGGTCCCCGGGACAACCTGTCCGACCTCGCGGTGTCGGTGGACGTTGACCTCGTCGCACCCGGCAGTTGCGCCACCATCTGGTTCCGGTTCACGGTCACCGACGGCGGTTACGCCCTGCGGGTGTGCGAGGAGGCGTACTACTTCGTCACCCACGGCACGCCCGAGCCGCGGGACGTGCGGGATCTGCGGCGGTTCCTGCTCGACGAGCCGATGGACGGGCGCACCCGCGTCGGTGTCGCCGCGGAGGGTGACACGTTCCGGTTCTACCGCGACGGTGCGCAGGTCGGCACGTGGTCCGACCCGACGTTCGCCAGCGGCCAGGTGTGGCTGGGCATCCTGCAGATGGACCCGGAGATCCGCCCGCCCTACCAGGTGACATTCGCCGACGTCGAGATCTGGGGCCGGGGCGGCTGACGCCCGGTGCGGCAACGGCAGCCACCCGCAGGGTACGCCTAGGGTGTGACACCGGGCTCCAGGTGCTTCATGAGCTCACCGAGTACGGGGGAGGGTGCACCGTGCCGGCCACGAGGCCGTCGGTGACTCGCCTGAGGAGATCGTTGGTGTCGGCGCTCACCATCCGGATCGCCGACACGAACTGGTGGAGCTGATCGAACAGCTCGCCGTACCGCCGCTGATCCGCCAGCGGTATACGCGGGACCTGGGCGCGGCGAATGTCGTATCGATTGACGGAGCCGAGCGAACCGGCGCGGTGCTTATTGCTGTCGCGGCGTAGGAAGCCGGCCAGGAACCACGGATCGAGCACATCAGGATCGGGTCGTAGCAGGTACAGGTTCGGCCCCAGCACCGCACCGATCTCATTCCCGGTGGCCACCACCGCGTTGAGCGCGGGGCCGATGGCCGGCGCCACGATGTCGCCGGCCCGGATCCGGATCGCGTTGTCGGGTACCCGGTCGGCCGGCACACCGGCGCCCGGCCCGTGGCCGGCGACGACGTCCCGCGCCAGCCACATCGGCACGGTGTCGCCGTCGCCGCCCGGCTCGGCGTGCTCCCGGACAGGATTGCGGGCGGTGACGGCGACCGCTCCGGTGCGGGCCAACTCACCAATCGTGATCATCGGTAGGCGCTCCATCCTGGACGTGGTCTCGAGCGCGGGCAGCATTGTGTGCGCTCGCACGAGGTGGTCCCTGAGTCGTTCGCGTACCCGGATCACCTCCGCCGGGTCGGTCGGCGCGCACTCGGTGTGAAGTCGGCGGGCGGGGCTCACATCAACCTCGTCGTCGAGCAGGTCCATCACCCGGACGGCGCGGAGCGCGCCGGTAGGCGGCGCAGGTGGGTCCTTGCCACGCGCGGCGTCGTTGAGCGCCGTCCGCATCATGTCCGCATGCGCCGTCCACGCATCGGATGCCACGTCATCGGTGGTCAGGTCGGCGAACAGCAGCCGTTCCGGGTGTTCGTCACCGGGGGGTCGCCGCAGCAGCCACACGTGCATGCCGAGGTTCTGCGGCGGTGCCGCGCCGGACGGCAGCGCAATGACCGCGCGCAGCGCCCCTCGCCGCAGTAGTTCCGCGCGGATCCGGCGTCCGGAGGGGCGGGCGGCAGCCGCTGGCGGTAGCAGCAATACCGCGAACCCACCTGGACGCAGGTTGGCCAACGCGTGTTGCACCCAAGCCAGCTCCGGTTCGGCTCGGGGAGGTACGCCGAACTGCCAGCGCGGGTCGTACGCGGTGTTGCCGGTCGCCCGGTCCCGCTCCGTAGGCGGTGGTGCGCACAGCGCGGCGTCCGCCGCGAGGGGTGGGTCCGGCGGATGGCGGAGACCGCCGGCACGGAGGTCGACACTCTGGGCCTCATGTGCGGTCAGGCGTAGCTGCGCGAGCCCGAGCAGGGCGGAGTCCGTCTCGTCGCCATACAGGTGAGCTTCCGGGAAGCGCGCGTGCGCGGCTGTCAGCAGGGTGCCGGTGCCGCAGGCCGGGTCGTAGATCGCGGCGGGGTCGGGGTCGAGGAGCGCGATCAGAAGATCCGCGGCGTCGCGGGAGACGCGCGGTAGCCGGACGGCGTCGTGCAGGCGACCCAGCAGCAGTTCATAGGCGCCGGTCCTGCCGTGCGTCGCGGCGAGGTCTGCCAGGGCCCGTCGCAGCGGGCGGTGCGGCTCATCGACGGTGTCGGCCTCGCCTGACAGTAGGAGTGCGCCGGCGCGCCGGACGGCGTCGGGAAGCTCGTGGTCGGGCGACAACGCCCGGATGTGCTGCCAGGCGTGTTCCTCGGCGGGTAGGTGGGAGATCTTGGCGTGCCGGCGGAGCCAGGTCTCGACCTCGTCGAGGGAGAACTGTGGGCTGGTGGCGGTGCCGCCGACCGGACGTGGGAAGTCGTCGTAGCGGCGTCGCCAGTTGGTGACCGCGGCGCGCCCGACCCCGGCCAATCGCGCGATCTCCACTGATGTGACCTGCGTCTCGTTCACAGCGCCTCCTCACCGGCTACGGCGGGACGCTATCACCGGCAGGCGTTGTTGACAATGACAACACACATGTGTCTGTTGACATGGTACACAATGTATGTCATGCTCTCGCCCATACACAGCAACTGAGGCTTTCGATTGAACGTAGGAGAGATGATGCGCAGGACACATGCGACCGCGATCGGCGCGGTGCTCGCAGGATTGACCCTGATCGCGTGCGGGGCCGGCTCGGACCCGGATGGCGACGGCGCCACCATCGTCGAGGACAACGGCGAAGATACCCAGGTCGCGGCCGCCGAAGAGGACTCCGGACCGGAGGACGCCGCCGGCACCCGGCCGAACCCGCTCGCGCCCGGCACCACCTTCGCCGTGGGGGACTGGACGGTGGAGCTGGCGCCGACCAACACCGACGCCGAGGACGTCGTGCGCGACGAGAACATCTTCAACGACCCGCCGGCCGACGGTCGCCAGTTCGTGCTGGTGGAGGTCACGGTCACCTACACCGGCGACGACTCCGGGACCCCGTGGCTCGACCTGAGCTTCGACTTCTACGGGTCCGACGGCAACACGTTCGGCTCCGGTTCCGACGACTACTGTGGCGTCATTCCGGATTCACTGAACGATCACGGTGAGATGTTCCCCGACGCGAGCGCTACTGGCAACGTGTGCGTCTCGGTACCTGCCGACCAGATCGACGGCGGGGCATGGATCATCGAGGAGACCTTCTCGCTGGACTCCAGCCGCACGTTCGTAGCGGTGGAGTGACCCGTCGCTATCGATGACGCGGCGCCTGCGGTCACAGGGTATTCCTGGGCCTGGGCGCCGCGTGTTCGTAACGGGGGACCGGTCGGCCTCGGCGCTGTGGCAGGCTGGCGGGCATGAGCCCCCCGTCCCCACCGGCGTCCACAACGCCGGTGTACGGCCCGCCGGCCGGAGTGAACGCCAAGGCCATCGTGGCGCTCCCCCTGGCGGTGGCGTTCTCGCTGCTCGGTGTCGTGCTCGGTCACGTGGCACGCGCGGAGATCCGGCGGACCGGCGAGCGCGGCGAAGGGATCGCCAGGACCGCCCTGATCATCGGCTACGCGGTGACTGGCCTGTGGGTCCTGTTCTGGCTGACCCTCATCGGGGCGGTGCTGTTCACGACGTGACGGGTGGCTGCAGGTCGCTCATGGCGGTCGCGCCCACCGCGCTCAACCGGCGCGTGGCGTCCGGCGACGCGGCGACGTCCGGCAGGTTGGTGGCGATCTCGAGCGGCCGACCGCCGAACCGGGCGCTGGCCGGCGTGTAGGCCACGACCACCGTCCGGTGCGTCAACGGCACGATCATTCCGCCGTGCGGGTACGTGTCGCGGTAGCGCTGTGCGAAGGCGTGGGCGATCTCAACGCGCCGCCCGTCCGCACCGGGCGGCCAGCGCTCCGCGAGATGCCCGTACCACGCGAACGCCCACCGCTCGGGGACCGGGCGGCCCTCAGCGGCCAACCGGGCCAGCCCTACCCGCAACAGCTCCGGGAACGACCCGGTGGCCACTGCCGGCGGCTCCGGCGGATCGGCGGGCATGACGTCCGTCGTGTGCAACGGCGCGAGTCCCGCCACGATGGCCTGCAATCCGGAGGCATACCGACCCGCGGTGGAGTGGGGCCCGTGCCGCGCGATCAGGTCGGTGATCGTTACGGCGAGCCGGGCGCAGACGTCGGCGCCCGGCGGCGACTCGCGCAGCGCCAGCACCTGACGCTCCACTGCCTGCAGGTGCAGCAGCGCCTCGCCGGATGTCGCGGCAGCCAACGACGGCGGGGAGCCTGCCGGATGCGGGGCCGGCGCCACGCCCGCCGGAGCGGACACCGTCGCGGACGGGTTGAGCGGCGGCGGATTCGCTCTCGTGCGCTGGCGCCAGAACACCGCCGCCACCGCCAGCGTCGCCGGCAGACCCGCGACGTACACCAGCATGAGCAGCAGCAGCAGGATCGCCCCGACGACGGTGAACACGTCGTCCGGCGGCGGAGCTTCGTGCTCCGATGCGAGCAGGGCGAGTGCGGTCACCAGGTGCCCTCCTCGAACCGGTCCAGCTCCTCGCGCAGCTCCGCCAGTTCCGGATCTGCCGGGTCACCCAGCCGCTGCCGCTCGTTGAGCAGGATCTGCAGCGCTGACCGGGCGTTGGACCGGTCACCCAGCGCCGCAAAGCAACCGACGATGCTGCGCTTGGCGCTCCACACGAAGTCGTGGTCGGGGCCGTAGTGCCGCTCCAGCTCCGGCACCAGCCGTTGCAGCTCCGGCAGTGCCCGTTGGTGGTCGCCTGCGAGCAGATACACATGCGCGAGCGCCAGGCGCGCGTCGACGACATCCGGGTCATCGGCACCGAGCACCGCACTCGCCGCCTGCGCCGCCTGCGCGAGCACCTCGCCGGCCTGGGTGGCCCGCCCCTCGTCCACCAGCCCGATCGCGCGCTCCCGTTGCTGGTTGAGCTCGTCGGCGGCGGCCTCCGACCGGGGCCCGGCGGGCGGTCGCGGCGGGCGGACCATCGCGAGCGCGTCGGCGGTGACGGCGCCCTGCGGCAGCGGCAGCGGCCCGAGTGGGAAGTGGTACGGGCGGGTAGGCCCCAGCTGTTCCAGGGACCCGGCACCGCGGGTGGCGAAATCGGCGACGTACGGCACGAGTGCCAGATAGACCTCGGAAGCGTCCGCCGGCCGGTCGTCCGGTTGCTTGGCGAGCATGCGCAACACCAGCTCCGCCAGCGGCGACGGCACGTCCGGCCGTAGCGAGCGCAGCGCCGGCGGTTCGGCGTACATGTGCTTTCCCAGGACGGTCATCGGCAGGTCCGCGACGAACGGCGGGGACCCGACCAGCAGCTCGTGCAGCACGCAGCCGAGCGCGTAGAGGTCCGCGGCGGGGCCGACCTCGTCCCCGGAAGCCTGTTCGGGCGACATGTACGTGGGTGTGCCGATCGGGTGCCCGGTCGTGGTGAGCTTGGTGAAGTCCACCGCGTCCAGGACCGCGGCGATGCCGAAGTCGAGCACCTTCACCGAGCCGTCCGGGCACAGCATGAGATTGCGCGGTTTGAGGTCGCGGTGGACCAGCGACGCGGCATGGGCGACCGCCAGCACTGAACAGATCTGGGCCCCGATCGCGGCCGCCCACGCCGTGGACAACGGGCCCTGTTCCGCGATCACGTCGGCGAGGTTGTGTCCGGTCACCAGCTGCATCGCCAGATACGCGGCACCGTCGTGCGTCCCCAGGTCGTAGACGGTCGGCACGCCCGGATGCTCCAGCTTCGCGGTGACCCGCGCCTCGCGCGAGAACCGGTCGACGATCTTGCCGTAGTCGGTGTCGAACGGCAGGCCCTCGCGGCGGATGAACTTCACCGCCACCCGACGGTCCAGGTGCCGGTCGTAGCCGTCCCAGACCTCGGCCATGGCGCCACGGCCGAGCGGTGTGCTCAACTCGTACCGATCGGCGATCAGCGTGTTCTCACGCACCGTGACAGTCTGGCGCACCGGGTCAGGGCGGTCCATTCTCGTCACGTTTCCGACAACAGGGCTGCGTCGAGGTCGGCGGTGGTGAGCTCGTCGCGGGCCAGGCTCCGGTCGACCGAGCCCTCCGGGTGGCAGAACACCAGCACCGCCCGCGACACCGCACGACCGGTGGCGTCGGCCAGCGCCCGCACGTACGCCGCCATCTGCGGCCGGTAGACCGCGGTGCGCGCCTCGATCGCCTCAACGGGCACCGCGTCGGTCTTGTAGTCCACCACCACCAGCGACCCGTCGTCGTCGGCGTACACCAGGTCCACGAACCCTTCCAGCACCCGGCCGTCGGGCAGCGTGGTGGCGACGTACGTCTCCTGCCAGTGGACCCGCTCGGCTGCCGCGCGCACCGTCGGCGAATCGAGCGCCGAGCGGCACAGCGCCGCGACCACCGGCTGGTGGTCGGCCACGCCCTCGGCCAGGCACTGCGCCGCGACCGCGTCGTCCAGTCCCTCGCCGGTGGCCAGGTCGAGCGCCTGCAGCGCACCGTGCACCGCCCGGCCGATGGCGGTGCCGTACCGGCCCTTGTTCCACGGCGGCAGTTCCAGGTGGCGCGGACCCTTGGCCAGCCCCGGATCCTCGCCCTGGCGGCTGGCGACCGCGGCGCCCTCCAGCCCGGACGCGGCCACGGTCGAC
>SLSW01000092.1 GCA_007130245.1 Micromonosporaceae bacterium
ACCCAGTTTTCGTGGACTAGACGACCACAGCATCTGTGGAACCCAGGCGCATCACCGCCGATCAAACACCTGCCGCGCCTCTGTCGAGACCACCGGCGCGCGACGCAACGACCGATCACACCGCGAGCACCGCCCAGGGCGATGCACCACCACTCGGTCCGGACGGTCAACCTGCCGCAGCGTGAACCCCGGCGTGCCCGGCTGCTTACCCGGACTGCGACCCGAGGACTCCCGCCGCGACTTCGGCGCCGGCTTGACCGGCCCGTCCGACGACGGCGGCTTCGACGACGTGCGCGAATCCTTACGCAGCAACGCCTCCAACTCGGCACCCGCCGCGTCAACACCTCGATGAGCGCGTCCCGCTGCGCCAGCGCCTCCTCCAACCGGGCAACCCGTTCAACCAGGTCGGCACGCTCCGGATCGGACACGACGACCAGCATGCCTCAAACCAGACGCAAGATCAGCCCATCTGATCAAGGAATCAGCTGAACAGTTACTGAGCCTTTCCGGGCAACGGTCGGGTGACGGTTCGTGATTATGTTGTGCGATCGTGGTCGAGGTGTAGCAGCACCAGCGCGGCGGCGACGATGGTGCCGATCTTCCACGGGCAGAAGCTGACGTTGCGCAGCGGCTTGAAGGTGGTCTTGAGCAGTGAGTTGCCGCGTTCGCCGACGGCCCGTAGACCGTTGTGGACCTTGTTGTACATCTTCTGGATGCTGGACAACTCGCCGCCAGCGGGTTTCTTGTACCCCACGGTGATCGCGCCGGCCTCGCCCTCGTAGCCCAGATCACCGAGCACCCGCCCATGTTGATCTGTCCACACCCGCAGCAGCGGCAGGACCTCGTCGTGCTCACGCAACGCGGTGGTGTCATGTTCGCGGCCAGGCCGTACCGCAGAGGTCCACAGGGGCCACCCATCCGGGGCGGTGAGGACCTGAACGTTCCCGCCGTGCTGTTCGTGCTTGCCCGACCACCACAGGTCCACACCGGCGGTAGGGCCGGGGGTGCGGCACCGGTCGGTCTCGACCAGCGTGCCGTCGATGATCACGTAGTCGTACCCGGCAATCTTCGCCGCCAGCAGCGCCGAATGCAGACCCGGTGCCTGCGCCGCCAGCACCTCGAGGGCTTCGTGGAGGTACTCGTAGCAGGTGGAGCGGCTGATCTGGTGGTCGACATCGACGGCCAGCTGACTGACGCGGGTGCCATCCAGCAGCCAGCGGCTGACCAGGATCGCCTGCTGGTAGCAGCTCAACGCACGGGTGCCTGTCCGGGTACCGCGGCGGCGCCGCTCGGCGTACAGCAACGAGGAAACATGCGCGACGGTCTGCTCGCCTACGGGCAGGGTAGCGGTGTATGTGACACTCATCGGGACGCAGAACCTCTATGAAGTTGATCTAGGCAAGACCACCTTCATATCGGGGTTCTGCGTCTTTGCCTTGCACCGCAACACGTTCGGCGTGTCATGTACCCACGCCAGCGGCGTATGGCAGGAGCGTCAACTAGCGCTGGACTCGTGCCGCACGCGCGTGGTGCGGAAACCGGTGGCGCAACCGTAACGGCTCGGCGATGCTCTCACGGTGGTCGAGATCCCCAAGGCGGTACGGGCCAAGGCGCTTGCGGCCGGCGTGACCGAGTGGCTGGCCGCCCTCCCGGGACTGGTCGCGCAGTTGGAGCAAGATTGGTCGATCACGGTCGGGCGCGGGTACGAGGACCCGACCGAGGCCTTTGTCGCCGAGGCCACGACCGGCGACGGTCTACCTGTGGTGCTCAAGCTGGTCATCCCGCGGGCCGGCAACCACGCCTGGCACGAGATAACCGCGCTGCGGCTGGCCGGCGGTGAGGGCTGCGTGCACCTGCTCGCCCACGACGTGACCCGGGGCGCGATGCTGCTGGAGCGGCTCGGCCGCTCCCTGCACGAGCTCGCGCTGCCGATCGGCCGCCGGCACGAGATCCTCTGCTCTCTCGCGCAGCGCATGTGGCGGCCGGCGCCCGACAGCGGACT
Organism: Micromonosporaceae bacterium; assembly: GCA_007130245.1. Classification (GTDB taxonomy): domain Bacteria; phylum Actinomycetota; class Actinomycetes; order Mycobacteriales; family Micromonosporaceae; genus Natronosporangium. The sequence continues at coordinate 2,003 of SLSW01000092.1, forward strand.
GCCGACCGGCGCCGACAAGGGCCGGTGGCTGGCCACGTTCATTCCGGCGCGCTGGGAGCAGCTCGACCGGCCCTGCGCGGCCCGTACGGTCGATCACGCGCTCGCATGCGCGGACCGGCGGATCACCGCCCACGACGACGAACGCGCCATGCTCGTACACGGCGATGTACACCAGTGGAACACGCTAGCCGCTGGCGACGGCTTCAAGCTGGTCGACCCGGACGGGCTGCTCGCCGAGCCCGAGTACGACCTGGGCATCCTCATGCGCGAGGACCCAGTCGAACTCATCTCCGGCGACCCGTACGAACGGGCCCGGTGGTTGGCGGCGCGGACTGGGCGCAACCCGACCGCGATCTGGGAGTGGGGCGTGGTCGAGCGCGTGTCGACCGGCCTGCTGCTGACCCAGATCGGCGTACAGCCGGTCGGCCGCCAGATGCTCGCCGCCGCCGACCGGATCGCGCAGGACTACTCCGGATACGTCGCTCGTTCAGGCGGGAGCTGGCCGCGGGAACTACCGAAGGATGTCCCGCCGTAGCTGACGGTAGGCCGCACGCCGCAGCCCTGCGCACATGATTGCACTCAGTGACCAGCTCTTTGCTCGGAAGGCCTCACTCAGGAGAGCCTCTATTGAGCCCTTGACACACCCGCCGGTAGCAATGATAGATGAGTGTCTTTATAGCACGGTTTAAAATGGAGAGAACGGCCAGAGTGGCTACTTGGTTTCGGAGGCTCACTGTGCCACTGGTTGTCGGCTTTACGGCGGCTATGCTGATCAGCGCACCGGCGCTCGCGGTGGTGGAGAAGAGCGGGTCGGAAAGCTGCCACCCATCCACCGTCACAGTGCGTTCCTATGCTAACGGTACTGTCCGGCACTACTATCCAAGTGGCACGTTTAGGCAGCAATGGAGAGTAGGGTCTACCTGGACTGTCCATCAGTCTTTCACATCGTTCAACAACACCACCTGGAAAGTGACATCGAATCGTTCTTTGAACAGCCCTGGTACGTACGCGTACTGTCAGATGCATTAGGTAGGCAAAATACCCACCATCAGCACTAGCTGGTACGTCGTGGCGAACAGAGCGAGCGCAGATGTCGCCCGGTCAAGAATCCGTTATTGGGGACGCTGCATGCCGATCAGACTGACCAGCGCAGCAGTAGCGATGTGTGTGGGGTTCCTGTTGGTAGGGTGCTCCGGGGCGACCAAGGACGACCGCCCCGGAGCAGCGCCGCCCACAAAGGATGAGTCGCTCCCAGAGGATGCCCAGTTCGTCCGCTATGTCAACTCCGAGGAGTGGGGTGAGGTGTATGCCGACTGTGTCCGGAGCATGGGATTTCAGGCGCAGGTCATGCGGGACGGCTCGGTCCTTTTCGGCGACGTCCCCGGGGACCAGCAGGGGGCACTGAAGGAGGCTGGCGATCGATGTGACGCGATGTATCCCACACATCCGAGATACGAGGAGCCGCACGACGACGAGCAGATGGCGATCCTCTACGACTACCTGGTCCGCGACCTGACGGGATGCCTGCGGGGGGAGGGTTACGAGGTGACCGAGCCGCCGTCCCTGGAGACCTTCATCGCCCAGCACCGCAACCCGCGCGACTTCGTCGATGGTCCCTGGTCGCCCTACCGCGACCTGAGGGCGCCGACAACGGAGGAGTGGTACCGCATCAACGAGACGTGTCCGCAGTCGCCGCCGCTGGACCAACTCTATGGCGAGGACCGGCCATAGACGCCTTCACAGTGGCAGGCCGCGTATACCCTGTCGGCGCGGTCGAGTGTCGCCAGGAGTCCGCCCTCCGATCTTGAAAGGGATGTGGTGACAGCACCGAGCGGTCTCAACTCCCGGCCGCCGGCGCGGCGGCGCGGTGTAGCACGGTGGGCAGCCGGGGCGGCGGCGTTGGTGGTCACCGGCGGGCTGGGTTTCTGGGCGGGGCAGCAGACGTTCGGCTCCCCGGTCGCGCCGCCGGGTGCGGTCGTCAGTGTGGTGCACGAGGTGGTCGAGGCCAGCGTGGGCCGGTCGTTGTCGTTGAACGTGACAGTGGAGCAGCCGTTCGTCCCGGTGGCGACGAACGGGCTGGCCGGCACGGTGACATCGGTCAGCGCCGGCGAGGTGGTCGACGTCGGGGACGTGCTGTATGCGGTCGACACCGCGCCGGTGCGGGTGGTGGCCGGCGAGACGCCGTTCTGGCGGGATCTGAGCTCGGGCGTGGACGGCGCGGATGTGGCCCAGTTGCAGCAGACGCTGGCCGACCTCGGCTATTACCACGGTCAGGTGGACGGCCGGTTCCGGTGGTCGACCACGGCCGCCGTACGGGCGTGGCAGCAGGCGCTCGGCGTACCGCAGGACGGGGTGGTGCGGCTGGGCGAGGTGGTGGCGGTGCCGGGGTTGCCGGCGCGACTGCGCCTGGCCGATGAGGTGGTGACCGGGTCGTGGCTGGCCGGTGGTGAGCAGGTCGTGCACGCCGCCACCGGCGACATCGACTTCGTGCTGGTCGTCTCGACCGGGCAGGCCGTGCTGTTCCCGCCCGATGCCACGGTGGGCGTGGAGCATGCCGACCACCGGTGGGAGGCGGTGCTGGGGGAGTCACACACCGACGACAGCGGCAACGTGCGGTTCGCGCTGTCGGCGCCGGACGGCGGACCGGTGTGTGGGCAGGACTGCGATGCCCTGCCGGTGCAGGAACGCACCACCCTCCGCGCCCGGGTCACGGTGGTGCCGGAGGTGTCCGGCCCGGCGGTGCCGGTGGCGGCCGTGCACACCGACCAGACGGCACCGCGTGGGTCCGGTCGGCCGACGGCGCCCGCCGGGAGGTGACGGTCCTCGGCTCCTCCGGCGGGGTGGCGGTGGTGGACGGGCTGGCTGTCGGTGACCGGGTGCAGGTGGTGGGCGGCGGTGCGTCGAACGGGGACATCGACCGGGAGCCGGTGGACGGGGACGACGGTGCTGGCGGTTGAGGACCTGTCGTTCGCCTATCGGCGCGGTGGCGAGGAGCTGTTCGCAGGCCTTAGCCACCGCTTCACCCAGGGGGCGGTCACCGGCGTCACCGGTCCGTCCGGGCGCGGTAAGTCCACCCTGCTGTACGTGCTGGGGCTGCTGCTGCGGCCGGTGCGTGGCCGGGTGTTGTTCGGCGCGGACGCGGTCCACGGCCTAAATGATGCGGCCCGCTCGGCTATCCGGGCGCGGCAGATCGGTTTCGTGTTCCAGGATGCGGTACTGGACGCCTCGCGTCATGTGCTCGATGCGGTGGTGGAGCCGGCGCTGTATGCCG
>SLSW01000191.1 GCA_007130245.1 Micromonosporaceae bacterium
GGCGTGTTCGACCTCGCCGACGCGTACGTGAACCGGTCGGCCGACGGTGAATACTCCAACCTGTGGGAGGCCAACACCGCGGTCAGCTGCGCCGATCGCACCGACGGCGCGATGAGCGTGGAAGAGGTGCGCGAGCTGCAGGAGCAGTGGCGCGACGAGATGCCGCTGTTCGGCGGCCCCGCGGCGCTGGGCGGGCTGGGCTGCGTGCACTGGCCGGCCGAGCCGGACCCGTACCCGACCGGCCCGGCTGACGGGGCGTCGCCGATCGTGGTGGTGGGCACGACCGGTGACCCGGCCACGCCGTACGAGTCGACCCAACGGTTGGCCGACATGCTCGGGGTCGGGGTGGTCGTCACCTACGACGGCGAGGGCCACACCGCCTACCCCGAGAGCGACTGCGTCGCCGGACACGTCAACGCCTACCTGGTGGACCTGGAGGTGCCCGAGGACGGCGTCACCTGCGACTGAGTCACCCCTGGTCGCGGCGGGCGCGTGACGGCTGCACCCGCATCGGCTCGCCGGGCATCTTCGGGTGGTCCGGCGGATAGGGCAGGTCGCCGGCGCCGTCGCGTTCGTCGCGCGAAGCCCACTCCAGCAGCGGGGTGATGTCGAACGGGTGGTCGTCGATGCCGGCGTGCGGGTCGCCACGCTCGGCCAGCCGCGGAGGCACCGTGGACAGGTCGAAGTCGTCCGGCTGGCAGTCGGGCAGCTCGTCCCAGGTCACCGGGGTGGACACGGTCGCGCGCCGGTTGGCCCGCAGCGAGTAGGCGCAGGCGATGGTGCGGTCGCGGGCCATCTGGTTGTAGTCGAGGAAGACGTGTTCACCGCGCTGTTCCTTCCACCATGCGGTGGTCACCAGGTCCGGGCGGCGCCGCTCGATCTCCCGGCCGAACGCGATCACCGCCCGGCGTACCTGCGTGAAGCTCCATCGCGGCTGGATGCGCAGGTAGACGTGCACGCCCCGGCCGCCGGAGGTCTTCGGCCACCCGACCGCGCCGAGCTCGTCCAGCAGTGCCCGCACCTCGCCAGCGGCCGCGACCGCGTCGGCGAAGTCGGTGCCGGGCTGCGGGTCCAGGTCGATGCGCAGCTCGTCGGGGCTCTCCACGTCAGTGGCGCGCACCGGCCACGGGTGGAACACGATCGTGCCAAGCTGCGCCGCCCACGCCACGTGGGCGAGGTCCGCCGGACACAGCTCGTCGGCGGTGCGCCCGCTGGGGAAGGCGATCTCGGCGCGCTGCAGCCACGCGGGGGCGGTCTTGGGCACCCGCTTCTGGTAGAAGGCGTCGCCGCGGTTGTCGGTGCGGGTGGCGAGCTTGGCCCCTTCGAACACCCCCTGCGGCCACCGCTCCAAGGTGGTGGGCCGGTTGAGGAGCGCCCGCATGATCCCGTCCTCGACCGCCAGGTAGTAGCCGAAGACGTCGCGCTTGGTGAAACCCCGGTCCGGGAAGACGACCCGGTCCGGGCTGCTCAAGCGGACCGTACGGCCGGCGACCTCGATCTCCTCCGCGGCGGCATCCATGCCACGACTCTATGCCGCGGGTCGGACACCGCAGGCGGCGCGACGTTGCCGGCGGCCCGACGTACCGTGGACGTATGAGTGAGCACACCGGAGCCGGCGCCGCACCGCCGGCCACCGACGACGAGTGGCGGGCGCGGCTGAACCCGGAGGAGTTCCGGGTGCTGCGCCAGGGCGGCACCGAACCCCCGTTCAGCGGTGAGTACGAGCACACCACCACGCCTGGGACCTACCGGTGTCGGGGTTGCGGGGCGCGACTGTTCGACAGCACCACCAAGTTCGACGCCCAGTGCGGCTGGCCGTCGTTCGACGAGGCGCTACCAGGGGCGATCCGCTACCTGGAGGACCGCTCGCACGGCATGGTGCGCACCGAGGTGCGCTGCGCCACCTGCGACTCGCACCTGGGCCACCGGTTCGACGGTGAGAGCTTCACCCCGAAGAACGCCCGCTACTGCATCAACTCCGTGGCCATGACTCTGGATCCGGCCGGCCGGTCCGACGGCTGAGATCGACGCTGTTCGGTGTGCGCGGCCGGGTCGGTGGTAGTCGCGACGGCCCTATGGGAGCTGCTGGCGTAAACGGAGCGCCCGCACAAAGCGCCCGCACAAACGGAGCAGCTCTCAGAGGGCCGTTCCGCCTCACCGTCCCGCCCGCCGCGGCGGGCGGGATGCAATCGCACGAATATCCGCACCAATTTCCAGGTTTCGGCCGCATGGGCGGCAGGCAACAGTCAGGCTGTACGGCGACAGTCAACCACCACCCCACACCGGGAGGTGACCCAACGTGGCGACCTGTGAGGTCTGCGGCAACGACTACTGGATGGCGTTTGAGGTGCGCACGGCCGGCGGGCAGACGCACACCTTCGACTCGTTCGAGTGCGCCGCCCACAAGCTCGCGCCGGTCTGCGAACACTGCGGCGTCAAGATCATCGGACACGGCGTGGAGGCGTCGGGGCGCTTCTTCTGCTGCGCCCACTGCGCCCGCGCGGTCGACACCGAGCAGGGATCGCAACTGCGCGACACGGTCGGCGCCCACCCGGGCTGATCCGGGTCCATCGGGTCCACCAGGTACGCACAAGATCTTTCCGGGGCCGGGCGGACTAGGGTGGGCGCGTGGCGACGCTGCGCACCGCGGGCTTCGCGGAGATGGACGCCGCGACGCTCTATGCCCTGCTGCGGTTGCGCGTGGACGTGTTCGTGGTCGAGCAGCAGTGCCCGTACCCGGAGCTGGACGGCCGTGACACCGAGCCGTCGACCGTGCACCTCTGGCTCGAGCAGACCGGGGCGCCCGTGGCGTACCTGCGGATCCTGCGCGAGCAGGACGGCCGTGCCCGCATCGGCCGGGTCGCGGTCGCCAAGGGTGCCCGCGGCGGTGGCAACGCCGGCCGGTTGATGGACGCGGCGCTGGCCGTCGTCGGCGAGCGCGAGTGCGTGCTGGACGCCCAGTCGCATCTGGTGGAGTTCTACACCCGGTTCGGCTTCACCTCCGCCGGCGACGAGTTCGACGAGGACGGCATCCCGCACGTCCCGATGCGCCGCCCGCCGTTGCCTACGGCAGGGTGGTGACGATGTCGGTCAGGCGGCGGCGGCGGCCGGTGTAGAACGGGATCTCCTCGCGCACGTGACGGCGGGCGGCCGACCCGCGCAGGTGGCGCATGAGATCCACCAGCCGATGCAACTCGTCGGCCTCGAAGGCCAGCATCCACTCGTAGTCGCCCAGCGCGAACGAGGCCACCGTGTTGGCCCGCACGTCCGGGTAACCGCGTGCCATCTGCCCGTGCTCGGCCAGCATCGCCCGCCGCTCGTCATCCGGCAGCAGATACCACTCGTACGAGCGCACGAACGGGTAGACGCACAGGTACTCCCGCGCCTCCTCCCCCGCCAGGAACGCGGGCACGTGGCTGCGGTTGAACTCCGCCGGGCGGTGCAACGCCAGCTGCGACCACACCGGCGTCAGGTGCCGCCCCAGCGCGGTGCGGCGCAGCAGCCCGTACGCCTCCTGCAGCGCCTCGGCCGACGGCGCGTGCCACCACACCATCAGGTCGGCGTCCGCGCGCAGGCCGGTCACGTCGTACGTGCCGCGCACCACCACGTCCTTGCCCGCCAGCTGCTCGACCAGCGACTCCGCCTCGCCGGCCAACTCGTCGCGCTGCGCGGGCAGCGGAGACGAGGCCCGGAACACCGACCACATGGTGTAGCGGATGGTCTCGTTCAGCTCCCGCAACCGGGCGGCGTTGCTCTGCTCGTCGCTCATACGCTCGATTGTTCCAGCACCGCCCCGAGCTCGTCCGCGGCGGTCTGCCCGGAGCGGATGCACGCCGGGATGCCCACCCCGTCGTAGCCGGCGCCTGCCACCCGCAGCGTCGCCGGCAGCGCCGCCCGCGCCTGCGCGACCCGCCCCGGGTGCCCGGGCGGGTACTGTGGCAGCGCCCCGCCCCACCGCTGCACGTGCGCGTCCACCGGCGCCGGCAGCGACCCGCCCAGCGCCACCGAGAGATCCTCGTGCGCCTGCCGCACCAGCGCCTCGTCCGACAGGCGCAGCACCTCCTCCTCCCCGTAGCGCCCCACCGAGGCGCGCACCAGCGACGGCCCGTCGTCGGCGCGCAGGTGCGCCCACTTGCGCGGAAAGAACGTCGCAGCCTTGATGGTCAGGCCCTCACCGGCGGGTACGAGGAATCCGGAGCGCTCCGGCAGCGTCACCGAGGCGGGCAACGCCAGCGTGACCAGCGCGACGCTGGCGTAGTCCAACACCCCCACCGGCGCCGCCGCCGGCTCACCGGCAGCCTGCAGCAGGCGCGCCGCCGGCCGCGACGGCAACGCCAGCACCACCGCGTCGGCCTCGACCGTCTCCGGGTCCCGGGTGGAGCCGACCACCAGCCGCCAGCCGGCGCCCGCCCGCGCCAGTTCGCGCACCGGCCGACCGAGCCGGACCTCTGCGCCGCTGGCGTCCGCCAGCGCCTCGACCAGCCGGTCCATGCCACCGCGCACGGCACCGAACACCGGTCCACCGGCCCGCCGCGGCGAGGCAGCCAGCGCCGCACGCACCGCCCCGGTCAGGGTGGACTCGCTGCGGCAGGCGGTCGCCAGCGACGGCATGGTCGCCGCCAGCGACAGGTCGTCGGCGCGCCCGGCGTACACCCCGCCCAGCATCGGGTCCACCAGCCGGTCGACCACCGCGTCGCCGAGCCGTTCGCGCACCAGCGCGCCGACCGCGACGTCGGCGTCGGCCGCCAGCAACGGCTCCCCGGAGTCCCGGTCGCGGCCGCTGTCGACCGGCGCCGTGTCGGCCACCGCGGCGGGATCGCCCGGGATGCCGAACAGGGTGCCCGCCGGCACCGGCCGCAGCGCCCCGTCGACCAGCAGCGCCGGCGGCGCCGGCTCCGGATGCACCAGCTCCAGGCCGAGCCGCCGGACCAGCGCCACCGCGGCCGAGTCGCCGCCGTGGGCCGGGTCGCGCATCACGAACGCGTCGGCGCCCCACTCCACCGCCAGCCCGCCCACCACGCCGGTGCGCAGCTTGCCGCCGGCGCGCTCGCCGGAGTCCCATACGGTGATCCGCGCCGCGTCGCCCAGCCGGTCCCGCAGCCGCCACGCCGCCGCCAGGCCTGCCACCCCGCCGCCGACCACCGCCACCCGCGCCGGGCTCATCGCGCCGACACCTCGTGCACCAGCGCCGCCACCCGGGTGAGCACTTCCGGATCGGTCTCGGGCAGCACCCCGTGGCCCAGGTTGAACACGTGACCGGGCGCGGCGGCGCCCTCGGCGAGGATGCGCCGCACTTCCCCCTCGATCACCGGCCACGGCGCCATCAGCAGCGCCGGGTCCAGGTTGCCCTGCACCGCCGCGCCGCCCACCTGTGCGGCCGCGGCATCCAGCGGGGTGCGCCAGTCCACACCCACCACGTCCGCGCCGGCCTCGGCCATCGCCGGCAGCAGCAGCCCGGTGCCGAGGCCGAAATGCACCCGCGGCACGCCCGCGTCGGCCAGCCCGTTGAGCACGTACGCCGAGTGCGGCATCACGTAACGCCGGTAGTCCGCCTCCGACAGCGCCCCCACCCACGAGTCGAACAGCTGCACCGCCGCGGCGCCAGCGCGCACCTGGACGCGCAGGAACTCCAACGTGATCTGTGCCAGCCGTTCGCACAGCGCGTGCCAGGTGGCCGGCTCGCCGTACATCAGCGCCTTGGTGGCGACGTGGTTGCGCGACGGCCCGCCCTCCACCAGATAGCTGGCCAGCGTGAACGGCGCCCCGGCGAACCCGATCAGCGGCGTGCCACCCAGTTCGGCGGTCAGCAGCCGCACCGCCTCGTCGATGTAGGGCACATCGTCTGCCGACAGCTTCCGCAGCCGCGCCACGTCGGCGGCGGTGCGCACCGGGTCGGCGACCACCGGCCCGGTGCCGGCGACGATCTCCACGTCGACTCCGGCGGCGGACAGCGGCACCACGATGTCGCTGAACAGGATCGCCGCGTCCACGCGGTGCCGGTGCACCGGTTGCATGGTGATCTCGCAGACCAGGTCCGGGCGCCGGCACGACTCCAGCATCGGCACGTCGGCGCGGATCGCGCGATACTCCGGCAGCGAGCGGCCGGCCTGCCGCATGAACCACACCGGCGTGTGCGGAACGGGTTGGCCGCGGTAGGCGCGTACCAGCGGCGAATCGGCGGGATCCGGTGCGGGGTTCGGCGGGATCGACGTCATGGGGCCATGCTGTCATGTTCGCCGGTCGTCTCGGCCGCCTCCTCGATCAACGCGTGCAGGCGCGTCTCCGCGACTTCGAGCTCCCGGGCGGCCAGCCTCGCCCGGTTGGCGGCCGCCCGGTAGCGCAGCTGCGCCTCCCGCCGGTCGGCACGCAGCCGCATCACCTCGTGCTCGCGGCGTTCCAACTCCTCGTCCCAGCCGCTACCGAGGCGCCACACCCGCCACAGCTGCTCCTGCGACAGGTCACCCCGGCGGTAGGCCTTAAAGGCCGCGTGCGTCAGGTGGCGCTGGCCGTCGCCGTCGCCGGCCCACTGCGCACGCTGCTGTGCGGCCCGGTGGTACTCCGCGGCGGCGCGGTCGTGCTCCTGCTGGACGCGGGTGAGCGCGTCGAAGGCGCCGGCGCGCTGCTGCTCGGCCTCCTGGGCGCGCACCCTTGCCTGCTCCGCAGCGGCGCCGGCGGCGGTGGCGCGCTGCAGGGCTTCGGACTCGTGCCGGGAGATCCGGTCCTGCGCGGCTCTCGCCCGGGCGCCGCGGGAACGCTCACCGCGACGTTGCCACCAGACCATGGCGGCCACACACGCCAGCATCGCCAGCGAGGTCCCGAACAGGACCACCCCTCCGACGATGAACTCGGTTCGGGTAGGCACGCGCCGTCCAGCGTTCGCTCCAGCGGATAGACAGGTGACACTATAACGCGGGGTGGGCCGGCGGCCCGGCACCAACGCCAGCGTGGCGCGGCAGCCGCGCGCGACCGCCTCGGCGCGCCGGTCACGCCGAGGCGCCCGACCGGCCTAGGCTCGACACTATGGTGCCCTCGACCGTGACCGCGGACACGTTCACGCGCGCCGTGGCGGAACTGCGGTCTGTGCAACCCCGTCGGGAGATCACCGTGAGCGAGCTGTCAGCCCCCCGCGGGCTGGCGCCGTTCTCGTACGCGCTGGGCGCCACCGTCGGCCCGCCGGCACGGGCCGGACGGGACGTGGCGGACTCCGAGGAGGTGGCCACCGGACGGCTGGTGCTGCTGTACGACCCGGACGGTCAACCCGGATGGCAGGGCACCATGCGCCTGGTCAGCTACGTCACCGCGGAGGTGGAGCCGGACCTGGCCGCCGACACCCTGCTGCCCGAGGTGAGCTGGAGTTGGCTGGTCGACGCGCTGGATTCGCACCAGGCCGGCTACGCCGCGCTGGCAGGCACGGTCACCCAGACCACCTCGACCCGTTTCGGCGACCTTGCCGGCCCCCCGCCGGCGGCGGACGTGGAGATCCGCGCGTCGTGGACCCCGACTCCCCACAGCGGTCTCGGCCTCCACCTGCAGGCGTGGTGCGCCCTGCTGGCGTCCGCGGCCGGGTTACCCCCGCCGGGCGTCAGCGCGCTGCGGCCGTGACCGCCGTCCCTGACGCGGCCCGGGCCGCAGGTCAGCTCGACAGGATCTGGTCGGCCTCGTCGCAGACCTCCTCCATCTCGTCGATGACGGCGTCGAAGGCCGCCTCGTTCCCGGTGAAGATCGCGTCGAGCACCTCGTTGTTCAGTGCCACGCAGCGACGGATGACGCTCTGCTCGTCCTGCAGCAGGTCGACCATGTTCTGCGCTCCCTCCCGGTCCCGCTCGGCCGCGGCGAGATCGTCCCGGGTGCGCTGCAGGTCGCGTTCGAGCTGGCCGATCGTCTCGGTCTGCGCGTCCGTGGTCTCGGTGAGCTCCGCCACCTGGGCGGTGAGCTCGGCGCGGGTCTCGGTGAGATCCCGGTCGGTGTCCCACCACAGGTAGCCGAGTCCACCCGCGGCCGCCAGCGCCACCGCGGCCGCGGCCGAGGTGAGCACCAACGCCAGGTGCCGGCGGCCTCCGGAGGGCGGGTGTGCGGACGCGCCGGAAGCGCGGTCCGGGCCGGTCTCGGGCTGCTGTTCAGCGGCGTTGTCGTCGGGTGGCGACACGTCGATCTCCTTCAGGTCAGGGGCGTTCCCGGCGCCCGCCCGGCGTTATGACTGTCCACACACGTCAAAGAGCTCGCAGGCATCATCGATCAGCACCGCGAATCCGATGCCGCCGAAGTCGGTGACCTGGCGGGTGGCGATGCCCACCACCTCGTGGGCGGAGTTGACCACCGGACCGCCGGAGTTACCCGGCTCGACCGACGCGTCGAACTGGATCCACGGACCGGATCCGTCCGGAAGCCGGCGGTCGGTGTTGCTCACCACGCCGGTGGTCAATGTGTCGTCCAGACCCAGCGGCGCGCCCACGGACACGACCGGCTGGCCGGTGCGCACCGGGTCGGTGGCCGTGGCCAGGCCGGTGAACGAGCTGTCAGTGTGCAGCCAGGCCACGTCCGCGCTGCGGTCGACGTCGACGATCTCCGCCGGGTAGTGCTGGTCGCCGCGTTCCAGGGATACGTCCCGGTCACCGTCGAGCCACACCTGCTCCACCACGTGATAGTTGGTGAACAGGTTGGTCCCGCCGTCGTCGGCGGGTGCGCCGACGGCGAATGCGGTGCCGGTGAAGTCGCCGGCGACCACCTTGAACACGCTGGACATCACGGCGGTCGCGATCTCCTCCGGGTTGAACGCCTCGTCGGCGCTCTGCTCCAGCTCCGCCGCACGTTGCTCCAGCGCCCCCAGCCGCTCGGCGTCGCCCGCCCGCTCCTGCGCAAGCCCTTCCAGGCGGTCGGCGGTCACCGCGAGGTCGGCGGTGACCTGCTGCAGGCGCCAGCTCTGGTGGGCCACGACCCCGGCCAGCGCGACCACGAGCACCCCCGCGATCGCCGTCGCCCACGGTGGGCGTCGAGCGGCCAGCGCCGGCGCGTCCGGCTGCGCGGGTGTTCCGGTCTGCTCGGGTGGTCCGGACTGCTCGGGTGGTCCGGACTGCTCGGGTGGCTCCCGCTGCTCCGGTAGCGCGCGCTGCTCCGGCGGTGGGAACTGCTGCGGTAGCGCGGGCCCGCGGTCGGGTTCCTGTCCCTCGGCCATCACGACCCGTTCCTCCCTGTGCTGCCGTACTCGGGCGATGCCGGCACGCTGGACCGTATCGTGCCCCCGCCACCATGTCTGTCCCGCGCCGGACAGTTCCGTGATCATCCTCCTCGCCCGGACCGAGGCACCTCGGCGAGGCAGGCACAGGAACGCCCCGTACTGTTTTTCAGGTGTCCGTACCGTTGACCGCACCCCGCGAGGGCACGCCCGAGCCGGTGGAGTCGCCTGCCGCGCTCGAGCAGTCGATCATGCAGATCGCCAACGGCGCCGGACCGGTCGCCATCGACGCGGAGCGCGCGTCCGGCTACCGGTACACGCAGCGTGCCTACCTGGTGCAGCTGCGCCGCGCCGGTGCCGGCACCGTGCTCATCGACCCGATCCCGCTGGGCGACCTGCGCCCACTGGACGAGGCCATCGACCACACTGAGTGGGTCCTGCACGCGGCCAGCCAGGACCTGCCCTGCCTGGCCGAGCTCGGGCTGCGGCCGCGCCGGCTGTTCGACACCGAGCTGGCGGCGAGGCTGGCCGGGTTCGAGCGGGTCGGGCTGGCCACGCTGGCCGAGCAGCTGCTCGGCTATCAGCTGGAGAAACACCACTCCGCGGCGGACTGGTCCACCCGCCCGCTGCCGCAGACGTGGCTGGCGTACGCCGCGCTGGACGTGGAGCTGCTGCTGGAGCTGCGTGACCTGCTCGCCGCCGAGCTGGTGCGGCAGGACAAACACGGGTGGGCGGCGCAGGAGTTCGCGGCCCTGGCCGCCTCGGCCGGCTTTCCGCCGAAGACCCGGCCGGACCCGTGGCGCCGCACCTCCGGCATCCACCGGGTCCGGGGACCGCGGGCGCTGGCGCGGGTGCGGGCGCTGTGGTACGCGCGCGACAAGGTCGCCGCCCGCCGCGACACCGCCCCGGGCCGGGTGCTGCCGGATGCGGCGATCGTCGCCGCGGCCGAGATGGATCCCGCTGATGAACGGTCGCTGCTGGTGCTGCCCGGGTTCGGGGGGCGGTCGGTGCGCCGCCTGGCGCGCACCTGGCTGGCCGCCCTGGCCGAGGCCCGCGACCTGCCCGATGACGCGCTGCCGACCACCCCGACCTACGACGGCCCGCCCCCGCCGCACCGGTGGGCCGAGCGCGACCCGGCCGCCGCCGCCCGGCTGACGCGCTGCCGCGCGGTGGTCACCGAGCTGGCCACCACCCACCGGCTGCCGCCGGAGAACCTCGTCACGCCGGAGCACGTGCGCCGGCTGGCCTGGCAGCCGCCGGCCGAGCTCACTACGGCGGCGGTGGGCGAGGCGCTGGCCGGCTACGGTGCCCGGCCGTGGCAGGTGGAGCTGCTCGCCGCCGAGCTGGCCGCGGCCCTGGCCACGACAGATTAGTTACCAGCGGGTAGCATCGGCGGCGAGATCCGACGCCGAGGAGGCCCGCAGTGCCACGACCCGTCCGGGACGTCGTGTTCGTCGACGGCGTCCGCACCCCGTTCGGCAAGGCCGGCAGCATGTACGCCCACACCCGCGCGGACGACCTGGTGATCCGCTGCCTGCGCGAGTTACTGCGCCGCAACCCGCAACTGCCGCCGGAGCGCGTCGACGAGGTCGCCGTCGCCGCCACCACCCAGACCGGCGACCAGGGCCTCACCATCGGACGTACCGCCGCGCTGCTGGCCGGGCTGCCGCACACGGTGCCCGGCTTCGCCATCGACCGCATGTGCGCCGGCGCCATGACCGCGGTGACCACGGTGGCCGGAGGCATCGCCATGGGCGCCTACGACCTGGCGCTGGCCGGCGGGGTGGAGCACATGGGCCGCCACCCGATGGGCGAGGGCGTCGACCCCAACCCGCGCATCCTGGCCGAGAAACTGGTCGACCCGTCGGCGCTGGTCATGGGCTCGACCGCGGAGAACCTGCACGACCGGCTGCCGCACGTGACCCGCGAGCGCGCCGACGCGTTCGCACTCGCCTCCCAGGAGAAGACCGCCAAGGCGTACGCCGACGGCAAGCTGCAGCCCGACCTGGTCACCGTCGCCACCCGCGACCCGGAGGCCGGCTGGGGCCTGGCCACGGTCGACGAGGCGCCGCGGGAAACCTCGATGGAGGCGCTGGCCGGACTGAAGACCCCGTTCCGCCCGCACGGCCGGGTCACCGCCGGCAACGCGGCCGGCCTCAACGACGGCGCCACCGCCTGCCTGGTGGCCGCCGAGGAGGCCGCCACCGAGCTCGGCCTGCCGACCGCCATGCGCATGGTGTCGTACGCCTTCGCCGGCGTGGAACCGGAGGTGATGGGCGTCGGCCCCATCCCGTCCACGGAGAAGGCGCTGCGCGCGACCGGGCTGTCCATCGACGACATCGGCCTGTTCGAGCTCAACGAGGCGTTCGCGGTGCAGGTGCTGGCGTTCCTGGACCACTTCGGCATCGCCGACGACGACCCGCGGGTCAACCCGGTCGGCGGCGCGATCGCGGTCGGGCACCCGCTGGCCGCCTCCGGCGTACGGCTGATGACCCAGCTGGCGCGCCACTTCGCCGAACGGCCGCACGTGCGCTACGGCCTGACCGCGATGTGCATCGGCATCGGCATGGGCGGCACGGTCATCTGGGAGAACACCAGCTGGGAGGGGGCGCGATGAGCACCGACGTCACGAATGGGTTCCCGGACGAGGTGGTCACCCGGTCGCTGCTGCGGCTGGTGCGGGTGCCCGGCCTGGAGCGACCGGCCGCGCTGATCACCCTGGACAACGGGTACGACCACACCAGGCCGAATACGCTCGGGCCGGGCGGGCTGGCGAGTCTCGACGAGGCGCTCACCGCGGCACTCGACGCCGAGCCGGCGTTCATCGCGGTCACCGGCAAGCCGTACTTCTTCAACGTCGGCGCCGACGTGACCGGCATGCCGCGCATCGACAGCCGGGAGCAGGCGCTGGCGCTGGGCCGCGAGGGGCACCGGGTCTTCGCCCGACTGCGCGACGCGCCGGTGCCCACGTTCGCGTTCGTCAACGGCGCGGCCATGGGCGGCGGCCTGGAGCTGGCGCTGCACTGCCACTACCGCACCCTGTCCGGCGGCGTGACGGCGCTGGCGCTGCCCGAGGTCATGCTGGGCCTGGTGCCCGCCTGGGGCGGCACCCAGCTGCTGCCGAACCTGATCGGCATCGCCCCGGCCGCGCAGGTGATCATCCAGAACCCGCTGCAGCAGAACCGGATGCTGCGCGCGGCGCAGGCCGCCGAGATGGGCATCGCCGACGTGCTGCTCGAGCCGGCCGATTTCCTGGAGCGCTCGCTGGAGTGGGCCGCCGGGGTGGTGCGCGGCGAGGTCACCGTCACCCGGCCCGAGGTCGACCGGGAGATGTGGGACGGGGTGCTGTTCTTCGCCCGGCAGCAGATCGACCAGCGGCTGCACGGCGCGGTGCCGTCGGCCTACCGGGCGCTGGACCTGCTGGCACTCTCGCGCGACGCCTCGTTCGCCGAGGGCACCGCCGCCGAGGACGAGGCGCTCGCCGACCTGCTCATGAGCGACGAGCTGCGCAGCGGGCTGTACGCCTTCGACCTGGTGCAGCGGCGCGCCAAGCGCCCTGCCGGCGCCCCCGACCGCGGCCTGGCGCGCGAGGTGACCAAGGTGGGCATCGTCGGCGCCGGGCTGATGGCCGGCCAGCTGGCGCTGCTGTTCGCCCGGCGGCTGGAGGTGCCGGTGGTGATGACCGACCTCGACCAGCAGCGGGTCGATAAGGGTGTGTCCTACGTGCACGCCGAGATTGACAAGCTGGTGGGCAAGGGGCGGGTCTCCGAGGGCAAGGCCGCCACCCTGCGCGCGCTGGTCAGCGGCTCGGTGGACAAGGCGGCAGCGTTCGCAGGCGCCGACTTCGTCATCGAGGCCGTCTTCGAGGACCTGGACGTCAAGAAGCGGGTCTTCGCCGAGCTGGAGAGCATCGTGTCGCCGGAGTGCGTGCTCGCCACGAACACCTCGTCGCTGTCGGTGAGCGCGATGGCGGCTGACCTGTCGCACCCGGAGCGGGTGGTGGGCCTGCACTTCTTCAACCCGGTGGCGGTGATGCCGCTGCTGGAGGTGGTGCGCGCCGAGCGCACCGACGACGCCACCCTGGCCACCGCGTTCGAGGTGGGTAAGAAGCTGAAGAAGTCCTGCGTGCTGGTGGCCGACGCGCCCGCGTTCGTGGTCAACCGGTTGCTGACCCGGTTCCAAGGGGCGGTGTTCGCCGCGATCGACGCCGGCACCCCGCCGGAGGTCGCCGACACCGCGCTCGACCCGCTGGGACTGCCGATGCGCCCGCTGACGCTGCTGGACCTGGTCGGCCCGGCGGTGGCGCATCACACGTCGAAGGTTCTGCACGCGGCGTTCCCGGACCGCTTCGGGGTGAGCGACAACCTGGCCCGCATCGTGGAGGCCGGGCGGACCCGGGTGCGCACCGACGACGGTGAGGTGGACCCGGAGGTGGCGGCGCTGCTGAAGGTGGGCGACCAGCCGCTGGCGGCCGAGGACGTACGCCAGCGGGCGCTGGACGCGCTGGCGCAGGAGATCCGCATCATGCTGGACGACGGGGTGGTCGCCGATCCGCGCGATGTGGACCTGTGCCTGATCCTCGGCGCCGGCTGGGGGTTCCACCTCGGCGGCATCACGCCGTACCTGGACCGCAGCGGCGTGTCCGAGCGCGCCACCGGCACTCGCTTCCACCCTCGTTGATCTTGCTTTTGCCGCGTTGATCTTGCACTTGTGCACAGGATAAACCCGACGAAACAGGATAAACTGGCCTGCACAAGTGCAAGATCGACGGGCAAGTGGAGGTTATGCGGTGGCGGGCAGGGTGACGGTGACCTCCAGGCCGCCCTCGGCGCGCGCCCGGGCACTGACCGCGCCACCATGGGCGTCGCAGACCGCGCGGACGATCGACAGGCCGAGCCCGGAGCCGCGGGCGCCGGTGCGCTCCCGGCCGCCGCGGCGGAACGGCTCGAACAGGCCCGGCACGTCGGCCTGCTCCACCTCGAAGCCGGTGTTGCCGACCACCAGCCGGGCACACCCGTCGGCCACCTCGCTGCGCACCCAGATGCACCCGTGCAGGTGGTTGTAGCGCACCGCATTCTCCAGCAGGTTGCCCGCCAGGCGGTCAAGCAGGCTGGGATCGCCGACGACCGGTGCCGGTGCCAGCTGCTGGGTCACCCGCAACTTCAACCGGCCGGTCTCCTCCTGCATGGCCGACAGCGCGGTCGCCGCGCTGCTCGCCAGGTCCGCGGGCACCTTGCGCACCAGCCGCCGCCCGGACTGCGCCTGGCTGCGGGCCAGCACCAACAACGCCTCGACCAGCCGGTTAGCGCGCTCGGAGGCGTCGCGCACCACTGTGGCCATCCGTTGATACTCCGCCAGGTCGGCCTCCGGGTCCCCCAGCGTGACATCGACCTCGGTGCGCATCACCGCCAGCGGGGTGCGCAGCTCGTGCGAGGCGTTGGCGACAAACCGCTTCTGGGTCTCGAACGAGTCGGCCAGCCGGTCGAGCATCGCGTCGAACGTGCCAGCCAGCTCTGCCACCTCGTCGTCGGCACCGGCGTAGCGGATCCGCTCATCGAGAGTCTCCTCGCCGAGCCGGCGGGCGGTGGCGGTGACATGATGCAACGGGCGCAGCGCCCGGCCGGCGACCAGCCACGCGCCGATCACCCCGACGACCGCCGCCGCCAGCAGCGCCAACCCGCCGCGCACCCACAGCTCCTGTCCGACCGCGGGGCCGACATCGTGCTGCACCAGCAGCAGCCACGAAAGCGCCAGCAGCACCGCACCCACACCGACCAGCAGCACGCCGTTGAGCACCGTCAACCGCAACCGCAACGTCGGCCGCAGGCGGGTGCGCCCTCCCCGGTCCGGGCTCACGACGCGCTCCCGCGCGGGATGCGGTAGCCGGAGCCGACCACCGTCTCGATCAGCGGCGGGTCGCCGAGCTTGCGGCGCAACGTGCGCACCGTCACCCGCACGGTGGTGGTGAACGGGTCGGCGTTGGCGTCCCACACCCGTTCCAGCAGTTCCTCGCTGGACACCACCGCCCCGTCGGCCTTGAGCAGCACCTCCAGCACCCCGAACTCCTTACGGGTCAGGTCCGCCGGCGCCCCACCGCGGGTCACCACCCGCTTGGCCGGGTCGAGCACCAGGTCACCGGCTGCCAGCACCGGCGGCGACGCCGGGGTGGCCCGGCGCCCCAGCGCCCGCACCCGCGCCACCAGCTCGTCGAACGCGAACGGCTTCGGCAGGTAGTCGTCGGCGCCCAGTTGCAGCCCCTCCACCCGGTCGGCGACGCTGCCGGAGGCGGTGAGCATCAGCACCCGCGTGAGCGCGCCCGAGGCGACGATGTCGGCGCAGATCCGGTCACCCGGCATGCCCGGCAGGTCCCGGTCCAGCACCACCACGTCGTACCGGGTGATGAACACCATCTCGTGCCCGGCGTCGCCGTCGTAGGCCACATCGACGGCCATGCCCTGGCGACGCAGCCCGCGCACGATCGCGTCGGCGAGGTTGCGCTCGTCCTCGACCACCAGCACCCGCATGGCGTCAACCTAACCCCCGCGCGCCACCGTGGCACCAGCCCGCGGTCGGGTCAACGCCAGCGCCACAGCTGCAGGCGATCGCGCTCGAGACACGCCAGCCCGCCGTCGAACGAGTAGCAACCGGACCACGTGAACTGCGCCCGGCCCGGATAGGTCATCTCACCGGTCGTCAGGTCCAGCCGCGCCAGCTCGGCGCCGCCGGTCCGTGCTCCCCGGAACAGCAGCAGGTGGTCGGGTGCGCTGGTGCTCGGCTCCACCAACCGCCAGCCGGTGGCGTCGGCGATCAACTCTCCGGTGGCGCGGTCAACGACCTCCCGCACGTGGTCGCGGGCGGCCATGAAGACGATCGTGTCATTGAGCAGCCGCGGGTGGCCGGCGCGCCGGGCGGGCGCGGTGTGGGTCACGCCGTGCCGATAGTCCGTCAACATGGTCTCACGCCCGTCCGTCCACTGTACGAACTGCGACGAGCGGAGCATCTCCCCGGAACCGCCGAGCTCGACGGTCGTCTCCCACCGCGGGGTGGGCGCGTCGAGCTTGTAGCCGCGCACGACCGTCCTCGCTCCGCTCCCGGACACAGTGACCACCGTGTCACCGACCACGTCCAGGGAGTCGGGTTCGGCCTCCGGAAACGCGAAGGAGACACGGGTGCGACCGGTGGCCAGCTCGCGCACCTCCAGCGTGCCGTCGCGGCCGAGCAGCACGACCGCCACCTCACTGAAGGCGAGGCGCCAGCCGTCCTCGGAGCGCTCCGACCAGAGCGCCCGGCCCGTGTCGCCGTCTGCGACCATCACCCGGGTGTGCCAGGAGAACCGGCGGACCGGGATCTCGCCCTCAGCCTCCACGGGGGCCGAGGGGATCATGTCCTGCTGCACGACCACCCCGGCGCCCGGAACCGGCGTCACGACCGGAGCGCGGGCCGTCCACACGACCGCACCGGTGTGCGGATCGCGGGCGACCGTGCTCTCACGGGTCGCCTGACGGGTCAGGATCGGCCCGGCGCCGTGGGACCGGCCGTCGTGGAACGGCAGCCGGTCGGTCGTGCTCCACAGGTAGTCCCCGGTGGGCAGCAGGTGGGCCGAGAACAACGACGGCTCGTCGGAGGGGGTCTGCTGCTCGACCAGCAGCACGTCGCCGACGATCATCACATGCGCGACCCTGCTCTGCTCGGCGACGAGCACCAGCGGCGAGACCGGCCGCGCCGGGTCCGGAGCGGACACCACCAGCAGCCCCAGTACGATCGCCGCGACCAACGCCGGTTGCCGCCACCGACGTCGCAGTCGCTCACCCGGCCAGTAGGTCTCGCCGTACGGCGCCGGGGGTGACCGGTCCGCACCGAGGTCGATCACCCTGGTGCTCGGGACCGCTGCCCGGTCGCCGGGTCGGCTGGCGAGGTCACGCATGCGGCTCAACCTAGCGGTCGTCGGCCACCGGTGGTCAGGGACCGATCCCCCACACTGTGATGCCCTCGCCTTCGGTCCAGCACACCAGGTACGGGTGGTGCGGGCGGCAGTCGGTGGCGTCGACCGTGCCGAGCACCTCCACCGACGAACCGTCGTCGTCCGCGTGCGCCCACCACAGGCGGAACGGCCCGCCCGGCCGCTCCGGCGCCCGGTCCCGGTCACTGCGGCCCACCAGCAGACCCGCGCCGTCCACCAGTTGCCGCAGCGCCCACTCGTCCGGCGGGGCGAGGCGTTCCCCGGTGGTCGCCCGCGCGATCCATGACCTGGCGCGCGTCCCGCCGGTGTAGCGGTCCGGTGTCACCGCCTCGATCCACAGCCGGTCGCCGTCGGCCAGCTCGTGGACGGCCAGCCGGCACGGCGCACCGCGGATGCCGACGTCGGCGCAGCGTGCGGTCCACGCGATGGTCCCGGTGTCGGGGTGGATGCCCCGCAGCGACGGCCCGCCGGCGCCGGAGACGTAGACACACAGCACCGGTCCGCACCCGGCGGTGGCGTACGCGCCCGGCACGGTCCACCGGTGCTCCAGGGTGGCGGCGTCATGGGCTACCGTCGCCCGGTCCGGCGCGGTCCGGTCGGTTACCAGCACCAGACCGTCCCGCACCGCCAGCGAGCCCCGGCCGGATCCGGCCTGCTCCCGGTGCACCGTGCCGTCCTCCTCCCGCCCGTGCCCGAGCACCTGACGGGTCAACCGTCCGTCGGTGTCGAGGGTGAACAGGTGCACCGTGCCGCCAGGGGTACGCCAGGCGGCGCGCGCCTGGTACGCCGGGACCGTGGCGGCACCGATGACCTCGCCGCTGTCCGGCGCCACCGCGGTGACGACCCGGCGGTCGTTCGCGGCTTCGGCCGTCACCAGCAGCACGCCGTCGGTCTGCTCATCCGGAACGCCTGGCCGCTCCCACGCGACCTGCCCGGTGTGGGGGTCGTATGCCACCGTGTGCGGGACATCGGTGGTCACGACCGGGGTGTTCCCGCTGACCTGCAGGCCCACCGCCTCGCCGGGAATGTCGA
>SLSW01000282.1 GCA_007130245.1 Micromonosporaceae bacterium
CCGTTCCCGTTCCCGTTCCCGTTCCCGTTCAAGATCATGGTTCCGAACCCTTCCGAGGTGAAGACCTCCAGTAGCGTGGAGTGCGCCAGCCGGCCGTCGACGATGTGGGCGGCGGGCACGCCGGCGCGCACCGCCCGCAGGCAGGCCTCCACTTTGGGGATCATCCCGGATTCCAGCCCCGGCAGCAGCTTTTCCAGCTCGTCGGCGGTCAGTTCGGACCGCAGGCTGTCCGGATCCGGCCAGTCGGTGTACAGGCCCGGCACGTCGGTGAGCATCATCAGCTTGCGTGCGCCCAGCGCCACCGCCAGCGCCGCGGCGGCGGTGTCGGCGTTGAGGTTGTGCAGGACCCCGTCGGCGTCGGGCGCCACCGTGGAGATCACCGGGATCCGGCCGGCGTCGATCAGGTCGGTCACCGCCGAGGCGTTGACCCGGGCCACGTCGCCGACCTGGCCGACATCAACCGCCTCGCCGTTGACATAGGCGGGGCGGCGCACCGCGGTGAACAGTCCGGCGTCCTCGCCGGACAGGCCGACGGCGAACGGGCCGTGCTCGTTGACCAGCCCGACCAGTTCCCGGCCGACCTGGCCGACCAGCACCATGCGCACCACCTCCATCGCCTCGGCGCTGGTGACCCGCAGCCCGCCGCGGAAATCGCTGGCGATGCCGAGCCGGTCGAGCATCGCCGAGATCTGCGGCCCGCCGCCGTGCACCACCACCGGCCGGATCCCGGCGTAGCGCAGGAACACCAGATCCTCGGCGAACGCCCGCTGCGCGGTGGTGTCGGTCATCGCGTTGCCGCCGTACTTGATGACCACGGTGGCGCCGTGGAAACGCGCCAACCACGGCAGCGCCTCGATCAGCGTGGCGGCCTTGGCCTGCGCCACGCTGAGGTCGCGGTCGGGTGCGGTGGTGGTCATGTCGAGTAGGCCGAGTTCTCTTGGACGTATCCGTGGGACAGGTCGTTGGTCCGGATGGTGGCGGTGGCCTGCCCGGCGTGCAGCACGATCTGCACCGCCACGGCGGGGCCGCTGAGGTCGACGGTCGACCGGTCGGCCGCGGCGGTGCCGGCCCGGCACACCCACACCCCGTTGATGGCCACGTCCAGCCGGTCGGGGTCGAACGCCGCGTCGGCCGTGCCGACCGCGGCCAGGATGCGGCCCCAGTTCGGGTCGCCGCCGAACAGCGCGGTCTTGACCAGGTTGTTGCGCGCCACCGCCCGGCCGACCTCGACCGCGTCGTCCACGTTCGCGGCGCCGGAGACCTCGATCGCCACCTGTCTGGTGGCGCCTTCGGCGTCGGCGAGCAGTTCCCGGGCCAGCGCATCACAGGCGACGGTGACCGCCTCGGTGAGCTGACCGGGGCTCGGCTCGACCCCGGAAGCGCCGCTGGCCAGCAGCAGCACGGAGTCGTTGGTGGACATGCAGCCGTCGGAGTCGATGCGGTCGAAGCTGACCCGCACCGCCTCGCGCAGCGCGCCGTC
Organism: Micromonosporaceae bacterium; assembly: GCA_007130245.1. GTDB lineage: Bacteria > Actinomycetota > Actinomycetes > Mycobacteriales > Micromonosporaceae > Natronosporangium. Next base: position 1,481 of record SLSW01000282.1, read on the forward strand.
GAGGGTGGCCGCGTCGGCGACGGCGTCGGTGGTGAGCACCGCCAGCAACGTCGCCAGCGACGGCGCCAGCATGCCGGCGCCCTTGGCCATGCCGCCGACGGTCCATCCGTGGCCGCTGACCGTGACCGTCTTCGGCCGGGTGTCGGTGGTGAGGATCGCCTCGGCGGCGGCGTCGCCACCGTCGCGCGACAGCGAGTTGACCGATGCGTCCACGCCGGCCAGCAGCCGGTCCACCGGCAGCCGCTCGCCGATCAGTCCGGTGGAGCACACCGCGATCTCGCCCGCGCCCACGTCGGTGCCGCTGGCGCCGGCCAGGGCCGCGGCCGCGTGCTCGGCGGTCGCGTGGGTGTCCTGGAATCCGGCCGGGCCGGTGCAGGCGTTGGCCCCGCCGGCGTTGAGCACCACGGCCCGCAGGGCGCCGCCGCGCAGCACCTGCTGGCTCCAGCGCACCGGCGCCGCCTTGACCCGGTTGGCGGTGAACACCCCGGCGGCGGCCCGGCCGGGCCCGTCGTTGACGACCAGCGCCACGTCCGGCCCGTCGCCGGTGCGCAACCCGGCGGCCACCCCGGCGGCGCGGAATCCCTTCGGCGCGGTGGCGGTCATGGGGAGGTCCCGTCGATCGGCAGGCCGGCGATCTCGTCCAGGCCGAGCATCAGGTTGGCGCACTGCAGGGCCTGACCCGCGGCGCCCTTGCCGAGGTTGTCGAGGGCGCTGGTGATGATCAGCCGCCCGGAGTCGCGGTCCACGGTGGCCTGCAGGTGGCAGGAGTTGCTGCCCAGCGTGGCGGCGGTGTGCGGCCAGGTGTCCTCCGGCAGCAGGTGCACGAACGGCTCGTCGCCGTAGGCGGTGGCCAGCACGTCGCGCGCGTGCCCGGCGCTGATCCCGGCGTACGCCGGGCGGGCGGTGACGGTGGCGAGGATGCCGCGCGGCATCGGGGCCAGCACCGGCGTGAACGACAGGCCCCGCGCGCCGGTGGCCTGCTTGATCTCGGGCACGTGCTGGTGGGTGCCGACCTTGTAGGGCGCCAGGTCGCCGGCCACCTCGCTGGCCAGCAGGTGCGGCTTCGCCTCGCGGCCGGCGCCGGAGGTGCCGGAGGCCGCGACCACGACGACGTCGTCGGGCTCGGCGATGCCTGCGGCGAGCAGCGGCGCCAGCGCCAGGCTCGTGGCCACCGCGTAGCAGCCGGTGGCCGCCACCCTGGTCGATGACGCGACCAACGTCCGCTGGCCCGGCAGCTCGGGCAGCCCGTAGGTCCAGGCGCCGGCGTGGACGCTGCCGTAGTAGCGACTCCAGGCGTCGCCGTCGCGCAGCCGGTGGTCGGCGCCCAGGTCCACCACGGGCACGGTCGGCGGCAGCGCCGCGGCGATCGCCGCCGACTGCCCGTGCGGCAGCGCCAGGCACACCAGGTCGGCCTCGGCCAGTGCCGCCGGGTCGGTGGCCGCGAGCACCACGTCGCCGTGGGAGCGCAGGTGGGGATGCACCTGCGCGAGCCGCTGACCGGCCTGGCGGTGGGCGGTGGCGGTGACCAGTTCCAGCTGCGGGTGCGCGGCGATCAGGCGCAGCAGCTCACCGCCGGCGTACCCGCTGGCGCCGGCGACCGCGACCCGGACTCCCATGAACCACCTCTCGCATGACTATGCGATTGATAGTATCTTCATGCAAGGGAGGTTCGCCAACGGTTCGTGGCACGGGTCACCCCTTGACGCGTACCCCCCGCTTCCACACGCCGGTGATGTGCGCCGGGTCGGCCAGCACCGCGATGTCGGCCAGCGGATCCGCGTCCAGGGTGAGCAGGTCCGCGTCGTACCCGGGGGCGAGCTGGCCGGAGCGCGGCGCCTGCGGCCCAAGCGTGGCGGGGCCGCAGGCGGTGGCGGCCTCGATCGCGGCCAGCGGAGTGAACCCGCACTCGACCAGCAGCGGCAGCTCCTGGCCGTTGCGGCCCCACGACACCGGCAGGTCGGCTCCGGACAGCGCCAGGTCGGTGCCCATCGCCACCGTCACCCCGGCCTCGTGCGCCAGCGTCACCGCCGCGGTGTGCTGGTCCGCGAGGGCGGTCAGCTTCTCCATGGCGTACGCCGGCGCCGCCTCGCTGTCGAGGATGTCGCGGATGATGGTACGGGTGGGCACCAGCACCGCCCCGGTCTCGCGCATCGCCGCGGCCGCCTCCTCGTCCAGGTAGGTGCCGTGCTCGATGGTGCGCACGCCGGCGGCCAGCGCCGCCATGATGCCGGGTTTGCCGTGGCAGTGCGCGGCCACCACCCGGTCGGCCAGGCCCGCGACCTCCACCATCGCCCGCAGCTCGGCGTCGGTGAACTGCTGGTGGATCGGGTGGTCGACCTCCGACAGCACCCCGCCGGAGGCGCACACCTTGATCACCTTGGCGTTGCGGCGCAACTGCTCGCGCACCGCCCGCGCGCATTCGGCCGGACCGTCGGCCAGCCGCAGCTCGCCACCGTGCGCGCCGAAGTCGTGCACCCACGACAGCGGGTGGCCGTGCAGGTCGCCGTGGCCGCCCGTGGTGGACAGGATCGCGCCGGCGGCGTAGATGGCCGGGCCGGTCACCAGCCCTTCATCGACCACGCGGGCCAGGTACACGCCGAGACCGCCGACCTCGCGCACGCTGGTGACACCGGCATCCAGCGCGGCGCGCAGGTCGACCGTGGCGCGCGCGGCGCGCACCGCGACCGGTTCCTGTGGCAACCGGGAGAAGTCCAGCGAACGCGCACCCAGAAAGTGTCCGTGGCACTCCCACATGCCCGGCATCACCGCGGGAGCGGTCACCGTGGTGGCCTCCGGGGTGTCCGGCGCGGTCAGCGCCGGCCCGGCGTAACTGACGGTGCTCTCGTCCACCACGACGACCGCGTCGGGCAACGGGTCGCCGCGGCCGGGGATCAGCAGAGGGGTCTCGAAGCGCAGGGTCATGTCCCCACCCAACCGGCGCCACCCGGCCCGCGCAACCCCGGCGGGCGCGTATCGTCGGGCCGGTAGGCACGGTTCTTCGATCAAGAGGGCGGACGGGGTGTCGCAGCAGGCACGGATCGGAGTGGCGGGACTCGCGGTCATGGGCAGCAACCTCGCCCGCAACCTGGCCCGGCGGGGTCATCCGGTGGCGCTGTACAACCGCACCGTCGCCCGCACCGAGGAACTGGTGGCCGAGCACGGCCAGGAGGGCGAGTTTCGTCCCGCGCGTACGCCGGAGGAGTTCGTGGCGGCGCTGGAACGGCCCCGGCGGATAATCGTCATGGTCAAGGCCGGGGAACCGACCGACGCGGTGATCGACCAGTTCGCGTCCCTGCTGGAACCCGGGGACGTGATCATCGACGGCGGCAACGCCCACTTTGCGGACACCCGGCGCCGCGACGCGGCGCTGCGCGAGCGCGGCCTGCAGTTCGTCGGCATGGGGATCTCCGGCGGTGAGGAGGGCGCGCTGCACGGCCCCAGCCTCATGCCCGGCGGTCCCGCCGGGGCGTACGAGTCGCTGGCGCCGATGCTGCGCGACATCGCCGCGGTGGTCGACGGGGTGCCGTGCGTGACCCACATCGGACCCGACGGTGCCGGGCACTTCGTCAAGATGGTCCACAACGGCATCGAGTACGCCGACATGCAGCTCATCGCCGAGGCGTACGACCTGTTGCGGCACGCGGCCGGGCTGGACCCGGGCGAGATCGCCGAGGTGTTCGGCACCTGGAACGGCGGGCGGCTGAGCTCCTACCTGGTGGAGATCACCGCGGAGGTGCTCGCACACACCGATGCCGCCACCGGGCGCCCGTTCGTCGACGTGGTACTCGACCAGGCGGAGCAGAAGGGCACCGGCCGCTGGACCGTGCAGCTGGCCCTGGACCTCGGGGTGCCGGTCAGCGGCATCGCCGAGGCGGTGTTCGCGCGGTCGCTGTCCGGGCACGCCGGGCTGCGGCGCGCCGCCCGCGACCTGCCCGGCCCGCGCGGGGGCACGCCGGCCGGTGCCGGGCTGGCCGACGAGGTCGAGCAGGCGCTGTACGCGTCGAAGATCGTCGCCTACGCCCAGGGGTTCGACCAGATCCGTGCCGGCAGCGACGAGTACGGCTGGGGCGTCGACCTCGGTGCGGTGGCGTCGATCTGGCGCGGCGGCTGCATCATCCGCGCCGGTTTCCTCGACCGCATCCGGGCGGCGTACGACGCCGACCCGCAGCTTTCGACGTTGCTGACCGCGCCGCATTTCGCCGACGCGCTGGGCGGAGCGCAGCAGGCGTGGCGCCGGGTGGTCGCCACCGCCGTCGAACGTGGCATCCCGGTGCCCGGGTTCGCCGCCGCGCTGTCCTACTACGACGGTCTGCGGGCCGGACGGCTGCCGGCCAGCCTGGTGCAGGCGCAGCGCGACTACTTCGGGGCTCACACCTACCGGCGGGTCGACCGGGACGGCGTGTTCCACACCCGGTGGGGCCAGGACCGCACCGAGCATCGCCAGGACTGACCTCGTCGCGGTCAGGTCTCTCGGAGGTTGTCGTTATCGTTCCGGCCATGAACGCGACACTGCGGGTGGAGGACATCAACCCGGACAATGTGATCACCGCCTGCCGCCTGGCGGTGCGGCCGGAGCAGGAGGAGTACGTATCGCCGGTCGCCAACTCGCTGGCCGAGGCGTACGCCAACCCTGGCATCGCCTGGCCGAAGGTGGTCTACGCCGGTGACGAGCTGGTGGCCTTCGTGATGGGCGGGTTCGATCCGGACTCCCCGATCGAGATCTTCCGGTGCGGCATCTGGCGGCTCAATGTGGCCGGCGATCACCAGGGCAAGGGGTACGGCCGGTTCGCGGTCCAGCAGGTGTTCGACGAGGCACGGCGGCGAGGCGAGAAGCGGGTGACGGTGCTGTGGAAGCCGGGCGAGCACAGCCCGGAGGATTTCTACCTCCGGATCGGGTTCCGCCCCACCGGTGAGGAGGTCCACGGGCAGCGGGTCGGAGAGCTCTTCCTCGACTGAGGCAGCCTGCGGGGCGCCCCGCAGACCGACGCCGGATGGACGCTCCGGCAGACTGGCGCCGTGGACGACGCGCCGGAATTCGACCGGCTGCTGGCCGAGGGCGGGGCGGCGCCGGTCGACGGGTGGGACTTCTCCTGGTTCGCCGGCCGGGCCACCGAGCAGCGACCCTCGTGGGGGTACGCGCGCACAGTGCTGCCGCCGCGGGTCGCCGCCGCCGGACGGCTGCTCGACATGCAGACCGGCGGTGGTGAGGTGCTCGCCGAGGTGCTCACCCGGGCGGGACAACGGCCGGCCCTGGTGGCGGCCACCGAGGGCTGGCCGCCGAACGTCGCGGTGGCCGGGCGGCACCTGCGCCCGCTGGCTGCCTCGCTCGTCGAGGTCGCCGACGACGCGTGCCTGCCGTTCGCGTCCGGCAGCTTCGACCTGGTCACCGGCAGGCACCCGACCCGCATCCGGTGGCCCGAGATCGCCCGCGTGTTGCGGCGCGGAGGCACCTACCTGGCCCAGCACGTCGCGGCGGGTTCAGTGCAGGAACTCACCAACTTCCTGATGGGGCCCCAGCCGGTGGGGCGCTCCCGCGATCCGGAGCACGTGGCCGCCCAGGCCGAAGCAGCCGGCCTGCACGTGGTCGACCTGCGCAGCGAAGCGCTGCGTACGGAGTTCTACGACATCGCGGCGGTGGTGGCGTTCCTGCGCAAGGTGGTCTGGATCGTGCCCGGGTTCACAGTCGCGGACTACCGCGACCGGCTCGCCGCACTGCACGAGCACATCCGCACCGAAGGCGCGTTCGTGGCCTTCGCCCGGCGGTTCCTCATCGAGGCGTACCGGCCGGAGTGACCTGGCCGGGTCGCCTGCCTACAGCAGCTTGGCGAACCTGGCCGACCGCCCACACCGGTCCTCGTACCCGAGCCGGCGGTAGAACTCGCGCGCCACCTCGCGGCTACGGGAGCTGGTCAGCTCCATTGCGGAGCAACCCCGCGTGCGTGCCCATTGCTCGGCAGCGGCTACCAGCCGCCGCGCCACCCCCCGGCTGCGGATGTCGCCGGCGACCACGAGCGCCACGAGCCGCCCCCACCGCCCGGCGCGTTCCAGGTACGGGATGGCCGTCCACGCGGCCAACCCCACGCCGTTCCCCTCCATCTCAGCGACCAGGACGGTTCCGTTGGACTCTTCCTCCCACGCGCCGAGCCGTTCAGCCACCTCACCCGGGGTGTTGTCGGGATAACCGAGCTCGGCCAGCAGCGCCGCAACCGACGCGGCATCCATGCCGACGGCGGGTCGGACTCTCATCACCCGGGCAACGCTATCGCGGTCACCAGCCCTCATGCCGGACGGCTTTCTCACTGACCGACACCGGCACTGGCAGCGGTCCCGCCGCTGTGCCACACTCGCCCGGTGACCGACCGTGTCCGGCCGCACCAGCGGGGACAACAGCTGCACGCGCTCGCGGTGGAGCTGGCGGCGATGGCCCAGAACGGACTCAACTACGCCACCGACCGCTACGATCTGGCCCGCTACGAGCGCCTGCGCACCGCCGCTGCCGAGGTGCTGGCGATGTTGGGCGGCGATGGCGCCGACGAGATCCACAGCGTGCTGGCGGCCGAGGTCGGGCACGCCACCCCGAAGGTGGATGTGCGCGGTGCGCTGTTCGACAACGCCGGGCGAGTGCTGCTGGTGCGCGAGAAGCGCGACGGTTTGTGGACCCTGCCCGGTGGCTGGGCCGACGCGATAGACCCCCCGTCGAGGGCGGTCGAGCGGGAGGTCGCCGAGGAGGCCGGTCTGACGGTCCGGGTTTCCCGGCTGGCGGCGGTGCACGACGGTTCGCGGCAGAACGGCCACGGCGCCAGCCCGTTCCACATCTACAAACTGTTTTTCCTGGTCGAGCGGATCGACCCGGACCAGCAGCCGGTGGCCGGGCTGGACGAGGAGACCACCGGCGCAGACTTCTTCGCGCTGGACGCGTTGCCGGAGCTGTCCACGCGCCGCACCAACGCCGACCAGCTGCGCTTGATGTGGCGCCACCACCGCGACCCCGCGCTCCCGACCTCCTTAGACTGACCCCCCACCCCACCCCGTCGATCTTGCACTTGTGCACCTTGCTTTTCACCTCAAAGTGGGCATATCGACCTGCACAGGTGCAAGATCGACGGGGAATGGGCGGGGGGCGGGGCGCCGTCAGGCGCCGCGCAGCTCGGCGCCCACCCGCTCGGCAGCCGCGGCGACCGCGGCGTCGCGGGCCGCCACCGCCTCCTCCACCGTCAAGGTGCGGTCCGGAGCGCGGAAGGTCAGCTTGTACGCCAGCGACTTGCGCCCGGCGCCCAGCTGCTCACCGGTGTAGACGTCGAACAGCCGCAGCGATTCCAGCAGCTGCCCCGCCCCGTCGACCAGCGCCGCCTGCACGTCCGTAGCCGGCACCGGCTCGTCGACCAGCAACGCCACGTCGATCAGCGCCGGCGGGTAGCCGGAGATCCGCGGAGCCGGAACCACCGGAGGAAGCGGTACGGCGTCCAGATTCAGCTCCATGGCACAGGTGCGCTTGGGCAGCTCCAGCGACTCGCACACCGTCGGGTGCAGCTCTCCGGCGTGGCCGACCGCCATACCATCGACCATCACCTCGGCGCAGCGGCCCGGGTGCCACGGCGGATGCTCCACCGCCCGCAGGCTCACCCGGTCGTCGCCGAGCCCGGCGGCGGCCAGCACGTTGCGCGCCGAGTCGACCGCGTCCGCCCACTCCGTCAGCCGGCCACTGCCCCACCAGCCGGTGGGCTCGACTTCGCCCGTCAACACCGTCGCCACGTGCCACGGCTGGTCGGGCACGAACGACTCAGCCCGCGCCAGCGCGTCGTCGGTCGGGCGCGTCTCCACCGGCAGCGCCGGCGGGGCGTCGCCGGCCCCGTGACGCGGGTGGAACACCAGCCCGATCTCGTACAGTGCCACGTCGCGCTGGCCGCGCCCCAGGTTGCGTCGCAGCGTGGCCAGCAGCGGCGGAAGCAGCGTGGTGCGCATCGCCGGCTCCTGCTCCGAGATCGGGTTGGCCAGCCGCACCACCGACCGGCGCAGGTCGTCACCGGCCAGCCCGAGCGCGTCGAAGGCCGCCTCGCCCACGAACGGATAGCACAACGCCTCGGTGAAGCCGGACTCGGCCAGCGCGCGGGCCACGGTGCGGCGGCGCCGCTGGTGCGGCGTGAGCCCGGAACCGGGCGGCGCCACCGGCAGCACGCTGGGGATCTCGCCGTACCCGTCGATGCGGACGACCTCTTCGGACAGGTCGGCCGGATCGGTCAGGTCCGGACGCCAGCTCGGCGGGGTGACGGTCAGCCGGTCACCGTCGACGCGCACCGTGCACCCGACCTCCTCCAGCAGCTCCACGGTGCGCTCCGGCTCGTACGGCACCCCGGCGGTGCGCGCCGGCAGGTCGACCGGGATCGTCACCGGCGCCGGGTCGGCGACCGTGTCGACGTCGCCCACCCGCGGGTCCACCTCGCCACCGGCGTGGTCAACCAGCAGCTGCACCGCCCGCTGCAGCGCCACCAGCGGCAGCCGCGGGTCCACCCCGCGCTCCCACCGCTTGGCCGCCTCGCTGGGCAGCTTGTGCCGGCGGGCAGTGCGCGCCACCATCACCGGATCCCAGTGCGCGGCCTCGAAGAGCACGTTGACCGAGTCGGGCACCATCTCGCTGTTGGCGCCGCCCATCACCGCGGCCAGCGACACCGGCCCGCGGTCGTCGCAGATCACCATGTCCTCCGGGTGCATCTCCCGGGCCACCCCGTCCAGCGTGGTCAGGCTCTCCCCGGCGCTCGCGCGGCGCACCACCAACGGTCCGGACAGCCGGTCCGGGTCGAAGGCGTGCATCGGCTGGCCGAGCTCGAGCATCACATAGTTGGTGATGTCCACGGCAAGCCCCAGCGGGCGCACCCCGGCGTGGGTCAACCGGCGCCGCATCCACTGTGGGCTCACGGCGGTCGGGTCGATGCCGCGCACCAGCCGGGAGGCGAACCGGTCGCAGCCGGACGGATCCTCCACGCGGACCGGGTGCGGCGCCTGGTCGGTGGCGCCCGGCGCGTCCACCACGGACGCCGGGTCGCGGAACGGCAGCCGCAGCGAGTGCGACAACTCGCGAGCGATGCCGCGCACCGACAGGCAGTAGCCCCGGTCCGGGGTGATGTCCAGCTCCACCACCACGTCGTCCAGGCCCAGCAGCGCCCGGGCGTCCTCGCCAGGCTGCCCGGTGCTGCCGTCCGGCAGCACCAGGATGCCGGTGTGGTCGTCGCCGATGCCGAGCTCGCGCTCGGAGCAGATCATCCCGTCGGAGATCCGCCCGTACGCCTTGCGGGCGCTGATCTCGAATCCGCCCGGCAGCACCGCCCCCGGGAGCGCCACCGCCACCGCGTCGCCGGTGTCGAAGTTGGTGGCGCCACAGATGATGCCGCGCGGCTCGGACTCACCGACGTCCACCCGGCAGTAACGGACGGGCTTCTTGTGGCCGGTCAGCTCTTCGATCTCCACGACCCGGCCGACCACCAGCGGGCCGGTCACACTCGCGCGCAGGTCGGTGATCTGTTCGACCTCCAGCCCGACCCGGACCAGGGCCGACTCCAGGGTCTCCGGGTCGGTGGGGGCGTCGACGTACTCCCGCAGCCACTCCACAGGTACCCGCATGTCAGACCTCCATCCCGAACGCGCGGGCGAACCGGACGTCGCCCTCGATCATGTCGCGCATGTCGCTGACGCCGTGCCGGAACATCAGGGTGCGCTCGATGCCCATGCCGAAGGCGAACCCGGTGAACTCGTCCGGGTCCACGCCGCAGGCACGCAGCACCCGCGGGTTGACCATGCCGCAGCCGCCCCACTCGACCCAGCGCGGCCCGTCGCGGTGCTGCGGGAACCATAGGTCCATCTCGGCCGACGGTTCGGTGAACGGGAAGTATGACGGTCGCAGCCGGGTGGCGGCCTGTGGGCCGAACATGCCGCGGGCAAAGTGGTCCAAAGTGCCCTTGAGGTGGGCCATGGTGATGCCCCGGTCCACCACCAGACCCTCCACCTGGTGGAACACCGGGGTGTGGGTGGCGTCCAGCTCGTCGGTGCGGTAGGTCCGGCCCGGACAGATCACGTAGATCGGTGGCCGGCGCGCGAGCATCGTACGCGCCTGCACCGGCGAGGTGTGGGTGCGCAGCACCATTCCGGATTCGCCGATGCCGGCCCGCGCCGCCGCCACGTAGAAGGTGTCCATCATGGTGCGCGCCGGATGGTCCGGGCCGATGTTGAGCGCGTCGAAGTTGTGCCAGGCGAGCTCCACCTCGGGGCCCTCGGCCACCTCGTAGCCCATGCCGACGAACAGATCCTCGATGCGCTCCATCAGGGTGGTCAGCGGATGCCGGGCGCCGCGCGGGCGCCGGTCGGTCGGCAGGGTGACGTCCACCCGCTCCTCGGCCAGCACCCGCCGCTCCTGCTCGACCCGCAGCTGCGCGAGCCGGGTGTCGTAGGCGGCCTGGATAGCCGCCCGGGTGGCGTTGACACGCTTGCCGGCATCGGCGCGCGCCTTTGGCGGCAGGGCGCCGATCTCGCGGCGGGCCAGCCCGATCGGGGCGCGGTCGCCGAGGTGCTGGTGCCGGATCGCGGCCAGCGCATCCGGGTCGGCGGCGGCCGCGAACGCCTTCTCGGCAGCCGCCAGCGCGTCGTCGAGCGCGGCCTGCTCCAACAGCGCCACCTGTTTGGGGTCGTACGGGTCGTTGCGATAGCTCATGAGCCTCTTCCTCGCACCGGGAAACCGGACAGCAGTCTACGGCCGGGCGGCTTAGCCGCAGCCCACCGGTGCGGGAGGAACGGAGCGCAGGGTCAGCGCCGCTGCCCGCCACCGGCGGGCTCGATAAAGGTGCGGTGCTCACGCGTCACGTGCGGGGCTCCTTCGGTGCTCCATGGCCACGTTGTGCTCTGGCGGAAGTGTACAGGCACACCGCCGCGGCGGCACCCAGGTTGAGGCTCTCGGCGCGCCCGTGGATGGGCACCCGTACCTGTGCGTCGGCCGCCGCGGCGATCGCCGGCGGCAGGCCGTGCGCCTCGCTGCCGAACAGCCAGGCGGTCGGCGCGGCCAGCTCCTCGTCGGGCAGGTCGTCCAGGTCGGTATCCCCACCGCCGGTGGCGGCGAGCACCCGCAGGCCGGCTGCGCGCAGGGTCTCGGTCACCGCGGCGGCGTCACCGGCGCGCACGACTTCGAGATGGAACAGGCTGCCGGCCGACGCCCGCACGCACTTGCCGTTGTACGGGTCGACCGTGTCACCGGCGAAGATCACCGCTGCCGCGCCGGCGGCATCGGCGGTGCGCAGCACCGTGCCGGCGTTACCGGGGTCGCGGATGTCCACCAGCACCGCCACCAGCCGCGGCGTGCCCGCCAGCGCGTCGGTCAGGCTCACATCGATCTGCGCGCACACCGCCACCAGGCCCTGCGGAGTGACGGTCTCCGACAGGGCCGCGGCCGCGTCCTCGCCGACCTGTGACACCGGCACCCGAGCGGCTCGGGCCGCCTCCAGCAGCGCCGGCTGGCGCCGGATGCTGTCGGAGGTGGCAAACACTTCCCGCACGGTGCCGGGACGCGCCAGTGCCTCCCGCACCGCCTGTGGCCCCTCGGCGAGGAATCTGCCGCTGCGGTCGCGGTCGCGGCGGCGGCGCAGCCGGGACGCGGCAGCGACCCGCGGCGTCCGCCGGGTGTACGGCGTCGGATCGGGTCGCTCGCGCGACGTCAACTCGGCATGCTCAGGCCGGGCGGGTGCCGGCCTGCCCGGCGGCACCGTCACCGTCGTTGGCGGCGACCGCCTCGCGGGCGGTGGCCACCAGCTTCGCGAACGCCGCCTCGTCGTGCACCGCCATCTCGGCGAGGATCTTGCGGTCGACCTCCACGCCGGCCAGGCGCAGACCCTGGATGAGACGGTTGTAGTTCATGCCGTTGGCGCGAGCGCCGGCGTTGATCCGTGTGATCCACAGCTGCCGGAAGTCGCCCTTGCGGTCCTTGCGGTCCCGGTAGGCGTACTGCATCGAATGCAGCATCTGCTCTTTGGCCTTGCGGTAGAGCCGGGAACGCTGCCCGCGGTAGCCCTTGGCGCTCTCCAGGATCGTCCGGCGCTTCTTGTGCGCGTTCACCGCCCGCTTAACGCGTGCCATCTCGAAAACCTCCTCCGTGTCCAGTGGCGCGCGTTAGCGGCCCAACATCTTCCGTACCCGCCGACGCTCGGCCCCGGAGAACTCGACGTCGCCGGTGAGCGCGCGTCGCTTACGCGAGGACCGGAGCGGCTGGGACGCGAAGGACGCTCCCGACTTGCGGCCGGCCTTCTGCCGCAGGAGCTTGCCCTTGCTGGTCACCTTGACCCGCTTGCCCATGCCCGAGTGACTCTTCATCTTCGGCACTGTGAACGCTTCTCCCTACTCATGCTCGCGGGGTTGCCACCCAGCGGCTACTGCTCTGCCCGCTGGGCGCTACGCCCGGCGGCTACTCCTTGCTCGCGGACTTCGCTCCGGATCCGTCCTTGCTGGCGGTCTTCCCGGCCCGGTGCGGCGCGAGCACCATGATCATGTTCCGTCCGTCCTGCTTCGGCGCAGCTTCGACGAAGCCGAGCTCGGCGACTTCGTCGGAGAGTTTGCGCAGCAGCCGGAACCCGAGCTCGGGTCGGCTCTGCTCCCGGCCACGGAACATGATCGTCACCTTGACCTTGTCGCCTGCCCGTAGGAACCGCACCACGTGACCCTTCTTCGTCTCGTAGTCGTGCGGATCGATCTTCGGGCGCAGCTTCATCTCCTTGATGACGGTCTGCTGCTGGTTACGCCGGGCCTCCCGGGCCTTGAGCGCGCTCTCGTACTTGAACTTGCCGAAGTCCATGAGCTTGCACACCGGCGGTCGCGCGGTAGGCGCGACCTCGACCAGGTCCAGGTCGACGTCGGCGGCCAGCTGCAGGGCGCGCTCCAGCGGGACGATGCCCACCTGCTCACCCTCCGGGCCGACCAGCCGGACTTCCCGTGCCCGGATCTGATCGTTGACGCGTGGATCGACGCTGATGAGGCCTCCTTGTGTAATCGGCGTGTGATCGGCGGTCGGTCGTCGACCCGCCGCGCCGGCACCCACCGTCGCGACAAAGCAGAAGGCCCCGGACACTGCCGGGGCCCGCTCGACCGGTCCGGTGGGCATCACATGGACACACACCGCCCAGGCATCAGCCCGGGTGACCGGACCCGGCCGCACCCTGGGGGCAGCTCGGGTGGGAGCAGGCGCTCCGCTTCTTCACCGCCACAACCGGTGGCCACGCACACGTGGACACGAGCTGCGACGGCGAGGTCGACCGCTCAAGAATAGCACGCAGATCATCCACCGGTGTGCGGACTCTGCGTACGGGACTGGTGGTCGGCGTGCAGCCGCCGCAACGACCGGATGGCAGCCACCGCGTGCTCCCTGTCCACCGCCTGCACCGCCTGCACCATGACCACATCGTCGTCGTGCAGCTCCAGCGACGCGCAGGACGCACCACGGTCGAAACGCACCGCCCGCACCACGTTCCACGGCAGTTCGGCACCGCCGACGATGTTGCGCACACGCACGCCGTGCTGGTCGGCGGTGACCGCGGGCCGGCCGAGCGCCAGCACGGCCAGCGCGCCCACCACACCGAGCCCGACAGTAGCCACCCGGTCGGCAGGGCCGAACAGCTCCGGTCCGCCAGCCACCGAGCCACTGAGCGCCGCGGCCAGCGCGATCGACGCCAGTACGCACACCGCCGCGGCGATCCAGCTGGCTATCCGGATGCGGCGGGGACGGATCTGCACAGGTTCCGACACGCCTGTCAGCCTGCCATACATGCTTACCGGCTATAGCCGGCAGGCGTGGATGTCCGTGACCAGAATGGCGCGCGCGCCGAGGTCGTACAGCTCGTCCATGATCCGGTGCACCTCGGTGCGACGCACCATCGCCTGCACCGCCACCCAGCCCTCGCGATGCAGCGGCGAGATGGTGGGTGACTCGATGCCCGGGGTGAGCGCGCACGCCTGCTCCAGCCGGTCGGTGGGCGTGTCGTAGGCGAGCATCACGTAGCGCCGCGCCACCAGCACCCCCTCCAGCCGGCGCTGCAGGGCCGCGGCGCCGCCGTTGGCCGGCCGGTCCGGTCCACCGATCAGGACCGCGGTGGTATGCAGGATCGGTTCGCCGACCGGCAACAGGCCGGCCTGGCGCAGCGTGGCACCGGTCGAGACCACGTCGGCGATCACGTCGGCCACCCCCAGCCCGATCGCGTTTTCCACCGCCCCGTCCAACCGGACCACCTCGGCGGTGATGCCGTGGCCCCGCAGGTGGTCGTACACCACCCCCGGGTACGCGGTAGCGATCCGCCGGCCGGCCAGGTCGGCGACGCCTGCCACCGTGTCGGGCCGGGCCGCGTAGCGGAACGTCGCCGCGCCGAAGTCGAGGTCCAGCAGCTCCTCGGCCGGACCGCCGGCGTCGGCCAGCAGGTCCCGGCCGGTGATGCCGAGCTGCAGGTCGCCCGAGCCGACGTAGGTGGCGATATCGCGCGGACGGAGGTAGAAGAACTCGACCTCGTTGGCCGGGTCGCGGCAGACGAGTTCGTTGCCGTCGGCGCGCTGGCGATAGCCGGCCTCGCGCAGCATCTGCGCGGCGGACGCGGCCAGGCTGCCCTTGTTGGGCACAGCGAGACGCAGCATGACGGTGCTCCCAGTGGTTCGACGCGGACGGGCTGGCGAAGCCGGCGCTACAGATGTCGGTAGACGTCGTCGAGTTTCAGCCCTGTGGCGAGCATCAGCACCTGCGTGCGGTAGAGCAGCTGCGAGATCTCCTCGGCGGCGCGTTGTGGTCCCTCATGTTCAGCGGCCATCCACGCCTCGGCCGCCTCCTCGACGACCTTCTTACCGGCAGCATGGACCCCGTCGGCCAGCGCAGCGACGGTCACCGACCCGGGTGTGCGGGCGGCGGCCTTGGTCGACAGCTCGGTGAACAGCTCGTCGAAGGTCTTCACGAAGTCGCATTCTCGCAGCTCGAAGTGCGGCGACCGGCGCCGGGCCCGGTGCAGCCGCGCCCGGACGGGTCAGGACACGGTGATGGCCTTGTCGTCGAGGCGGATCTCGCTGCCGTCCATGGCCGAAAGCTCGAACACCTCCAGGGTGTAGCTGCCCGCGTCCAGGGTCAGCTCCACCTTCGCCTCACCGAAGAAGTCCGGGAAACCGGTCCCGCCGAGCGTGACGTGCTGCTCGTGCACCACCGTGTCACCCTCGCGCACCCGCAGCTGTGCGGTTGCCTCGAACGGTGCACCGTAGATGTGCACCTCGAAGGTGCCCGGCACGGTGTCACCGTGCTGCGGGCTGATCAGCCACAGCAGCGCCAGGGTGTCCAGCGCCGGCGCGCGCGTCAGCGGGGCGTCGATGCCCACGTGGCCCCACAGCTCGTCGACCGCGGCTCCGTTGATCAGCAGCTCCACCTGGTCGACGTCCGGGTCGGCGGTGGCGGTCCACACCAGTTGCTGTACCGCGATGTGGGCGGCCTCGCTGCCGACGCTGTGGCTGGCGGCGCCGGCCAGGTCGACAGTGGCGGTGCTGCCGGCGACCGCCACCCCGGTGACCGTGGCACTGTCCGGCCATCCGCTGTCGTAGTCCGGGTCGAGCGCACTGCCGGGCGTGAGCATGTGCGCGACCGCCGCCTCAACGCGCGCCGCCGCCGACCCGTCACCGACCTCCAGCTGGCGGAATTCGCGGTACAGCCGCGGCCGCTGCTGGCTACCGCCGCCCTCGACCACGATGCTCTCCTCGCCGACGTAGTAGACGGCCAGCGTCTCGTTGGTGGCGACCGGGTCGGCCGGCGGCTCCCCAATCCCGTCCTGGCCGGGCGGCGCGGTCGGCGGGGCCGGCGTGGTCGGGTCGGCCGCGGGAGGCTCGTCGTCCGGCGCACCGCAGGCGGCGATGAGCAGCAGACCGGTGAGGGCGACCGCTGTCAGTGAAACACTACGAATCGTCATGGCCTTCCCTCGGGTCGCCGGCTTGAGGCCGACCGTACGCGGTGACCGCGCCCCGGCGCATCGGCCGTGCGGTCGGGACATCGGCCCAGGGTGCGGGCGGTCTATCGGTCGAGCGTGCGAATCGCGAGCGCCGCGTCCAGCGCGGCGACCGTCGCCGCCCAGCCCTTGTCCTCGGACGAGTCGGGCAGTCCGGCGCGGTCGGCCGCCTGGGCAAGGGTGTCCACGGTCAGCACGCCGTGGGCCACCGGGGTCGACTCGTCCAGCGCCACCCGGGTCAGCCCGTCGGTCACTGACCGGCACACGTAGTCAAAATGGGCGGTTTCGCCACGGATGACCACCCCGAGCGCGACCACTGCGTCGCACCGGCGAGCCATCGCCTGCGCCACCACCGGCAACTCCACCGCCCCCGCCACCCGCGCGATGATCACATCGGTGATCCGGCACGCGCGCGCGGCGCAGACAGCCCGGTCCTGCATGTGGTCCACCAACTCGGTGTGCCAGCGGGCCGCCACCACACCGAGCATCAGCCCGGCGGCGTCGACCACCGGCAGCTCCGGCGCCCCTTCCCCGCTCACGTTGCGGTCCTCGTGCTCACGCTGTGACCCTGATTAGTTCGCAGCTGCGGTCCTCGCAAGCTGCGGTCCTCGTGCTCACGCTGCCACCCTGCTCACGCCAATCCCTCCGCTACGTCGTCCAGC
>SLSW01000214.1 GCA_007130245.1 Micromonosporaceae bacterium
CGGATACCGGCGGCGCGGAGCAAGCGTCGGGTGGTTCTGGAGCACATCGTGGGCGCCTTCGAGCCGGGAATGAAGTATCCGGAGCGGGAGGTCGATGCGGTGCTGCGGGCGTGGCACGACGACTACGCGACCTTGCGCCGCTTGCTGATCGACGAGAGTTGATGGCCCGCGAGTCTGGTGTCTACTGGCGCATCGGCGGCCCCGTGCTCTGAGTTTGAGGAGGGCGCCCTGCTTCCGGGCCTCGCCTGAGGAGGGCGCCCCGCACGCGTGTTACGGGTCGAGGTCGCGGTCGAGCCGGCGGGCGAGTTCGCGCAGCGCCTGTGCCGCGCGGGCACCACAGCGCGGGCTCTCGTCGTCGAGCAGCCGGCGCAGGGGCGGGGCGTGCTCAGCCTCACCGACCGCGGCCAGGGCCCGCGCGGCGGCCTCGCGCACACGCGGGACCGGGTCGGCCAGCAGTGGTACGAGGGGATCGGCCGCTTCGCCGATCTCGCGTTCCCGGCAGACGTGGGCGGCCATTTCCCGTACCCGCCACTGCTTCGCGGTCAGGGCGGCCACCACCGCGGGTGCCGCTGCCGGATGCCACGCGTAGCGCAGTCCCCGTGCCGCCCACACCAGATACCAGCCGGACGAGCTTCCGTACTCCGGCGCCGTCAGGGACGGTGTCGCCGCCAGGTAGCCCAGCAGTTGCAGGTCCACGTCGTCAGGCGGGTTCCCGCGCAGCAGCGCCGCGCAACGGCGGGCGACCTCGTCCTCGCCCCATCGCCGGCACGCGTGCCGGACCGTCTCGGCCGGGCGTGGGCGTGCCGGCTGCGTCGCGCCATCGCTCACAGCAGTCAGTGTAGGAACAGGCGCGTTACTTCGTGGGGTCAGCGGCGGTAGACCTTGACGGTGCCGACGCCGGTGGAAAGGTGCAGCCGCACCGTCGGCGCAGGCACCTCCGGTGGGAGCTCGTTCTCCTCCACATACCTGGTGCCGACCCGGGTGCTTCCCTCGACGACCACCCGCAGTCCCGCGGGCACCCACACCTTGATGGTGCCGACGGTGGTGCGCACCGACAGGGTCACCTCCGGTCCGGCCAGTTGGGCGCCGTGCAGGTCCAGTTTCACCGGACCGAGCACGGTGCGCAGTTCGGTGTCGTCGGTCAGTCGCCACCGGCCGCCGCGCTTGATCGCTCCGACCAGCACGCGCGGCACGACCACCGGCCTGGCCCGCGCGCCCGCCGCAACGTCCGCGCCCGCCGCAACGTCCGCGCCCGCCGCAACGGTAGGCAGGTCGGCCACCAGCGGCGCCACCTCGGCCGAAGTGGTCGCCGCGTAGGCGGCGCCGATGCGTTCGCTGAACTCGTCCAGGCTCAGGTGTCCGTGCGCGACGGCGTCGTGCAGGCGCTCGGCGGCGGCCTGCCGCTCCACCTCGTCCATTCATCCACTCCCCACACCGGGAACTACACCGCCTTCTGGTACGACCGGAAGGTGCGTATCGACAGGGCCACCATCAGCACAGCGAGCGCCAGCAGCCAGCCGCCGCGGCTGAGCACCAGCCCCCAGTCAGGGGTGGCGGACAGGGCCGACCGGCTCGCCACCACCGCCCAGTCCAGCGGGTTGAACCGGGACACGGTCGCCATCCAGTCCGGCATCAGGTCCCGGACCATGAACACCGTGGACAGGAACGTCAGTGGCAGCAGCAGCAGGGTGTTGATGCCGATGATCGACTCGCGCTGCCGCACCAGCATCCCGATCGCGTTCGACATCGAGCCGAAGATGACGCCGAGCAGCACCGCCAGCAGGATCAGCAGCGCCACGCCGGGCAGGCCGCTGTCGAAGGTGGCGCCGGCCCACCAGGCCAGCAGCACGATCACCACCGACTGGACGATGGTCCCGACCGCCTGCTCGAACACGTTGGCGTTCATGATGGCGCTGCGGCGCACCGGCGTGACCAGGAACCGGTTCAGTGTCCCCTGGCTGGTCTCCTCCAGCGTGCCCATGCCGGCCCACATGTTCCAGGCCAGCGCGTTCATCACCACCACGCCCGGCACGATGTAGTCCAGGTAGGAGTCGGTGCCGAAGCCGCCCAGGTCGACCACCCGCTCGAACAGGTTGCCGAACAGGAACAGCCAGATCACCGGCTGGATCAACGAGATGACCAGGAAGACGGGCTGGGCCATGCCGATCTTGAGCCGTCGCGCGGTCATCCACCAGGTGTCGGTCAGCAGCGCGCTCATGACTCACCTCCGGCGGTGACGAGATCCGCGTCGGCGTCAGCGAACCGGCGGCCGGCGTAGCGCAGGTAGACGTCGTCCAGCGACGGCCGCGCGGCGGTCACCGCCGCCACCGCCACGCCGGCGCCCTCCAGCGCGGCCAGCGCGCCGGGCACGACCGCCGCCCCGTCGTCGGCGCGCGCCGACAGGCGTGAGCCGTCCAGCGCCACCTCCCGTACGCCGGGCACCGCGGCCAGGGCGGTACGGGCGGCCGTGGCCGCCGCCTCGTCCAGGGCGGTACGCAGGTCGATGTGGACGGCGTCGCCGTACAGCTCGCCCTTGAGCTCCGCCGGTGTGCCGGTGGCCATCACCCGGCCGGCGTCGATGATGGCCAGCCGGTCGGCGAGCCGGTCCGCCTCCTCCAGATAGTGCGTGGTGAGCACGATGGTGAGCCCTTCGTCGCCGGCCAGCTGCGTGATCTCGTCCCACATGGCCGCGCGCGCCTCCGGGTCCAGCCCGGTGGTCGGCTCGTCCAGGAACAGCACCGCCGGCCGGTGCACCAACCCGAGCGCCACCTCCAGCCGGCGCTGCATGCCGCCGGAGTAGGTGCGCACCCGCCGGTCGGCGGCGTCGACCAGCGCGAACCGTTCCAGCAGTTCGTCGATGCGCCGCCGCAGCGCGGTGCCGCCCATGCCGTACAGCCGCCCCTGCAGCGCGAGGTTGTCGCGGCCGGTGGCGACCGGGTCGGCGCTGGAGCGTTGCGCCACCGCACCGATGGCGGTGCGCACCCGCCGCGGGTGGCGCGCCACGTCGTGGCCGGCCACGACGGCGGTGCCGGAGTCCGGTCGCGCCAGCGTGGTCAGGATCTTCACCGCGGTGGTCTTGCCGGCGCCGTTCGGCCCGAGCAGGCCGAAGATCTGGCCGGCGTCGACGGTCACCGACAGGCCGTCGAGGGCGGTCACGTTCTTCGGGTAGGTCTTGACCAGGTCGTACGCCGCCACGGCGTACGACGTGTCCGTGGTTGTCATGAACGATGTCCTTCCGGATCGTGGTGTGGTCCGACCGATCCGGCAGGCAGCTACCCTTTACGGTGCAGCCTCGAGTGCCACCTGCTACGGGTCGGTCCGAGGTCTCAGGCCCCGGTGGGCGGTGTTGCCGCACCCTCCACCGGGGTCGTCTGTCACTGCGGCGGCATCTCCCCCTTCTCCAGTTCCTTGGTCAGCTCCGGCGGCACTTCGCCGGTTTCGTGGAACCGGCGCCAGAGGTCGAGGCCGGGGAAGGTGCCGTCGGCCAGTTCTGCCAGCAGCGACCGCACCCACTCGGCCTCGGCGCGCTGCAGAGTCAGGTAGTACTCCGACTCGATCAGGAACAGCCGCGGGATGCCCGCGCCGTGCTCGGCGATTGTGGTCTCGGCCCGGTCGATCGCGGCCTCCAGTGCGGCCAGCCGCTGCTGCAGCAGGTCGCGCACCTCGTCCGGTGGCAGGCCGGGCAGCAGGGACAGCGCCGCCTCAAACCGCGGGTACTCCTTCTCCGGGGTGCCGATCAGCTCGCGTAGCCAGTCCTCCATCTCGGCCCGGCCGGCCTCGGTGGCGCGGTAGACGGTGCGCTCCGGGCGGCGGCCCTCCCGCACGGTCTCCACCGGCTCCAGGAGTCCGTGCCGGGCGAGATTGCGCACGACGGTGTAGAGCGACCCCCACTTGATCTCGATGCTCTGGTCCTTGCCGCGTTCGCGCAGCAGGGTGGCCATCTCGTACGGGTGCATGGGCCGCTCGACCGCCAGGGCGAGCACGGCCAGCGCCAGCAGGTTGTCCACCTTGCGACGCTTCGGCATGCCGCCCCCTTGATACCCGCAGCCGTATGTTCGCCGTAGAATGTCCGTGTAAAAGTATACGCCAGCGAACGTCGTAGTCAATCCGCCCGCCACCTGTCCCAGGGGCGGCCCTTCTCGCCGATCTTGGACGTGCGACCCCTCATCGGGGGGCGCCGCGGGTCCAAGATCGGCGCAGGGGTAGGGGTGGCGAGGGGTGGGGGACAATCGTGGCCATGTGGTTCGGGATCCTGGGCCCGGTCCAGGTGCGTGACCCGTACGGGCGGGAGGTCACGGTCGGCGGACCGGGCGTCCGGGCGCTGCTCGCCCGGCTCCTGCTCGACGCCGGTCAGGTGGTCAGCGTCGCCCGCCTGGTGCAGGACCTGTACGACAATCCCGCGCCGGCGGGCGCAGCGAACGCGCTCCAGTCACAGGTCTCCCGCCTCCGTCGGGCGCTGCCGGCAGGTGTGAACCTGGAGCGGGAGTCGGCGGGCTACCGTCTGGCGGTCGGTCCGGAACAGGTGGACGCGCACCGGTTCGTCCGGCTGGCCGGCGAGGGTCGCCACGCCCTGGCCGGCGGAGATCCACTCCGCACCGGCACGCTGGTGGACGAGGCGCTCGGGCTGTGGCGCGGCAGCGCACTGGCCGACGTGACCGATGCGCCCTTCGCGCCGGCGCACATCGCCCGGCTGGAGGAACGCCGGCTCGCCGCGGTGGAGGACCGGATCGAGGCGCACCTACGGCTCGGCGACGCCGGCGGCGTCATCGCCGAGGCGCGGGAGCTGACATCGACGTACCCGTTGCGCGAGCGCTTGTGGGTCCAGCTGATGCGGGCGCTGCGCGACAGTGGCCGGCCGGCCGAGGCGTTGGTGGCCTTCGAGCAGGCAAGGCAAGGGCTGGTCGAGGCGCTGGGCATCGACCCTTCGCCGGAGCTGGTGGCGCTGCACGTGGCCATCCTGCGTGGGCAGGACGCGGGTCGGCGCGAGGTCCCGGCCGGATCCGGTCCGCACGAACTCCCGGCGGCAACGATGGCGGACGCCGCAGCACCGGCGAAGCCGCAGCTCCGCCCGCAACCGCCGCCGGGGCAGCTCAGCAGCTTCCTCGGGCGTGAGGAGGAACTCGCCCGCGCCGGGACGCTGCTCGGTGCGGCCCGGCTGGTCACGCTGACCGGGCCGGGTGGTGTCGGCAAGACCAGGCTCGCCGTGGAACTAGCTAGCTGCGAGGACGGGGAGCGGTGCTTCGTCGACCTGGCGGCACTGGCTGACGCCGCCGACGTGCCGGCCGCGGTGGCCAGCGCCCTCGGGCTGCGCGAGGGCGGGCTGCGCGAGGGCGGGCTGCGCGAGGGCGGGCTGCGCGCGCTCTCCGGTGACGGCCTACCACCGCTCGAGCGGATCGTCGCCGCGCTGGCTGACCGGCCGCTGCTGCTGGTCGTGGACAACTGCGAGCACGTCGTGGCCGGGGTCGCCGCCCTCGTTGACCGCCTGCTGTCGGCCTGCCCGCGGCTGCGGATCCTCGCCACCAGCCGCGAACCGCTCGGCCTGACCGGGGAGGCGCTGTGCCCGGTGCCCGGCCTGGCGGTGCCGCCCGCGGACACGGCGCCGACGCGGATGGTCGGGTACGCGGCGGTGCGCCTGTTCCTGGAGCGGGCCGCCCGGGCGGCTCCGGATGTGGCAACCGACGACCTGGCCGCAGTCAGGCAGATCTGCCGAGCGCTGGACGGGATGCCGCTGGCCATCGAGCTGGCCGCGGCGCGCCTGCGTACGTTGCCGGTCGCGGAGGTCGCCGACCGGCTGGACGACCGGTTCGCGTTGCTGTCGTGCGGCAGCCGCACCGCCGCGCCCCGGCACCGGACGCTGCGGGCGGTCATCGAGTGGAGCTGGGATCTGCTCGACGAGCACGAACGGGAACTGGCGCGGCGGATGGCGGTTTTCGCCGGTGGCGCCACGCTGGAGGCGGTGACGCGGGTCTGCGGTGCCTCCGTGGACGTCCTCGGTGGACTGGTGGACCGGTCCCTCGTGCAGGTGGGCGATGGGCGCTACCGGATGCTGGAGACGGTGCGGGCGTACGCGGCGCAGCAGCTGGACGCCTTCGGTGAGGTCGAACGGCTGCGCGGCGCCCACGCCGCCTACTTCGCCGATCTGGCGTGGACGGCGGACGGGCACCTGCGTGGCCCGCAGCAGCTGGAGTGGTTGGCGCGGCTGGACGCCGAGCGGGACAACTTGCACTCCGCGTTGCGGTGGTCGGCGCGCGCCGGTGATCCGGACACCGCACTCGAGCTGGTCTCGGCGTTGGCCTTCTACTGGTGGGTGCGTGGACTTCGTCGGGAGGCCGGGGCGCTGGCCGCCGACGCGCTGGCCGCCGCCGGCCCGCGGCGGCCGGCCGGCCGGGAGGACCAGCACGCGCTGTGCGAGCTGTTGGCGTCCCTGGGCGGGCCGAACGATCCGGATCGGCACCACCGGTTGCGGGGCGCCGCGGTTGCCTTCCAATCGCTGCCGCGCCAGCCGCGCCAACCGTTCGCGCTCCTGCTGGCGTCGATGGTCGCTGGGCCGCCGGCCGGTGGGCCGGCGGCGGTACAGGCGTTGCTGGAGGAGAAGGAGGAACTGCTCGGCGCGGACCCGTGGATGCGGGCGCTGTCGCCGCTCGGTCTGGCGACGGCGCGGATGCTTGCCGGCGACCTGTCCGAGGCCGAACACGGGGCCACGGTCTCGCTGCAGCGGTTCCGTGCGCTCGGCGAGCGGTGGGGCATGGTCACGGCGCTCGGTCTGCTGGGCGAGATCGCTGGCGCCCGCGGTGAGCGCGTGCGTGCCATCGAGTTCACGGACGAAGCGCTTCACCTGGCCGCGGAGCTGGGGTCGGCGGTCGACATCGCCGAAATGCTGCGGGTGCGCGGGGCGGGCAGGCTGCAGGCTGGCGACGTCGACGGCGCGCAGGAGGACTACCACCGGATGGCCGACGAGGCACGGCGGGCGGGCGCACCGGAGCTGTCGGCGGCCGCGCACCTCGGTCTGGCCGAGGTGGCTCGGCAACGTGGATACGCGGCGGAAGCGCGCCGGCGCGCCGAGACCGCGCTGGCCGAGTGCCCCACCGGGTGGTTCAGTGCGGAGGAGACGCGGCGCGCCATCCTGGACGCCTTGCAGCGCCTCTGATGCGTACCGCTGGCGCGCGGCCGGTGCGCCGGCCGTGCGCCGGCCGTGCGCGGCAGCGGTGACCGTGGTGGCGTGACAACCCATGCGATCGTCGCCGTCGGCCTGGTGAAGCGATTCGGCGGCACCACAGCACTGGACGGGCTGGATCTGACGGTGCCGGAGGGAACCGTGTACGGCCTGCTCGGCCCGAACGGCTCCGGCAAGACTACCGCGGTGCGCACGCTGGCCACGCTGCAACGCTTCGACCGGGGACGGGCGCAGGTGGCCGGCTATGACGTGGTCCGCGCCCCCGAGCAGGTGCGCCGCCGGATCTCCGTGACCGGGCAGTACGCCGCGGTCGACGAGATCCTCAGCGGACGGCAGAACCTGGTCATGTTCGGCCGGCTGCTCCACCTGTGCCCGCGCACGGCCCGCGCGCGGGCCGACGAGTTGCTGGCCCAGTTCGGTCTCAGCGGGGCTGCCGGCAGGTCGGCAGCACAGTACTCCGGTGGGATGCGCCGCCGGCTCGACCTGGCCGCCAGCCTGATCCTGCGCCCGCAGGTGCTGTTCCTGGACGAGCCGACCACCGGCCTGGACCCGCGCAGCCGCAACCAGGTCTGGCACGCGGTACGCCAGCTGGTCGCCGACGGCACCACGGTGCTGCTGACCACGCAGTACCTGGAGGAAGCCGACCAGCTCGCCAACCGGAATGCGGTGATCGACGCCGGCCGGGTGGTCGCCGACGGCAGCCCGGACGAACTCAAGTCGAAGATCGGCGGCGACCGGATCGAGGTCGTGGTCCGGGCGCCGGACCAGCTTGACGTCGCGGTCGGGGTGGTCACCCGGGCCAGCGCCGGCGAACCCGACCGGGTGCCCGACACCCGCACCGTCTCGGCTCCCGTCACCGACCCGGTCGTCGCGCTCACGCAGGTGGTGCGGGAGTTGCACGCCGCTGGCGTGGTGGTGGACGACATCGGGGTGCGCCGGCCCACGCTGGACGAGGCGTTCCTCCAGCTGACCGGGCATGGTGCCGGGGCGGGGGTGGCGTCGTGACCGGTTCGACCGCGGACCTTCGGCCGGCGAACCTGGGTCGGGGGCACGCGGCGGTGGTGGACGGGTGGATCATGACCCGGCGGAACATGGCGCATGTGGTCCGGGCTCCGGAAGAGATCGGCATCTATTTCTCGCTGCCGATCATATTCGTGCTGGTCTTCGGCTACGTCTTCGGCAGTGGCATGGGCGTACCGGGCGGTGGCAACTACCGCGAGTTTCTGCTGCCCGGTGTGTTCGCGATGGCGATGGTGTACGGAGTGGCGGCGACCGCGACCTCGGTGGCGACCGACGTCAGCCGGGGTGTGGTGGACCGGTTCCGGTCGATGGCGGTGGCCAGGTCGGCGCTGCTGACCGGGCGCAGCGCCGCCGACCTGCTCCGGGCGGTCCTGGAGATGGCGACGATGGTCGCGGTCGGGCTGCTGGTGGGGTGGCGGTGGCGCCATAGCCTGGCCGACGCGCTGCTCGCAGTGGGGCTGATCCTGCTGCTGCGGTTCGCGTTGACCTGGTTCGGCATCTACCTGGGGCTGCTGGTGCGCAACCCGGACAGCGTCGGTCTGATCGTGTTCCCGGCCGCGTTCCCGCTGACCGCGGTCTCCAACGTGTTCGTGGCCCCGGAGTTGATGCCCCCTTGGCTGGGCACCGTTGCCGAGTGGAACCCACTGTCGTCGACCGTGGCGGCGGCACGGGACCTGTTCGGCAACCCGGGCGTCGGCGGTGATTCGTGGCCGGCTTCACATCCGTTGCTGCTGGCGGTCGCGTGGCCGCTGCTGCTGGTCGCGATCTTCGCGCCGCTGGCGATCCGGCGTTACCGCCGCCTCGACCGCTGACCGTTCCTTCCCGGCCCGGGTCCCTTCTACCTGATTCACCCGGTAGAGATGGTCCCCGTTCACTACGGTGGGGAGCAGCCGGACGTCGACCGGAGGAGCGAACGATGGACCACACGTACCGTGTCACCGAGATCGTCGGGTCGTCGCGGGAGTCGATGGAGCACGCGATCCGCAACGCGATCGCGCGGGCCAACGCGACCCTGCGCCACCTGGACTGGTTCGAGGTTGTCGAGACCCGGGGGCACATCGAGAACGGCGAAGTCGGTCACTTCCAGGTATGCCTCAAGGTGGGCTTCCGGCTGGAGGAACCGGAATCCTGACCGGGCTCAGAGCGGGACCAGGTCGTGACGCACCGCCCACAGTGCTGCCTCGGTGCGGGAGGCCGAGCTGGTCTTGCGCAGCAGGTTGGACACATGCACGGTGACGGTGCGGACCGAGATACCAAGGGTGGAGGCGACCTGCTGATTGGACATGCCGGCGACCAGACACGCCAGCACCTCCCGCTCCCGGGCGGTGAGTTCCACCTGCGGCCGGACCGAGGCGTCAGCGAGCGCGGCCAGTTCGGCGACGTCCGCGGACACCAGCAGCTCGGTGAGCCGGTAGGGATTGCCCGCGGTGCGCCTTCGCACCGCGTCGGCGACGGCGGCTGGCACCCGCACTCCGGAGGCGTGCGCCAACAGGTCGGCGATCTCCCGGGTGCGCAACGGCCCCAGGTGCTGCCGGATGGTGCCCGGCGCACCGGCCAGCCGCGCGAGCGTCCGGGCCGCCAGCCAGGGCGTGGTCGCCTCGTCGGCCGGCCGGCTGGTGACCAGCAGCAGTGCCGGTAGCTCCGGTGCGGCCGCCAGCTCGGCGACCAGGTTCAGGCTGGCCGGATCGAGGGCGTGCAGATCCTCGACCACGATGACGGCGGGCCCGTCGCCGATCAGCGAGTAGACAGTCCGCACGGCCAGCCGCAGCAGTGCCGCGGGGGCGTACCGCCGCGCCGGGGTTCCCGGGTGCTGCGCCAGCCATGCCAGGGCGTCGGACGGCACCGGCAGCTCGTCGACCGGATGCGTGCTGAGCACCGAAGCCAGCCAGTCGTACGGCGCCGGCGAGTGCAGCCGCGCGCCGCCGGACAGCACCGTGGCCGGCGCCGGTGCGAGCGAATCGAGCGCAGCCGACATGAGCAGGCTCTTGCCGCAGCCGGCGCCGCCGGTGACCAGCACGGTTGCGGGCAGAATCGACCAGGCGTACGAGATCTCGGTCAGCTCCTCGGTGCGCCCGACCATGGGCAGGGGCATCATGGGCCATACGATACGTAGGACTTCGTAGAGACGAACTGGCGATGATCCGGCAGACTGCCTGTCATGAGTGTCACCTTGCGCGCCGCCGCCGTCAGTGACCGGGGCAAGGTCCGCGACAACAACGAGGACGCGGTCTACGCCGGGGCCCGGCTGATCGCCGTGGCCGACGGTGTAGGCGGCGGACCGTCCGGCGAGATCGCCAGCGGCATCGTGATCCGTGAGCTCGCGAAGCTGGAGGACAGCGCCGGATCGCTCGATGAGGCGATCGGTGCGGCCAACCAACGCCTCCGGGAAGCGGTCCGGGCCGACGCCGATCTGGAGGGCATGGGCACCACACTGACCGCGATGCTGGCCGTCAACGAGGGGCTGCAGCTGGCGCACATCGGTGACTCGCGCGCCTATCTCTGGCGCGACGGCCGGCTCACGCAGCTCAGCCGGGACGACACGTTCGTGCAGGGACTGGTGGACCAGGGGATCATCTCGGCCACGGAGGCACGCGCCCACCCGCAACGTGCGTTGGTGACCCAGGCGATGCACGGGTCCGCGATCGAGCCGTCGTTCGCGCCGGTGACCCCGCGCGCTGGCGACCGGTATCTGCTGTGCAGCGACGGGCTGAGCGACTACGTGGACGATGACACCATCGAGCGCACCATCACCTCGTCCGATGATCTGGAGGAGTGTGCCCGCGCGCTGGTGGATCTTGCGCTGGCCGCCGGGGCTCCCGACAACGTGACGGTCGTGGTCGCCCAACCGGATCTCTAGCGCAGACCGGATCGGCCGCCGCTGGTCAGCGGCCTAGTGTAGAACGGGTGCACCCCGCATCCGATCCCGACGCCACCCGGTCCGGGGCACATCTCGCCCCGCACGCCGCCGGCAGCGCGGATCGCCGGACGCTCGACCCGGAGCTGATCGCCGCGGCGCCGGTGCGACCGGTCGAGGCCGACCGGCGGGCGTCCCGCCGCGCCGCCGCTGTGCTGCTGCTGGGCGTGGTGCTGGTGGCGCTGAACCTGCGTGCGGCGGTCACCAGCCTCGGCGCACTGCTGGAGGAGGTAAGCCAGGCACTGGCGATGTCCGCCACGGTGGCCGGGGTGGTGACCATGCTGCCCACGCTCAGCTTCGCCGTGTTCGGGATCGTGGCCCCTTGGCTGGCGCGCCGCTTCGCGCCGGCCCGCATCCTGGTCGGCGCGATGGTGGTGCTGGCGTCGGGTCAGGTGCTCCGGGCGGCCACCGACTCGGTGCTGGTCTTCCTGGTCTGCAGCGCGCTGGCGCTGTCCGGCATCGCGGTGGCGAACGTGCTGCTGCCGGCGCTGGTCAAGCAGTACTTCCCGCGCCGGGTGGGACTGGCCATGGGGATGTACTCGATGTCGCTGGTGTTCGGGGCGGCTACCGCGGCGGCGGCCGCGGTGCCGGTCGCGCAGGTGGCCGGCTCCTGGCGGGTCGGGCTGGGCGCGTGGGGAGTGCTGGCATTCCTGGCGGCGCTGCCGTGGTTGCCGGCGGCGTTGCGCTCCGGTCGCCAGGCGGCGATGTCGTCACCGTCCAGCCGGGAGGGTCGGGCCGGGCGCGCGGCGCGGGTACGGCCCGCGCGCACCGGGCTCGGCTGGGCCATGGCCACCTACTTCGGCGCCCAGGCGCTGAATGCCTACGCCATCATGGGATGGCTGGCGTTACTGTTCCGCGACGCCGGATTTTCCCCGACGCACGCCGGGCTGCTGCTGGCCGGGGTCACCGCGATCGGTGTGCCGCTGGCGTTCCTGATGCCCACTCTCGCCGTACGGCTGCCGGACCTGCGCCCGCTGGTGCTGGCGTTGACCGCGGCCACCGGCACCGCGTACGTCGGGCTGGCGGTGGCGCCGGCGTCCGCGGCGGTGGTGTGGGTGCTGTTGCTGGCGGCCGGCCATGCCGCGTTCCCGCTCGCGCTGACCCTGATCGGGCTGCGGGCCCGCACCCCGGAGGGCACCGTGGCGCTGTCCGCGTTCACCCAGAGCGGCGGCTACCTGGTCGCCGGCCTGGGGCCGCTGCTGGTGGGGGTGCTGTACGGCCTGACCGGGGCATGGACGGCTCCCCTGATGTTTCTGTTCGGAGTGGTGGTGGTGCAGGCGGTGACGGGCCTGGTCATCGCCAGACCCCGGTTCATCGAGGACGCGTGACATCCGTCACTATGTCAGCGTGGACGACCGGGGCTTAGAGGTGGCCAGCGACAAGCTGGTCGGCCTGCCAGAGGTACGGGCTGCGGCGCGGCGCGTGTCCGGCACGGCGGTGCGCACCCCGTTGCTGACCAGCCCCTGGACGCCGTACCTGCTGCTGAAACCGGAGAGCCTGCAGCCGACGGGTTCGTTCAAGCTGCGCGGCGCCACCCACGCGTTGGCGCAGCTGTCGGAGGCGCGGCGGGCGGCCGGCGTGGTCACCCACTCGTCCGGCAACCACGGGCGGGCGCTGGCCTACGCCGCTCGGGCGGCAGGTGTGCGGTGCACGGTGGTCATGCCGCAGGAGGCGCCGGCGCACAAGATCGAGGCGGTGCGCGCGCTCGGTGCCGAGGTGGTGCTGGTGCCGGCGGTGGAGCGGGAAGCGCGGGCTCACGCGCTGGTGGCCGAGAAGGGCATGGCGCTGGTCCCGCCCTACGACCATCCGGATGTGATCGCCGGACAGGGCACCATCGGGCTGGAGATCGTCGAGGATCAGCCCGGCGTGGAGGTGGTGCTGGTGCCGGTCGGCGGCGGCGGGCTCGCCTCCGGGGTGGCGGCGGCGGTGACCGCACTGCGACCGCGCGCGCAGGTGATCGGGGTGGAGCCGGAACTGGCCGCGGACGCACGCGAGTCGCTGAACGCCGGTGCACTGCGGCCGTGGCCGCCGGAGCAGACCTACCGCACGGTGGCCGATGGGCTGCGTACCGCTCTCAGCGAGCTGACCCTGGCGCATCTGCGCGCCCGTCTGGCCGGCATCGTCACGGTTTCCGAGCAGGAGATCCTCGACGCCGCCGGGCGACTGCTCAACGATGCCCGGCTGGTGGTCGAACCCAGCGGGGCAGTGGCCACCGCAGCGTACCTGTCGCACCGCAACGAGCTGCCCAGCGGCCGTACCGTGGCTGTGGTGTCGGGCGGCAACATCGATCCGGCGCTGCTGCGGCAGCTGGCCGGCGCCGGGGCGTGAGGCTGGTCAGTCGCCGCCTGAGCGGACCGACTGCGGCCGTCCCTCCCATTTGGTCGACAGCGCCACGGTGGTGCGGGTGCGGGCCACCCCGTGGGTGCGGCTGAGCCGGACGATCAACTGTTCCAGCTCCGCCATCGTGCCCACGCGGGCCTTGAGCAGGAATGACTCGTCGCCGGCCAGGAAGTAGCAGGACTCGATCTCGGGCAGTTCCCGCAGGCCCGCGACCACGTCGTCGATCTCGGTGCCGGCCTGCTGGGCGATGCCGATCAGGGCGGTCACTCCGAGGCCGACCTGCTCGGGGGTCACCTCGGCCCGGTAGCCACGGATGACGCCGGTCGACTCCAGCTTGCCGACCCGCTCGTGCACTGCGGGGGCGGACAGCCCGACCTGGCGGGCCAGCTCCGCGTACGACAGGCGGGCGTTGTTGCGCAGCAGGTCGATGATCTGTAGGTCGATGGCGTCCACGACGAGTCAGCCTACTAACGGTGGCATTGCCCGTTGCAGTGCCGTTGTCGGTGTGGATATGGATATCTGGGGGAAGTTACTACGGGAAGGGCTTACTAGGGCAAAATATGAGTATGGTTCGCAACGGCCATTGGCGCCGCGGCTAAGGGCGCCGGACAGCATCGGTCACCCCGCAGGCGCGGAGGTCGGCACCCCGAAAGTGATTTTCTACCCAGATCGGATGAAATGTATAGGAACGCACCATCATCCCGGGCACAAGGAGGGGACGTGGACACTGGAGACCGTCTGCTGACGCCGGGAGAGGTGGCCGCGCTGTTCCGCGTGGACCCGAAAACCGTCACCCGATGGGCCGCAGCGGGACGGATCGGCAGCATCCGCACCCCGGGTGGCCATCGACGGTTTCGCGAGTCCGAGGTTCGCGCCCTGCTCGAAGGCGAGATGGAGCAGTCCGGCGAGAGTTCTGCCGGCGCCAGCCCCTGATCACCGCGGCGCGTCAGCGCCCTGGTCCCCGGCGTCAGCGCCCCGGTCCCCGGCCCCGGCGCCCAGGTCGCCGGACCACCGCCGGAACAGCGTGTGCTCGACCCGCAGCGCGTCGAGCACCTTACCCGCCACGAAGTCGATGAGTTGCTGGGCGGACGCGCGCGCCCCGGCGCCGTAGAAACCAGGGCTGGCCGGTAGCACCACCGCGCCCGCCGTGTGCAGCGTCAGCAGATGCTCCAGGTGGCTGCGGGTCACCGGCGTCTCCCGCGGCACCACCACCACCGGCCGGCGTTCCTTGAGGTGGACCTCGGCCGAGCGCTGCAGCAGGTCCTTCGACAGCCCGATGGCGATGCCGGCGCAGGCCGCGGTGCTGGCCGGCACCACCACCATGCCGCGCGTGAGGTATGAGCCCGACGACGGGCCGGCGGCCAGGTCACCGGCCGGCCAGTACTGGACGTCGGCGCCGGGAGCCCCCGGATCGGCAGCGAGCTCCCGGCCCAGCCAGGTAGCCAGATCCTCGCGCCAGTGGCCGTCGCGGAACGCTAGGCCGGTCTCGTCCAGCAGGGTCAGCCGGGCCGCGCGCGAGACCACCAGGTCCACCGACTCGCCGGCGTCGAGCAGGCCGCGGATCACCGCCGCGGCGTACGGGGTGCCCGAGGCCCCCGACACCCCGACCACCCACGGCCGGCGGTACCCGGTCACCGCAGTCCCCCGAGCGCGACCAGGTCGACCAGCGCGAAGCCGAACAGCACGATGCCCACGACACCGTTGGCGGTGAAGAACGCCCGGTTGACCCGGGACAGGTCGTGCGGCCTGACGATCGAGTGCTCGTAGGCGAACACCACCGCGACCAGCGCCAGCCCGATCCACCACGGGGCAGCGAAGCCCACCAGCTGCCCGTACCAGACGAACAGGCTGAACGTGACCAGGTGCGCCACCATCGCCGCGCGCAGCGCGAACCGTACGCCGTAGCGGGCCGGGACGCTGCGCACGCCGATCTGGCGGTCGATCTCGGCATCCTGGCTGGCGTAGATCAGATCGAACCCGCCGATCCACAGCCCCACTGCCGCGCCGAGCACCCAGGCGGGTGCGGAGCCGGCGAACGTGCCGGTGACCGCGAGCCAGGCGCCGATCGGTGCCACCGCCTGGGCGAGCCCGAGGATCGCGTGCGGCCAGTGGGTGAACCGCTTGGCGTACGGGTAGACCACCAGCGGCACCACCGCCAGCGGCGCCAGCGCGGCCACCAGCGGGTTGAGCGCGAGCGCGGCGGCGAAGAAGACCAGCAGCGCGACCACTGCCCCGGTGGCGGCGGTGCGCAGGCTCACCGCCCCGGTCACCAGTTCCCGGCCGGCGGTCCGCGGGTTGCGGGCGTCGATGTGCCGGTCGATGATCCGGTTGGCCGCCATGGCAAAGGTACGCGCGGCCACCATCGCCACCGTGATCAGCGCCAGGTCGCCCCAGTGGATGCGGCCGCGGGTGAGCAGCATGGCTGTCAGTGCCGAGAGGTACGCGAACGGCAGCGCGAACACCGAGTGCTCGATCGCCACCAGGCGCAGGAACGCCCACACACCCCCCACCACCCCGCGCGATCTTGCAGTTGTGTCCGCCATTTCGTCAGGATTAGCCCGATTTCCGGTGTGCACAACTCCAAGATCGCGGGGCTCGGGGTCGTGGGTCACAGGCCGTACTCTTTCCACCGGCGGTCCACCAGCGCCTTGATCTCCTCCGACATCACCGCTTCGGCCGGCCAGCCCCGGTGGTAGCCCTCCGTGGGCAGCTTCCGGGTGGCGTCGATGCCCGCCTTGCCGCCCCAGAACTGCTGGTACGACGCGTGGTCTAGATGGTCGACCGGACCCTGCGTCACCACCAGGTCGTGGGCGTAGTCGACGTTGCCGAACGCGCGCCACGCCACCTCGTTGTAGTCCTGCACGTCACAGTCGTCGTCGACGACCACGATCAGCTTGCTCAGCGACAGCAGGTGCGCGCCCCAGATCGCGTTCATCACCTTCTGGGCGTGCTTGGGGTAGCGCTTACGGATGGAGATGATCACGCAGTTGTGGAACACGCCCGGCTCCGGCATCGAATAGTCGACGATGTCCGGGATCAGGATCTTCAGCAGCGGCAGGAAGATCCGCTCGGTGGCGTGCCCGAGCGGCCCGTCCTCCTGCGGCGGCTTGGAGGTGATGATCGAGTGGTAGACCGGGTCGCGCTGGGTGGTCATGCACTCCACGTGCAGCACCGGGAAGGCCTCCACCGGCGTGTAGAAGCCGGTGTGATCACCGAACGGGCCCTCCGGTAGCCGCTCGCCCGGCTCGACGTACCCCTCCAGCACCACCTGCGCGTTGGCCGGCACCCGCAGCGGCACCGTCTGGCAGTCGACCAGCTCCACCCGCTCGCCACGCAGGAACCCGGCGAACAGATATTCGTCGATGTCGGACGGCAGCGGCGCGGAGGCGGAGTAGCTGACCACCGGGTCGCAGCCGAACGCGATCGCCACCGGCAGTCGCTCGCCGCGGCGCTCGGCGATGGCGTGGTGGGCGGTGGAGTCCTTGTGGATCTGCCAGTGCATGCCCAGCGTGTTGCGCGAGTGCTGCTGGAGCCGGTAGAGGCCCACGTTGCGCTTGCCGGTCTCCGGGTGAGCGGTGTGGGTCAGGCCGTAGTTGTGGAAGATCCCGCCGTCGTCCGGCCAGGTCTTCAGCGCCGGCAGGCGGTTCAGATCGACGTCGTCGCCCTTGTAGATCACCTGCTGGCAGGGCGCGGTTTTGACCCGCTTCGGCGGTACGGACTTGAGCTGCATCACCTTGCCGAGGCCGTCGCGGATGCCGGCCCAGCCGACCGGCAGCTCCGGCTTAGCCAGCTCACCGATCCGGTCGCCGATCTCGTCGACGTCGTCCACCCCGAGCGCCATGGCCATGCGGCGGTGGGTGCCGAACAGGTTGATCGCCAGCGGCATGTCCCCACGCGTTGGCTGCTCGAACAGCAGTGCCGGACCTTTCGCCCGGACGGTACGGGTGACGACCTCACTGATCTCCAGGTCCGGGTCGGTCGGCACCGTCACCCGGTGCAGCTCGCCGGCGGCCTCGAGTGCAGCAAGAAAGTCCTTCAGGTCCTCGTACGGAAATTTCGGTCCACCCATGCCCGCCAGTCTGCCCGAAGCAGCGGGCGTGCCTGACAACGGACCCGCCGTCCTTCTGATCACCGTGTCACTGGCAGCGCTGCCGGGGTGGAACCCGAAGCAGCGGGCGTGCCTGACAACGGACCCGTCATCCTTTCCACCACCGTGCCACCGGCACCGGGCCGAGCGTGACGCGTGAACCGCTTGATCCACAGCGGTTCCCCATCTTCGTCTGGAGGGTGGCGCAGCGGATGCGGCCGTACGTGGCTTGCCGCACCAGCACGGGGCCATCGACCGGGCACTTGTTGATCCCGGTGATGCCGACCGTCTTGGCGTTGCTGGCTTCCGGCACGGCATGGTTGACCGACAAGACCCGTCCCATATGGGTGGCCCTGCCTTCCGCGTCCTCATCGGCTGTGGCTCTCCAGGACGGCGTACTGTCTGCTGGGTCCTTTGAGAGCTGATCGCACAGACGGAGCAGGGTGCGCATGCCGGGTCGTGCTGGTGCTTAGCCTGGATCCGTGGACGGATCCGGTCCACTGTGCTCGTAAACGGTGTGGAGACGTTGAAAGTGCCCTTCCTGCTGGGATAATCAGGTCTGCGAAGAATTTGATCAACCAGGCAGAGA
>SLSW01000256.1 GCA_007130245.1 Micromonosporaceae bacterium
AGGCCGCCGACGGCACCCGTCGCCGGCCGTACATGATCCACCGGGCGCTGTTCGGGTCGATCGAACGGTTCTTCGGCATCCTCACCGAGCACTACGCCGGGGCGTTCCCGGCCTGGCTGGCGCCGGTGCAGCTGATCGGCATCCCGATCCGCGACGACCACGCCGACTACCTGGCCGAGTTCGTGCACCGGCTGCGCTCCGAGGGCGTGCGCGCCGAGGTCGACACGTCGACCGAGCGGATGCAGAAGAAGATCCGCACCGCGCAGCAGCAGAAGATCCCGTTCATGGCCATCGCCGGCGACTCCGACGTGGCCGACGGTGCGGTGTCGTTCCGTTACCGCGACGGCTCCCAGCGCAACGGCGTGCCGCTGGACGAGGCGGTGTCGCATGTGGTGGACATCGTGCGCTCGCGCACCAACGACAGCCCCTCGGCGGCCTGACCCGGCACTGTCCAGCGGGCGTCTACGGTAGTCTCGCCGTACCGGTTCCTTTCGCAGCGGCGTTTCCGCTACCCCATGTTGGAGGACGGTTCAGGTGGATGTCCACAATGGTGCGCAGCTCCGCAGTCGGCTGCTGGCCACGTCCAGACCGCTGGCGGAACTCGACGTGGAGCGGGCCGTGGGTTCATGGCTGTACTGCCGCGACGGCAGGCGGGTCCTGGACGGGTCGAGCGGTGTGCTGTGTGTGAACGTCGGCCACAACAGCCCGAAGGTGGCCGCGCGGATCGCCGGCCAGCTCAGTCGCGCCGCATTCGCCGGGCCCGCCATCGCCCGCCCGTACGTGCAGATGGAGTTGGTGGAGCGGCTGTGCCGGGCCGTGGGTCGCCCGGATGACCATGTGGCCTTCACGACCAGCGGCACCACCGGGGTGGAGGTGGCGCTGTCGATCGCGCGCAACATCGCGCGGGTCCGCGGCGGCGAAAGCCGCCAGCAGATCCTGGCGGCGGACCTCAGCTACCACGGCAACAGCGCCTTCACGCTGGCGATAGCCGGAAGTCAGGCCCGCCGGCCCCGGGCAGCCGACTCGTTCGGTCTGGCTCCGGCATTTCCCGCGCCCTATCCGCCGTCACACACCGGTGGCCCGAGGGGCGACCACGTGTGTGATGCCACCTGTGCCGACGAGGTGGCTCAGGCGATCGACAGCCGGGGGCACGAGAACGTCGCCGCCGTGATCTTCGAACCGGTCAACGGTACGACCGGCGGAGCCTTCGTCCCACCGGACGGGTATCTTCGGCGGCTCGCCGAGATCTGTCGAGAACGCGGCGTGGTGCTGGTGCACGACGAGGTCCTGACCGGCCTGTGGCGGGCCGGTAAGCCGCTGGCGAGCGACCACTGGGAAGGCGCGTCCCCGGACATCTGCATTCTCTCGAAAGGCCTCGGCGCCGGTTACACGAGTGTGGCCGCCGTGCTGATCGCTCCGGAACTCGCCACGATACTGAAGGCCGACGGCGCGGACCCGCTGCCGGCGATGGGCACCATGGCGGCAACCCCACTGCAGGCGGCAACCTGCCTCGGGGTGCTCGACGAGCTGGACAGCCTGGACGCCAAGGTTTTCGACGAGCGTTGCCACCGGTTGGGCGAACGGCTGGGCGCATTGACCAAGTTTTCTTCCGTCACCGACGTGAGGGGTGTCGGCTTTCTCTACGGTGTGGAGTTGTCGCGCGGCGTCCAGTGGCAGTTTCTGGAGAAGGTCGAGAGTCGCGGAGTGCTGTTCTATCCCTTCCGGTACGGCACCGGCGAAGGGTTCATCGTTGCTCCGCCGTTGACCTCGACCGACGCGGATCTCGACTTCCTCGTTGACACGGTTCGCGACACACTGGCTGAGCTGGGGTCGTCCCGGCCAGCATGATCTCCGCGGTGGGCGAACTTGGAGGGTCAGCTCTAGCGTCGGGCGCGTCTGTCTCAGTACGCTGCGGTGAGGGGTTGTCGCGCGCGGTGTGGCTGCGTGTGGTTCGGCGTACGGGTTGGGGTTTGCGTGCGTGTCGAGGTGCTCGGTCCGGTGCGGGTGTGTGCTGGCGGCGGGCGGGTCGTGGCGGTGCCGCGGTTGGAGCGGATGCTGGTGGCGGTGCTGGCGCTGCATGCCGGTCGGGTGGTGCCGGTGGCGGATGTGGTGGACGCGTTGTGGGGTGGGTCGCCGCCGCAGCGGGCGCGTAATCAGGTCCACAAGGCGGTGTCGGGGCTGCGGGCTCACCTGGCGCGGGCGGGTGTGGATTCGTCGGTGGTGGTGACGGAGCCGGCGGGTTACCGGTTGGTGGCGCCGTCGGAGGCGGTGGATCTGCGGCGGTTCCGGGAGCTGGTGGTGCGGGCGCACTCGGCGATGGCGGCTGAGCGTGCGGGTGAGGCGCGGGAGGCGCTGCGGGCCGGGTTGGGGTTGTGGCGCGGGCCGGCGCTGGCGGGGGAGACCAGCGAGGTGTTGTGCGCTGCGGCGGAGTCGTTGGAGGAGGAGCGGGCGCGGGCCACCGAGGAGTGTCTGGAGGCGGAGCTGGCCGGTGGTGGCGCCGGTGAGCTGGTGGCGGAGTTGACTGAGCTGGTGCGGCGGTATCCGTACCGGGAGGGGTTGTACGCGGCGTTGATGACCGCGCTGCATCGTGCGGGGCGCAGCGCCGAGGCGCTGGCGACGTTTCGGCGGGCGCGGGCGTTGCTGCGCGAGGAGCTGGGCACCGAGCCGGGTCCGCGGTTGCGGCAGGTGCATCGGGCGGTGCTGCGTGGTGACCCGGCGTTGGAGGTGGCCGGCGCGGCGGTGTCGGCCGGGGCCGGGGGGCGTACGGTGCCTACGCCGCGGGAGTTGCCGGCGGAGGCGAGCTGGTTCGTGGGCCGCACGGCGGAGGCGGCGCGGGTGCGGCGGGTGCTTGGTTCGGCTGGTGTCGAGCGGCGGCGGCCGGTGGTGGTGCTGTTGTACGGCCCGGGCGGGGTGGGTAAGTCGGCGCTGGCTACTCGGGTGGGACACGAGGTGGCGGGCGCGTTCGCCGACGGGCAGTTGTATGTGGATCTGTGTGGCTCTACGCCGGGGATGCGGCCGCTGTCGGCGGCCGATGTGTTGGGGCGGCTGTTGCGCAGTCTGGGGGTGGATCCGCGGGAGATCCCGTCGGAGGTGGCGGATGCGGCGGCGTTGTTGCGCAGCGTGTCGGCTGGGCGGCGGCTGCTGCTGGTGTTGGACAACGCGGCGGATGCTGAGCAGGTGGTGCCGGTGCTGCCGGCCAGTGGTTCGTGTGCGGTGCTGGTGACCAGCCGGCATCCGTTGCCGGTGTTGGATGTCGATGACCGGCTGCGTCTGCAGGGGCTGCCGGAGGCCGACAGCGTTCGGTTGCTGGCCGGGTTGGCCGGTGATCGGGAGGTGGAGCCGGAGGCCGCGCAGGCGATTGTGGCGGCCACCGGGGGGTTGCCGTTGGCGGTGCGGGTGGCCGGGGGTCGGTTGGCGGCGCGGCCGGATCTGTCGGCGGCCGAGTACGCTGAGCGGCTTGCCGACGATTCGCGGCGGTTGGATGAGCTGGCGTTGGACCGGTTGGGTGTGCGTTCGTGTATCCGGGTGGGCTACGACGCGTTGACCGGCGGCGATGCGGTGGCGCGGCGGGCGGCGCGGGCGTTCCGGACGTTGGGGGTGTTGCACGTGCCGGACGTGGCGCCCGGGGTGGTGGCGGCGATGCTGGACGAGCGGGACGTGGCGCTCGCCGAGGCGGCGCTGGATCGGCTGGTGGCGGTGCAGCTGCTGGAGCCGGTGCCGGGTGGGCGTTACCGCCTGCACGACCTGGTGCGCCTGGTGGCCACCGAACTGGCTGCCGAACACGACAGCCAGCCCGACCGCGACGACATCTTCCAACGTGCCTTCGCCTACTACACCAAAGGCTTCAAGCAAGTCGACGACATTCGTCGCCCCAGCAGAGCAGAAGTATGGGGGGACCCACCCGGGTTGGTGGACGGGCACTCGCCGACGATCGCCTGTGTGGCGGACGCGTTGCGTTGGCTGGACACAGAGCTGCACAGCGCGGTGGCCGCGTTCGAGCATGCCTGCGCTAGCCACCGACCTCTACCGCAATTGGTCTGGCTCGGTGGAGCGTTGTGGGACAGTCTCGACCGACGATGCGAATGGCATACCGCCTATCGAGTAAGCCTGCTTCTCGAACAAACCCAGAGCAGGCGTGGATCACCTGACGGTCAGGCGTACGCGCTGCTCCTTCGCGCACGAAGTGAAGCGACGTCGGCGGAGTATGACCGAGCGCTCGACTACTTTCGGCGTTCCTTAGCCCTGATGCGCCAGTGCGGCAACCATGCCGGCACCGGGGTCGTACTGATCGGTCTTGCCCTGACAGAGCAATGGCAGGGTGCGATGGTCCAGGCCTTTCAACATCTGAGCGAAGCATTGGCGTTGGCTACTCGCCAAGGGCTGAACGGACTCTTACCTACCGTCAACGCCAACTTGAGTGTTGTCCTCGCTGAATTGGGGCGGCTGGACGAGGCTCTGGCGCACGCCAGGCGAGCGGTTGCTTGCAGCTTGTCGCAGAACAACATCCAGACCTGCGGCACCGCCTTGAACAACGTCGCCGCCATCCATGGCATTCGAGGCGAGTATGAGCACGCTATTCTGCACGCGGACGAGGCATTGGCGCTCACCATGCAGAGTGGCGACCGTTTGAACATGTGCGAAGGCGCGATCATCCGAGCGGAGATCAACCGGAGGCGCGGATTGCTCACGGAGGCGATCGATGACCTCCACACCGCGATTGCGCGCGCAGGCAACGATTATAGATTCGTGAGGCTGACCGCGCAGCGTCAGCTTTCCAAGATTCGTGACGAAAAGACTCCACAGCCGACGGTGCACGAAGCGCACAGTGGCGGGGGTACGAGCCGTCGAGGACGTCACCGTGACAACATCATCGAACTTCTGTTGGAAGCTCCGGAGCCTGGAGCATCTGACAACGTGAACTGGCCGCACGAACTTGACGGTACGCACGTCCGCTCCGTGACACGAACAAGTGCTCAGCTGGCATGAACAACCTCGACGCCACTCAGTCCCGTGGACGGCGGCGGAGGCGGTTGTGGATCGCCTCGTGGACGGCAGACCTGATGCCCGGCTGCACAGCTTCGCTGGCTTCCTCAGTTGGGGGTTCCAGCCGGCCCTGCAACCGGTCGAGATAGCGCACTATCGCCTGGTGCACCCCCACGAGCCCTCCGGCGACCGGATCTGTGCCAAGGATTGGGCC
>SLSW01000178.1 GCA_007130245.1 Micromonosporaceae bacterium
AAGGCGTACGCCTGGATGTAGCCCTGGTTGAACAGCCTGCGGAACGGCTCGAAGCTGCTCACGTACCCCAGGTCGTAGAGCACCTTGTGCCAGAAGCGGGCGTACAGCAGGTGCAGCACCGCGTGCTCCACCCCGCCGACGTACAGGTCCGCTCCCCCGCTGTCGCCCTCGTGCCGCGGGCCCATCCAGTACCGCTCGTTGGCCGGGTCGACCAACGCCTGATCGTTGGTCGGGTCCAGGTAGCGCAGCTCGTACCAGCAGGAGCCGGCCCAGTTCGGCATGGTGTTGGTGTCGCGGGTATAGACCTTCGGCCCGTCGCCCAGATCCAGCTCCACCCGCATCCACTCGCGGTTGCGCGACAGCGGCGCCTCCGGCTCGGTGTCGGCGTCGGTCGGGTCGTACGACTTCGGGGAGAAGTCCGACACCTCCGGCAGCTCCACCGGCAGGTGGTCCTCCGCCAGCGCGACCGGCAGGCCGGTCTCGTCATAGACGATCGGGAACGGCTCACCCCAGTAGCGCTGCCGGCTGAACAGCCAGTCGCGCAGCCGGTAGGTGGTGGCGGCCTCGCCGTGACCCTGCTCGGTCAGCCAGGCGATGATGCGCTCCTTGGCCGCGGCCACGTCCAGCCCGTCCAGGCTCACCTGCGGCCCGGTGGAGTTGATCGCCGGCCCGTCACCGGTGTAGGCCTTGCCGTCGAAGCCGTCCGGCGGCGCGACGGTGCGCACGATCGGCAGGTCGAACGCCTCGGCGAACTCCCAGTCCCGGTCGTCCTGCCCGGGCACCGCCATGATCGCGCCGGTGCCGTAGGCGACCAGCACGTAGTCGGCGATGAAGATCGGAATCTGGCCGCCGGTGGCCGGGTTGGTGGCGTACGCGCCGAGGAACACCCCGGTCTTGGCGCGCGCGTCGGCCTCCCGCTCCACCTCGGTCAGTCCGGCGATCGACTCCCGGTAAGCCGCCACCGCCTCGCGCGGCGTGGCGTACCCGCCGGTCCACGCGTCCTTGGTGCCCTCCGGCCAGGCATCGGCCACCAGCGCCTCCACCAGCTCGTGCTCGGGGGCGGCGACCATGTAGGTGGCGCCGAACACGGTGTCCGGGCGGGTGGTGAACACCCGCATCGGGCCGGCAGCAGTAGAGAAGTTGATCCGCGCACCGACCGAGCGACCGATCCAGTTGCGCTGCATCAGCTTGATCGGCTCCGGCCAGTCCAGCGCGTCCAGGTCGTCCAGCAACCGGTCGGCGTACGCGGTGATGCGCATCATCCACTGCTTCAGGTGGCGCGTGAACACCGGGAAGTTGCCCCGCTCGGAGCGTCCCTCCGGGGTGACCTCCTCGTTGGCCAGCACCGTGCCCAGTCCCGGGCACCAGTTCACCGGCGCCTCGGACAGGTACGCCAGCCGGTGGTCGTCCACGACCCGGCGCCGCTCGATGTCCGACAGATCCGCCCACGCCCGCCCGTCCGGGGTGGGCCGGGTGCCGGCGTCGAACTCGGCCACCAGCTCACGGATCGGTCGTGCCCGGCGCTGGTCCGGGTCGAACCAGGAGTGGAAGATCTGCAGGAAGATCCACTGGGTCCAGCGGTAGTAGTCCGGGTCGGTGGTGGCGAACGAGCGACGG
This sequence comes from Micromonosporaceae bacterium, assembly GCA_007130245.1. Classification (GTDB taxonomy): domain Bacteria; phylum Actinomycetota; class Actinomycetes; order Mycobacteriales; family Micromonosporaceae; genus Natronosporangium. The sequence continues at coordinate 1,618 of SLSW01000178.1, forward strand.
TTGTCGTACGCCAGCCCCAGCCGGCGCAGCTGGCGCTTGTAGCGGCCGATGTTCTCCTCGGTGGTCTTGCGCGGGTGGGTGCCGGTCTCCACGGCGTACTGCTCGGCCGGCAGCCCGAACGCGTCGAAGCCCATCGGGTGCAGCACGTTGTGCCCGGTCATGCGCGCATACCGGGTGTAGCAGTCGGTGCCGATGTAGCCCAGCGGGTGACCGACATGCAGACCCTCGCCGGACGGGTACGGGAACATGTCGAGCACGAACAGCTTCTCCGCCCCGGCACGCGGGTGCTGCGGGTCGGAAAGCGGCCCGGTCGGGTTCGGCGCGTGGAAGGTCCCGTGCTCGTCCCAGTAGTCCTGCCAGCGTGCCTCGATCTCGCCCGCCATCGCGGCGGTGTAGCGGTAGGGAGGGATGTCGGCCTCGCTCCGCATCGCCTCGGTCCGTGCCGCCTCGGTCCGTGCCGCCTCGGTCATGTCGCCACCTTCACTGTGTCGTACCCCGGACATACAAAAACCCCTCGCTCAGGAGGGGTCGCCGTGCTGTCGCTGCGGAAGCGTCAGCACGGCCCGCTAAGGAGGAGGGTGACCCGGGTCATGCCGGCAGTGTACCCGACCGGCGACACCGGACGGGTGTCCGGCGCCGCCGGGGCTCAGTAGCCGGCGGCCGCTCAGTAGCCGGCGGCCGCTCCGTCGCCGCGCGGATCCGCTCCCGCTTCGCAGTAACCCTGCTCCCGGTCGATCCGGATCGCCTGGGCGTGACCCATGTTGTCGTCCCAGTCCGGCACCATCCGCACCGGCTGCCCCCGGCGTTCCAGCTCCCGGGCGACCTCGTCGGAGATCCGGCCCTCCAGCGACAGGTCCTGCCGGGAGGTGCCCCAGGTGCGTCCCATCAGCCAGCGCGGCGCCTCGATGGCCTGCTGCACGTCATAGCCGAAGTCGACCAGCCGGGTCAGCAGCGCCGCGTGGGTCTGCGGCTGGCCCTCGCCACCCATGGTGCCGAACGCCAGCCACGGCCGCCCGTCGCGGGTGGCCAGGCCCGGAATCAGGGTGTGGAAGGTCCGCTTGCCGGGCTCCATCCGGTTCGGGTGGCTGGCGTCGAGGGAGAAGAACGACCCGCGGTTCTGCGGCAGGATTCCGGTGTCGCCGGCGATCACCGCGCTGCCGAAGTCGTGGTAGATCGACTGGATCACTGACACCATCTGCCCCCGGCCGTCGACCGCGCTGAAGGCGCAGGTGTCACCGGCGGCCGGCTGCCTGCGGGCGTGGTCGCCGAACCGGATGCCCGGCTCCACCTCCTCCATGACCATCGCCGTGTGCGCGGCGATGAGCTCACGCCGGCTGGCGGCGTACTCCTTGGACAGCAGTTCCTTGAGCGGGATGTCCACCCAGTGGCGATCGGTCAGCCACTCGTTGCGGTCGGCGAAGGCGAGCTTCACCGACTCGGCCAGATGGTGGTAGTAGTCCGGGGTGCCGTCGCCGAAGGCCCGCACGTCGAACCCCTCGATGAGGTTGAGGATCTGCAACGCCGCGAACCCCTGGGTGTTGGGCGGCAGCTCGTACACCCGCACGTCGCGGTACTCGGTCGAAACCGGTTCCTCCCAGTGGGCCTGGTAGCCAGCCAGGTCGTCCGGGTGCAGTGGGCTCCCGTCGGCCGACAGCGCCGCGCAGAACCGCCGCGCCAGGTCACCTTCGTAGAAGCCGGCGCGGGCCCCGTGCCGGGCCACCGACTCCAGCGAGCGCGCCAGGTCGCCCAACACCAGCCGGGTCCCTTCCCGCGCCGGCCGGCCACGGGGCAGGAACGTGCGCGCGGTCAGCTCGTGCTCGCCGAGCAGGTCGGCGTCGTCGACCAGCCAGTCGGCCAGCGACCGGCCCACCGGCACGCCGGCGCGGGCGTAGGCGATCGCGTCGTCGAACAGCTCCTGCCACGGCAGGCGGCCGTGGCGTTCGTGCGCCAGCCGCCAGCCGTCGACCGCACCGGGCACGGTCAGCGCCGACAGCGCCCCCCGCACCGGCACCGCGTCGTGGTGTCCCCGTTCGGCGTAGTAGTCGCGGGTGGCCGCCATCGCCGCTGGGCCGGAGGCGTTGAGGCCGGTGATCGAGCCGTCCGGCTCAGCGATCAGCCAGAAGCCGTCCCCGCCCAGGCCGGCCATGTGCGGGTAGGCCGCGCACAGCACGGCGTTGGTGGCGATCGCGGCGTCGACCGCGCTGCCGCCGCGGCGCAGCACCGCCACGCCGGCCCCGGTGGCCAGCGGGTGGGGCGCGGCCACCATGCCGCGGCCGGCGCGGGACGGTGGACGGCCGGTACGGGGTCCGTGTGGTGCGGTCATGAGATGTCTCCCCCTCCGTTGCCTTCTCCTTCTCCTCCGTTGCCTTCTCCCCCGTCGCCTTCTCCCCCGTCGCCGGCGTCACCGTCCTCCCGCGGCTCGCCGGGGATGACGTAGCGCAGCATCGGCGGGATGACGCCGGCGACACCGACCAGCACCAGGCCGACAATCCACACCAGCGGCGTCGCCGTGTCAGTGCCGATGCTCAGCAGCGGCAGCGACACCAGCGACATCAGCATCGACGCCAGCTGCCACATGAGCTGACTCATTGCGTCGCCTCCTCGCGGTGCACGGCGTGCTCATACGAATGCGAGGGTCAGTGCGCCGATGAGCACGGCCACTCCCAAGGTCCAGGGCAGGGTCTTGCGCAACACCTGGCCTTCCTGACCGACGATGCCGGCGGTGCCGGTGCCGAGCACGATGTTGGCCGGCGCGATGGCGTTGCCGATCGCGCCACCGGCGCTCTGGGCGGCGATGATGCCGCTCTCGCGTAGCCCGGCACCGTCGGCCACATCCTGCTGCAGTTCCGCGAACAGCACGTTGGAGGCGGTGTTGCTGGAGGTCATGAACGCCCCGAGCAGGCCGATGAAGGTGGCGCCGAACGCGTACACCAGCGGCGGGGACACGTCGCCGATGCCGCGGGCCAGCACCTCGGTCTGGCCCGAGTCGGACATCACCGCGGCCAGGATCAGGAACGCGATGATCGCCACCGAGGCGGGGGTGGCGTCGCCGGCCAGGGTGGACCACACCGGCTGGGTGCCGGCACGGCGCTCCTTGGCCGCCATGAATCCGCGCCCGCGGAAGATCAGCCATGTCAGCAGCGAAGCGAGCAGCAGCGGGGTGCCCGGGTGGGTCAGCGGTGCGATCGGCGAGTAGGGCCGCTCCTCCTCGGCGACCACGTCGTAGCCGGTGGCGACCTCCGGGAAGTACGGTCCGAACTCGACCTGCTCGAGCACGTCGACCACCGGGGGGATCGCCAGCAGCAGGATCGCCAGCCCGGTCAGCAGCCCGTACGGCAGCAGCGCCGCACGTAGCGACATGGTCGGCTCGTGTTCCTCGGTCTCACCGCGGTCGCGCTGGATGCTCTCCTCGGTCATCGCCGGGCGCTCGGTGACCTGCTCGGCCGGCCGACTGTAGCGGGCCCAGCGCGACAGCGGGTAGAGCACCACCAGCGCGGC
>SLSW01000269.1 GCA_007130245.1 Micromonosporaceae bacterium
GCCGTACAAACCGGCACCGACGTCGCCGACTGGACCTGGATGGGCGTCGACCACCACGGCACCACCGCCACCCACAGCGTCAACGCCTTCACCGCCGTCGAACACATCCGCCGCCTCGACCCCTACGGCAACCCCCGCGGCCAAGACCCCCAAACCTGGCCCGGCCAACAACACTTCGTCGGCGGCATCAAAGACCCCACCAGCCTCATCCACATCGGCGCCAGATCCTACGACCCCACCACCGGCCGATTCATCACCATCGACCCCATCCTCGACGTGGCCGACCACCAACAAATCAACGGCTACAGCTACGCCAACAACAACCCGATCGGCATGTCCGACCCCACCGGGTTGTATCCCGTTCAACACGACGGCGGTGGCTGCGGCAGCGGCATCAGCATCGGCGGCACCTGCACCTTCACCATCGCCGGCCACGAAGTGCAACGCTGCCAGGTCGGTGACCTCGCCTGCCATCAAGCCTCCGCAGCAGCCATCCAAGCCCACAAAGACCAACGCGCCCGCGAACGCGCCACCGTGGCTAGCGTTGCCGTCGGCGTGGTCGCTGGTGTGGTCACCATTCCCCTATGCGGTGGTTGTGGCATCGTCGCCACCGGCATAGTCACAGGTGCCGCTAGCGGCGCCGCGTCCTACGGCGCCTACACTGGACTTGGACCAGACGAGTTCACCTGGCAAGGCCTTGCCACCAGTACCGCCAGCGGCGCAGGACTCGGCGCATTTGGCGGCGCACTTGTCGGAGCGGCACGCCGCGCCCTTGGCGGTTACACCCCCTCACCTTCCTCAGCTGTCGATGCGGCACCGCGCGGTACCACCACGACAGCCGTCAAGCCAACGGGTGCGTCACCCAACCCCAACGACGTCAGAAGCCACCGCAAGGCGACTCTGTCGGACAAGGCCAATTTTCGGGTTGGGCAACACTTGTATGGATCACCGAATGTAGACGATCTCTCGCATCTTGGTTACTGGACCGGGGCGAACATCGACCAAGCAGTTGGGACTAGTGTATTCACGCCAGGGGGCTATGCGACGGGGGTCGTCAGCGGATGGGCAAAGGGTGCGAAGGACTTCCTCAAGTACGACCCGAAGCATGCATGGACCCCTAAACATGCATGGACCCCGAAACATGAATGGCACCCAAAGCACGTTCACGCGCCCCGACATCGGGCAGTGCCGGGGCTGTTCGGCTTCAGATTCTCCTAGTTATGGAGTGCTCGATGGACCGTTAAGGGTAAATGTCATACGGAGTCCGTTCGATAAGGAAATTTGCTGACAGTGGGACTTACCCTGCCAAGTCGTTCATGCCTACGTAGCGTGCTGCCTAGCCTCCCTCTTTCGCGAAAGCGTTGATCATGGTGGAGGTGGTGCGCGGCTCGATGGATTCCGTTGCATGCCGCCTGTGGCCATGCCGATGAGACCGGCCGGACCGGGTCTGTCCGAGCAACGGTGTAACCGGTCCCGACACGCCGAGCGTGACAGCTTGGCGGGGAAGGACTGGTAATGGCCGAGAGCATCGAGCCTATGCCGGCTCAAATTGATCAACAGCAGCTCGCGAAGGAACTGGTGGACAAGGCCCGCGCCGACGGGGTCGACCTGGTCGGCCCGGACGGTGCGTTGACGGGGTTGACCAAGCAGGTGCTCGAGACCGCTCTGGATGCGGAGATGAGCGAGCACCTGGGCTACGACAAGCACGAGGCCGCCGGCCGCGATGGCGGCAACTCGCGCAACGGCACCCGGCCCAAGACGGTGCTGACTGAGATCGGCCCGGTCGAGATCGAGGTGCCGCGCGATCGCGACGGCAGTTTCGCCCCGCAGCTGGTGCGCAAGCGGCAGCGGCGGCTGGATGGCATCGACCAGATCGTGCTGTCGCTTTCCGCGCGGGGGTTGACCACCGGTGAGGTGGCCGCCCACTTCGCCGAGGTGTACGGGGCGAAGGTCTCCAAGGACACGATCTCTCGGATCAGCGACAAGGTGCTCGAGGAGATGACCGAGTGGTGCAACAGGCCGCTGGACCGCGTCTACCCGGTGATCTTCATCGACGCCATTGTGGTCAAGGTGCGCGACGGGCAGGTGGTCAACCGGCCCATCTACGTGGTCGTCGGCGTGACGGTCAACGGCGAACGCGACGTCCTCGGGCTGTGGGCAGGCGACGGCTCCGAGGGAGCGAAGTTCTGGCTGGCGGTGCTCACCGAGTTGAAGAACCGCGGTGTGGCCGATGTGTGCATTGTGGTCTGCGACGGGCTCAAGGGCCTGGACGAGTCGATCACCACCACCTGGCCGCTGGCCCAGGTGCAGACCTGCGTTTTGCATCTGATCCGCAACAGCTTCCGGTACGCCGCCAGGCAGCACTGGGACAATTTGGCCAAGGACCTACGGCCGGTCTACACCGCCCCGACCGCCGAGGCCGCCGAGGCCCGCTTCGAGGAGTTCACCCAGACCTGGGATGCCCGGTATCCGGCGGTGGTCAAGCTGTGGCAGCGAGCCTGGTCGGAGTTCATTCCGTTCCTGGACTACGACCCGGAGATCCGGCGGGTGATCTGCTCCACGGATGAAATCGTCAAGTCCTCCCGCGCGTGTTGGCTGGGTTGTGAGGCTGCCAGTGGGCCACGAGGACTTCGTAGGCGCATTCGGCTTGTTCGACCAGGGCGCTTTCGGCTGCGCGTCGTTGTTTGTCGTTGTAGGCAGCGCCGGGCGTTCCGAAGTTGCCGCGTCGCGATGGCGCCCCGGCGGCCAGTTCGAGCTCGCGTTGCTTGTGTGTGACAAGACCGGGCCGGGCGAAGGCGTAGTCCTGGTCTTTGGTGACCAGGTGCCAGGCCAGGGCTGTCATCTTGCGGGCTGTGGCGACTACGGCGACCTGGAAGCCGCGGCGGGCTTTGATGCGCTTGAAGAACGCGCGCTGTGGACCAGGAGCGCGGCTTGCTGACCACGCGGCCTCGACCAGCACACCCCGAACCTGCGCGCGGCCGGCCTTGCTGATCCGGCCATGCACGGGCGCTGAGCTGCCGGACTGACGCACCTTGGGGTTGAGCCCGACATAGGCCACGAGCTTGTCTGCGTCGCTGAAGCGGGCGAAGTCACCCACCGCGGCGACGATGGAGATCGCCGCGATGGCGTCGACGCCGGGGATGGTCATCAACCGGGCGACCGCCGGGTCGGCGTACGCCTCGACAGCCAGTTCCTTATCCACGATGGCCAGTTCCTGGCCGTGGAAGTCCAACTGCCGCAAAAGTGCCTGCACGCTGCAACGTTCATCGGCTGGTAGCTCCTGCCGCGCCAACCAGTGACGCCCGGTCTTGCCGAACAGGTCCGACACCGGCGGCGTCGGGGCGAGGTTGCGAGCCAGGATTGCATGAACCTGGTTCTTGATCCGAGTAGGCGCACGCACCAGATGGGCGCGGCGGGTCACCTGCCGGCGCAGGCTGCGGGTGCGATCATCAGGCAACCACACCGGCGGCAAGAAGTCCGCCGCCAGCAGCTGCGCCAAGATCCGCGCGTCAACCTTGTCGGTCTTGACCTTTGCCTCCGCGATCGCCCGGGTCTTCAACGGATTCGACACCACTACCCTGCCCACCAGCGGGGTCAGCAGAGTTGCGATCGCATCGCTGTTCCCGGTCGCCTCCAACGCGACATGATCATCAGGGCGCAGCCCGGTGGCCCACTGTCGCAACGCCTCCGGCGTCACCCCGATGCGGCCCTCGTCGCGAACCAGCCCGTCCTCGACGACCGCCAGCTGCGCAAACTCCCGATGCACATCCATCCCGATATACCGCACCACCACACAGCTCCCTTCACCGCTGAATCGATGGGGAACCGCTGGACGGAACGACACCTACGGATACGCGCTCACAGCGCAGCCGGACCAGTCGCAGGGGCGGCCAACTACTAACACGGGCTCGCAGCCCATCGAGTAAGAACGGCCTGCCCATACGTGTTCCCCGAAAGCCCCTGTTCCGGACGGTCACACCGTATGCCCGACACCCGCCGGACCAGCAGAACACCACGCGGGCCTCCGCCAGACTTCATACCGGGTACCAACGCCATCGAGTCGATCAACGCCCGTTACCGGCGGGCCGTGCGAGCCCGCGGCCACTTCCCCAACGAGCAGGCCGCGCTCAAGTGCCTGTACCTGGTCACCCGGTCGCTTGACCCCACCGGCAAGGGACGGGCACGCTGGGCAACGCGGTGGAAACCGGCATCGAACGCCTTCGCTATAACTTTCGAAGGCCGCATCACACCCAGCACCACCAACTAAAGAACAGCGCTGACCGGTTACACCGTTCGTCTGACAGTCTCCCCCAGCATCCTGGATCACCGCATCACCCACGAAGTTTCAGACAGTCCCGGGATTGGCAGCAGGTTCAGTTGCACGGTTTAACCTAGTCGGAAGGAAGCGTTAGCGAGCATTGGCTGTGGAGGCGATGTGGCAACTGCAGGGCGAGAGCTGCTCGGTGTGCTGGTGTTGGCGTACTATCGTGGCTGGCGTGGCCGGGTGCTCAGGGTTGATACTGGGCATGTGTTGACTGCGCTGGTTGAGGTGGTCAAACCTCCGTTTGCTCGTCGCCTGGAAGGCGTAGACCAGACTCGTGCTGGATCGATCGTAGAGCCGATCGCGAATGTCGCTGCCGCGAGCCACAGTGACCCCTTCGTTGCTGAGGTGGACCGGCTGTTGCGTGAGGTCGTGTGGGTCGCCCGCCACAAGCTGTATCGAGGGTTTTCAGAGCCTGCACCAGCATGGAGCGATGATGTGCGTTGTGCTGTGAAGGTTGCGCTGATCGAAGGGGAGGCGGCGGGTGTACAGCATTGTCATCCAGCACATTTGTTCGCCGGGTTGGCTAGTGAGGAGAACCGGGCGGTGGCGCTGTGTAGAGCCGCTGGCTTCGATCCGCAAGTGTTCGTGTCGCAACTGCGGGACGGAGTAATGGCGCGTGAGGGTTTGCCGCATAGCGTTGGATTGGGTGTCTGGGAGAAGACCGGGGTGATAGGGCGTCCGCAGTCCGCGGTGTCAAGGCTTCGCGGAGCCTCGACGCGCGTGCGCCTGGCCAGGTGGCGTCCGAATGGTTTCCAGCCAGTAGCTTTCGCCGTCA